>JAEZFL010000132.1 GCA_023417515.1 Pseudomonadota bacterium | reverse complement strand
CCCCCCGGCGGGCCCCCCCCCCCCCCACCACCCCAACCCCTCCTCTGAAGAGGAGGCGCTAAGCACTTACACCGCCGCCTTCGCGGCTCCCGACCCCAGCCGCTCACCCGCATAGCGGTCCCGCAATGGGCGCCACCAATCATCGTTGGCGAGATACCAGTCGACCGTCTTGGCGAGACCTGTCTCGAACCGCTCCTGCGGGCTCCAGCCGAGCTCGCGCTCGGTCTTGCTCGGATCGATCGCGTAGCGGCGGTCGTGGCCGGGCCGGTCCGTCACAAAAGTGATCAGGTCGGCATGGCTGGCGCCGCCCGGCCGCGGCCTCTTCTCGTCGAGAAGCGCGCAGATCGCCTTCACGACATCGAGATTGGTCCGCTCGGCGCGTCCGCCGATCAGATAGGTCTCGCCCGGCGCGCCATTGCGCGCGACCTGCTCCAGCGCCCGCGCATGGTCCTCGACATAGAGCCAGTCGCGCACGTTCGCGCCCGCGCCATAGACCGGCAGCGGCTGCTCGTGCAGCGCGTTGAGGATGGCAAGCGGGATCAGCTTCTCGGGGAAGTGATAGGGCCCGTAATTATTCGAGCAGTTGGAGAGCAATACCGGCAGCCCGTAGGTGTGGTGCCAGGCGAGCGCGAGATGGTCCGACGCCGCCTTCGACGCCGAATAAGGCGAGGACGGCTTGTAGGGCGTCGTCTCGCAGAACTTGCTGTCGTCGAACGGCAGGTCGCCGAACACCTCGTCGGTCGAAACATGGTGGAAGCGGAACGCCGTCCGCCCCGTCTCGTCGAGCCCGCGCCAATAGGCCAGCGCCGCCTCGAGCAGGGTGAAGGTTCCGACGATGTTGGTCTCGATGAAGTCCGCCGGACCGTCGATCGAGCGGTCGACATGGCTCTCCGCGGCGAGGTGCATGATCGTGTCGATCCGCTCCTCTTCGAGCAGCCGGGCGACCAGCGCGCCGTCGCAAATGTCGCCCTGGACGAAGCGGTAGTTCGGCGCGTTCTCGACCGAGGCGAGTGAGGCGAGGTTGCCGGCATAGGTCAGCTTATCGAGATTGACGACTCGAACCCCGGTCGCGACGAGGTGCCGGCACACAGCCGAGCCGATGAAGCCCGCGCCGCCCGTGACGAGGATGTTGGTGAAGCGCTCCATCGTCACGCCCTGAACGGCTGCGGCGGGTTGCGCCCCTCGGCGGCTCGCCGACGCAGGAAGGCGGCATAGTCCGACTTGCCCAGCCGCTCGGCCGCCGCGACCAGCTGGCCGGGGTCGATATAGCCGAGATCGAAGGCGATCTCCTCCGGCGACATCACCTTGATCCCCTGCCTCTGCTCCATCGTTCGGACGAAGGCGGAGGCGTCGTGAAGGCTCTCGTGAGTGCCCGTGTCGAGCCAGGCGAAGCCGCGCCCCAGCCGGGTCACGCTGAGGTCGCCGCGCTCGAGATAGGCCCGGTTGACGTCCGTGATCTCAAGCTCGCCGCGTGCCGACGGCCGGATGTTCGCGGCGATGTCGAGCACGTCATTATCGTAGAAATAGAGGCCGGTGACCGCCCAGTTGGACCGCGGCTCGGCCGGCTTCTCGACGATGCCGTCCGGCTTTCCGCTCTCGTCGAAGGTGACGACTCCGTAGCGCTCGGGGTCATCCACCCGATAGGCGAAGACCGTCGCCCCCTTGGGCTGAGCCGCCGCCTCGCGGCAGAAGGTGCCGAGCCCCGCGCCGTAGAAGATGTTGTCGCCGAGGATCAGCGACACCGCGTCGCCGCCGACGAAGTCGCGCCCGATGATGAAGGCTTGGGCGAGACCGTCCGGGCTGGGCTGCTCGGCATAGCTCAATTCGATTCCGAAATGGCTTCCGTCGCCGAGCAGGTCCCGGAACATGGGCAGGTCGCGCGGGGTCGATATGATCAAGATCTCGCGGATCCCGGCCAACATCAGCGTCGACAGCGGATAATAGATCATCGGCTTGTCGTAGATCGGCAGGAGCTGCTTCGAGATCGAGAGCGTCACCGGGTAGAGGCGGGTGCCGCTTCCCCCTGCGAGAATTATTCCCTTCACCGACAGTCCCTTCGCTCGCCCGCCGCGCTTCGTGAGAGCGGTTCATTACGGGTTTCGCGGGCCGGAGCAAGGCGGGGACGCCCGCAGGCTCTCTGGATAAGCGGGGCCGGCCCGGCTAAATGTCGGCGATCCGGAGGATTATCTATGTGCGGCATTGCCGGCCTGATCGACGCCAAGGGACGCCGCGCGCCCGACGCCAACCGCCGGCTGGCCCAGGCGATGGCCGACGCGATCCGTCACCGCGGTCCCGACGGCTCCGGCGTGTGGGGCGATGGCGAGGCGGGCGTGTGGCTGTCCCACCGCCGCCTCGCGATCATCGACCTCACCGAGGCCGGCGCCCAGCCGATGGCGACCCCGGACGGACGCGGCCACCTCACCTATAATGGCGAGGCCTATAACGCGCCCGACCTGAGGCCCGATCTGGAGGCTGCGGGCTACGCCTTCCGCGGCCATTCCGACACCGAGGTGATCCTCTACGGCTGCCAATATTGGGGAGTCGCCGAGACCGCGCGCCGCCTGACCGGCATGTTCGCCTTCGCCTACTGGGACGCCAGGGACCGCAAGCTGTGGCTCGTGCGCGACCGGCTCGGCAAGAAGCCCATCTACTGGATGAACCGGGGCGGCAGCTTCGCCTTCGCCAGCGAGCTCCGCCCCCTGCTCCTCCACCCCGAGGCACCGCGCGGCATCGACCGCTCCTCGGTCGCCGAATATCTGCGCACCCTCTACGTTGCCGCGCCGCATTCGATCATCGACGGCGTGCACAAGCTCGAGCCCGGCGGCATCCTCACCTTCGAGCCGGCCAGCGGCCGAGTCACGACCGAGCGCTACTGGAGCCTCGACCGCGAGGTCGCCCGCGCCCAGGCCGACCCGTTCTGCGGCACCCCTGAGGACGCGGTGAGCGAGGCGGAGCGCCTGCTCGACGACTCGACCCGGATCCGGCTCATGTCCGACGTCCCCCTCGGCGCCTTCCTGTCCGGCGGAATCGATTCCTCGACCATCGTCGCCCTGATGCAGAAGCACAGCGCCGGCGCGACGCGCACCTTCTCGATCGGCTATCGCGACTCCGAATATGACGAGGCGCGCCACGCCGAGCAGATCGCCGCCCATCTCGGCACCGACCACACCACCTTCTACCTCGAGCCCGACGACGCGCTCGCCGTGGTTCCGGAGCTTCCGCGGATTTTCGACGAGCCGTTCGCCGACGCCTCGCAAATCCCGACCTACATGGTTTCCAGGCTCGCCCGCCAGCACGTCACCGTCGCCCTCACCGGCGACGGCGGCGACGAGGTGTTCGCAGGCTACAACCGCCACGCCGCCGCCGGAGGCCTGCTCGGCCGCCTCGGCCGCCTCCCCGGCCCGGTCCGCGCCGCCATGGCCGGGACGATGACTTCGCTGTCACCCAACCAGTGGCAGTCGCTGCTCCGAATCGTCCCCGGGCGGGTCCGCCCCCGCGCGGTCGGCGAGAAGCTCCACAAGCTCGCGCCTTTGCTCAGGCTCAAGGGCCGCGACCAATATCGCCGTCTGATCAGCCAATGGCCCGACCCCGCCGCCATCGCGCTCGGCGGCGGCGAGCGCCCGGGCCCGATCGACGATGAAGGCCTCGACGCCCTTCTCCCCGATCGCGTGGCGGAGATGCGCTATCTCGACCTCGTCACCTATCTCCCCGGCGACATCCTCACCAAGGTCGACCGCGCTTCGATGGCCGTCAGCCTGGAGACCCGCGCCCCCCTGCTCGACCACCGCCTCGTCGAGTTCAGCTTCCGTCTGCCCTCGTCGATCCACCTGCGCGGCGGCCAGACCAAATGGGTGCTTCGCCAGATCCTCGAGCGCCACGTGCCGCGCTCGCTCTACGACCGGCCGAAAATGGGCTTCGGCGTGCCGATCGATTCATGGCTTCGCGGTCCCCTGCGCGACTGGGCCGAGGACCTGCTCGGCGAGCGCCGCCTGCGCGACCAGGGCCTGCTCCGCCCCGAGCCGGTGCGCGACCTGTGGCGCCAGCACCTCTCGGGCCGGGTCAATGCGCAATATCAGATCTGGGGCGTGCTCATGCTCAACGCCTGGATCGACGCCTACTCGGCCGAGCTGACCGGCGCCGCCCCGGCCCCGCAGCCGGTCGCCGCTTAACCCTTCATCACCCCTCCCCTCTAGGGGAGGCGATAGGGGTGGGGGCGAGCCGCAGGCTCGCAGGCAGCATAACTGCCTTCACCGGACTCCCCATTCCAACCCCTCCCCCTGAAGGGGAGGGGCTATGTTGAGCACCCTAACGGAACGCCCGCACCGCCGCGGCGACGCGCTCGATCTCCGCCTCGCCGAGCTCCGGATAGAGCGGCAGCGACAGCTGCTCCCTGCCGACCCGCTCGCTCGCCGGGAACTCGCCCTCGCGGTAGCCGAGATGGGCGTAGGGCTTCTGCAGGTGAAGCGGCACCGGATAGTGGAGGCTCGTCTCGATCCCCTGGTCGGCGAGATGCCGGCGAAGCCGGTCCCGCTCCGGGTGGAAGAGGCTGAAGATGTGATAGACGTGGCGCCGCCCCGGCAGCTCCTGAGCCACCTCGACGCCCTCGGCCTGGAGAAGCGACTGGTAGAGCGCCGCCCGCGCCCGCCGCGCCTCGGTCCAGCCCTCGAGATGGCGCAGCTTCACCCGCAGGATCGCCCCCTGGATCGAGTCCATCCGGTAATTGTAGGCGAGCATCTCATGGTCGTATTTGCGCGCCTGCCCCCAGTCGCGGAGCAGCCGCATCTTGTGGGCGAGCTCGGCATCTTCGGTCGCCGCGAGGCCGCCCTCGCCATAGGCGCCGAGATTCTTGCCGGGATAGAAGCTGAAACAGCTGATCCGGCCGATGCCGCCGACCGGACGGCCGTTGTAGCGCGCGAGATGCGCCTGGGCCGCGTCCTCGATCACCGCGATTCCATGTCGGTTCGCGACGTCCATGATCGGGTCCATGTCGGCCGGCTGGCCGTAGAGATGGACCGGGATGACAGCCTTGGTCCTGGGCGTGATCCGCTCCTCGAACGAGGCGGGATCAAGCGTGTGCGACTTCGGGTCCACGTCCGCGAACACCGGCGTCGCGCCGCAATAGCAGACCGCCGCCGCCGTCGCTGTGAAGGTCATCGCCGGAACGATCACCTCGTCCCCCGGCCCGACGCCCAATGCCAGCATCGCGAGATGGAGCGCCGCGGTGCCGCTGTGCATCGCGATCCCATGAGCGACGTCGTGCTTGGCGGCGAACTCGCGCTCGAACGCCTCCACCTCCGGCCCGAGCACGAAGATGCTGCTTTCCAGCGTCGCGATCACCGCCGCGTCGAGCTCATCCTTGATCGCGCGATATTGCTGGCCGAGGTCGAGGAACTTGACGGTCATGGAGGGTCCGTAAGGGTCAGGCCCGGATTCCGCAGGCGACCCAGAAGGGCTCGGCCTCGCGGAAGCGGATGTCGACGAGGCCGGCGTCGAGCATCATCCGCTCGATCTCGGCGCGGGTGTAACGATGCTCCAGCCGCGTTCCGAAGCGGTCGAGCGCGTCGGTGCGCATCGTGTAGAAGCTCTTGTCGCGATAATGGCTGAGCGGGATCACAGACACCCGAGCCCCCATCTTCTCGCCGAGCGCCGCGGTGCGCGCGAGCGGCCAGTAGACGCCCGCCGCGAGCAGGTTGGTGACTCCCTTGCGAACCGGGAAGGGCAGCCTGCAGATGCCCCGCCGAAGCAGGTCCGATGCGCGCCACACCCCGCGGAACCAGGCCGGCCGGTTGTCGAAGCGATAATAGAGATAGACGAGGAACGGCGCCCCCGGCTTCAGCCGCTTCACGCATTGCTTCAGGCCCGCGACCGTGTCCGGAATGTGGTGGAGCACGCCCAGCGAATAGCCGAAATCCTGGCTGTTCTCGGCGAGCGGGATGGTGTCCACGCCCTCGTTGTGGAAGCGCGCGCGCGGATCGTCGCCCATGCGCCGGCGCGCGACGTCGAGCGCCGCCTTGGCGGGATCGATGCAGTGGAGCAGGCCCACTTTCGGAAGCATCCAGGCCGCCCACCGCCCGGAACCGCAGCCGAGGTCGAACCCCTCCGCATCGGGCGGCAGCTGGTCGAACGGAAACACCGAGAAATATTCGGACGCCATCCGCTCATGCTCGTCGGCGGTCATCGCCATCTGGTCGAAGGCGTTCCACTCCTCGCCGAACCCCTCGACGGTAGCCGTGTCGATATTGCCCTCAGCGGCGGCGTTCATAGCGCTGCCTCGTTCCTCGAACGCATGGTCTTGCCGGTTCCGTCACGCGCCGGTCCTGCCGGCCTTTGCCGCTGACCAGTGGCAGCGCCGACAGGCCGGCGCAAGCGCGATGACGCCCATCGTCGTCATGCCCCTCGCTCGGCTCCGCGTTCGCGCCGCCGCTCGATCTCTCCGGCGGCGAGCCGCACCAGCATGCGCGGTCCCGGCAGCAGCCCCGCCGCCACCGACAGCATGGCGACGGCCGCGATCAGCGCCAGCTTGTAGGCGGTCTCGGCGGCAAGCCCCGTCACCGGCGGCTCGGCGAGGCCGGCCAACGCCACCGCGATCCCGGCCGCGACGACGAGGCCGACCGGGCGCCAGCGGATCGGCAGGCGGTAGAGGCGCTGGGTGAGCGGGATCCACAGGAACAGGAAGGTCGCTGCGCCGAGCAGGCTTCCGACCGCCGCCCCGAAGATCCCGAAGCGAAGCATCAGCAGATAATTGGCCGTCACTCCAACGACCGCGCTGGCGATCGAGACCGCCATCTGATGGGTCGTCTTCTTGGCGAGGAAGATGCCGGGCATGAAGACGTACATCTGGGCGAGCATCGCCGCCGGGGCGAGGATCATCACGAGCGGCCCCGCGCCGGCATAATCCGGGTTGCCGATGGCGGCGATCAGCTGGGGCGCGAAAAGGCCGAGGATCAGGCACAGCATCACCGCGACGGCCGTGAACCCCTCGAACAACCGCGCCAGGGTCGGCGGAGTCGACGGCTCCTCGTGATGGGCCATGATCAGCGGCGTGATCGCCGCATTGATTCCGAGCGTCGCAAGCGAGGTGATCGCCGCGATCTGGGTCGCGAAGGTGAACAGGCCGACTTCGTGCAGGGTCGCGATGTCGTTGATGATGAACCGGCTCGCATAGAGCGTGGCGAACAAGGCGAGCTGGGCCGGCACCAGCGGAAGCGAGAAAGCGACCATCTGGCGGAACTTCGCCCGGTCGAAGGTGAACCGGAACAGGCCGCGCATGCGCAGCACCGCGGTCAGCAGCGCACAGGCGGCGCCGATCACCTGGCCCAGCATCACGCCGTTGACGGCCGGCTCGACCAGCGTCGCCAGGCCGAGCGACGCGCCCATCGTCGCCACCGCGAACACGATGCTCACCAGCGCATAGCCCTTGGGATCGAATTCGAAGCGAAGCTGATGCTGGAGAAAGTAGAAGAGCGGCAGGGTCACCATCAGGACAACGCCCAGGCGGTAGACCGGCAGATAGGATGAATCGCCGAGGATCAGCTGCGCCAGCGGGCCCTGGGCCACGAAGCCAATGGCCAGCAGCAGCAGGGCGACGACGACCGAGAACCACCAGGCGGTGTTGCTGTAGATCCGGTGCTCCTCGGTGGCCGAGCCGCCGCCGCTGTACCGGGCCACCGCCTGGGAGATTTCGATGAATCCGATCCAGTTCACCAGCAGCGCCACCGTGGCGATCATCTGCACCGCGCCATAATCGGCCGGCGTCAGGAAGAGCGGCAGGACCAGCAGGGTCGCCAGCTGCGCGCCGCGCTGCACGATCGTCGTGCCGGCGTAGATCGCGGATTGTGCCGCGAGCGCCCGGATCATTGCGATCGCCTCAGCGAACCGCCGCGCGCGCCACTTCCTGCTCTCATCGGTCCCGGTTGCTTTCCTATGCTAGCCCGATCGGCGCCGGAGCGGTCGTAACCGGATTTGCTCTCCGGTGCCACGGCTGCGCATTGCCCGGTCTTCGGAAGGCGTTCGGGGCTCGGTGAGTGGCTTTCCAACCCCCATCGACATCGGTAAGGGGGCGCCTCCCGGCCGTCGGCGGAAAGCGACTAATGACCGCGTTCATTGACCTGAAAGCGCAATTCGCCCGGATCCAGGACGACGTCGAGCAGGCCGTATGCTCGGTGATGCGCAGCGGCCAGTTCATCCTGGGTCCGGTGGTTGCCGAGCTCGAGGAGCGGCTCGCCGCCTATGTCGGGACCCGGCACTGCGTGTCCTGCGCGTCGGGCACCGACGCGCTCGTCATGGCGCTGATGGCCCGGGGCGTCGGGCCGGGCGATGCGGTGTTCACGATCCCCTTCACCTTCATGGCGACCGCCGAAGCCATCGCCACCGTGGGGGCGACGCCGATCTTCGTCGATATCGAGCCCGACAGCTACAATATCGACCCGAAGGCGCTGGGCCGCGCGACCGAGGCGCTGAAGGCGGGCGATCGATCCATCCATCCTCTTCCCGGTCTCGACCGGGGAACTCTGGAATCGCTCCGGCCGAGAGCGGTCATCGCGGTCGACCTGTTCGGGCGAACGGCGGATTATGGGAAGATCAACGCCATCGCGGCGGAGCACGGCCTGTTCGTGATCCAGGACGCCGCCCAGAGCTTCGGAGCGACCGCCGACGATCGCCGCGCGGGATCGATGGCCGATATCGGCTGCACCTCCTTCTTCCCGGCCAAGCCGCTCGGCTGCTACGGCGACGGCGGCGCCATCTTCGTCGACGATTCGGAGCTCGACGCCGTCCTGCGCTCGATCCGCGTCCATGGCCAGGGAAGCGACAAATATGAAAATGTCCGGCTCGGGATCACCGGCCGCCTCGACGCGATGCAGGCGGCGGTGCTGCTCGCAAAGCTGGCGATCTTCGACGACGAGATGGAGGAACGTCAAAGGGTCGCGCGGAGCTACTCGGCGATGATCGCCGAAAGCGGCCTGCCCCTCATCGTTCCGACGGTGCCGGCAACCCATCGCAGCGCTTGGGCGCAATATACGCTGGCGGCGGCTGACGGCGCGGCGCGCGACCTGTTCATGAGCAGGCTGGCGGCACGGTCGATCCCGACGGCGATCTATTACCGGAAGGCGCTGCACGAGCAGCAGGCCTTCGCCTATCTCGGTTACGCCCGCGGCGACTTCCCGGTATCGGAGGACATGTCCGAACGCGTCTTTAGCGTGCCCATGCATCCCTATCTAGAAGAGGCCGAGATTGGCGCGATCGTCGATGCGATGAAAGGCGGCGCGATTTGACGGCGCCGTTCATCCATCCAACCGCCTCGGTCGATCCCGCCGCGTCGGTCGGCGAGGATTCGAAAATCTGGATCAACGTCCAGGTGCGCGAGAATGCCGTCATCGGGCCGGGCTGCATCGTCGCCAAGGACGTCTATATCGACCATGGCGTGAGCGTCGGGGCGCGCTGCAAGATCCAGAATTCGGTGTCGATCTACCATGGCGTCACGATCGAGGACGACGTCTTCGTCGGCCCCAATGCCTGCTTCACCAACGACAAGGTGCCGCGCGCCAACAATGCGGAATGGCAGGTGACCCCGACCCGGGTGTGCAAAGGCGCCAGCATCGGCGCGAACGCGACCATCCTGTGCGGGGTGACGATCGGCGAATATGCGATGATCGCGGCGGGCGCTGTGGTGACCCGGGACGTCGCGCCTTATGCCCTCGTCATGGGCAATCCCGCCCGCCGTGTCGGCACGGTGAACGAGGCCGGCGACCGAGTCGGCGACCCGTCATGAGCGGGAAGGGGCGGGAGCCGGTCCGGGTCGGGGTGATCGGCCTCGGCCGAATGGGACAGAATCATGTGCGGGTCCTCTCGCTTCTGGCGGCGGCTGACCTGCGCTTCGCCTACGATGCCGATCAGGACGTCGCCCGGCGACTTAGCGAGGCGGCCGGGATCCCGCCCGTGACCGACCTGGACGGCGCTTTGGCCGGTGTGGACGCGGTCGTCATCGCCACTCCGACGACCACCCACGAAGCCTATATCCGTCAGGCTGCCGGCAAGGTGCGGCACATCTTCGTGGAGAAGCCGGTCACCGAACAATTGTCGACGTCGATCGCCGTGGCGGAGTTCGCGGCGCAGGCCGGGCTCCATGTCCAGGTCGGCTTCATCGAGCGCTTCAATCCCGCCGTCCAGCAAATGAAGACCATGCTCGATGCGTCCGAGCAGGTGGTCAGCGTCGACTTCACCCGGACCAACAAGATCTCCGCGCGGATCACCGATGTTGACGTAGTAACCGACCTCATGATCCACGACATCGACCTCGCCCTCCACCTCAACGGACCCGCCGTCGACGTGTCGGCCCATGGCGTGGCGGAAGGGCCGATGGTCGATTACGCCGCGGCGTTGCTGACCCACCGCAACGGCCGCTTCTCGCGGATCCAGGCGAGCCGGATCACCGACAAGAGGATGCGCAGCATCCAGGCGACCTGCAAGGACATGTTCGTCGACTGCGACCTGCTCGCCAAGGAGATCATGGTCAGCCGCCATTCCGGGCTCGACCAGCGGCCCGGCGAATCCTATCGGATCGCCGCGGTCCAGGAGCAGGTCGAGGTGCAGCCGCGCGAGGCTCTTCAGCTCGAGCTGCTCGCCTTCCTCGATGCCTGCCATGACGGACCCAGTCAGGAGGTCCCGGGTCTCGCCGAAGCGGTCGCCGCGATGGAGGTGTGCGAGCGGGTCCTCGGCGATATTCTTCAATCGCCGGTGTGAGCCCTATTTCGCCAGCAGCCCGGCATATGCGTCCCGCTCGCGCTGGACGAGCCGCTCCAGGTCGAACATCGCGAGCGCCCGAGCGCGCAGCTTCCGGCCCATCTTTCTCGCCTCGCCCGTATCCGCCACCAGGCGGATGGTCGCGGCGGCAAGGGCCTCGACGTCCTCGAACGGCACCAGCTCGCCGGTTTCCCCGGTCGTGACGATGTCGCCCTGCCAGTCGATGTCGTAGGCCGCGACCGGAACGGCGGCGAGCGCCGCTTCCGCAAGAGCGCGGCCCGTGATCGGCGAGACGACGCAGGCGGCATGCGCGTTGAGCTGCGCCAGGCTCGACTGGTTCAGATTGCCCCCGACGATCAGGCGATCGCCGACCCCCAGTTCGCCCGCAAGGGCCTGTAGCTCCCCGCGCATCTGCCCGTCGCCGGCCAGCAGCAGCTTGAGGTCGTGACCGGCGCTCACCGCGCGGGCGAGCACGTGGACCGCGTCCTGCGGCCGCTTCACCGGTTCCAGCCGTCCGACGCACAGCAGGTACCGCCCCGGCTCGAGGCCGAGGCGATCGAACAGAGCATCGTCGCGCTCGCGCTGCGCGGGATCGACGAAATGCTCGCGCGCCAGCAGATTGCCGACCGGGAACAGGATGGTGCGATCGGGGTCGGCGCCCGACGCGATCGCGAAATCGGCATTGTCCCGGTTGAGCGCGGCGACGAGGTCGGCGCGGCGCAGCACGAAGCGCTCGACGGCGCGCTCGACCTTCGCGCTTCGGAGCAGCCGCGGATAGATTGGCCGCCCCGTATTCTGGCGGACCTTCTCATTGTTGCCGTTGATGAAGACCAGCAGCGGCAGGTGCGAGCGCCGCGCGAGCGCCCACCCGAACAGGCCGAGATAGAGAGGATCGACGGCGCGGATCACCCGAATGTCGTTGCGCCGGATCAGGCGCCTCAGGAAGAGGAAGAGCCGGATCTGGGAAAGCGCGAAGTTGAGCGGAAACAGGCGCCGAAGCCACCCGAATCGGCCGGCTTTCCCCTCGATGATCGTGTGACGCGGAGAGAGCTCGTAGGTTTCCGGATCGCCATGGACCGTCACCGGCCGCCCGGAAGGCAGCAGGGTCGCGAACGGGTGGACGCTCCACACATGGCCGAAAAAGCCGTCGAGATCGCGGCAGGTGACATATTCGTCGAGTCCGCGCTCGCGGATCATCTCGAACGTGTAGGCCGCGTCCAGGACCAGCAGGTTCGGCTTCGCGGACGCCTCAGCCATTGCCGGGAGCTGCCTGTGCGGGTGCGGACATCGCCTGCTCGATCTGGGCGCGCGACCACAAGCCGACCATCTGGGGAAGGTCGCCGAAGCGATAGTCCGAGAGCCGCTCGAGCGGCCGCGGCAGGTTGAACGGCGCGCGCATCAGGTCGAGATAGCGCCAGCCGCCCGTCTCGATATCGACGTTGCGGATCATGCCCCGATGATTGGTAATCAGCGCGAACGGGATTTTGGACGACACGAAATTCCTCAGCGCCAGGAAGATATCTTCTTCGGACAGGTGGAACAGGCAGTCGCGGCAGTGCCAGACGTCCGCGGCCGGAAACGTGTCGCGGGTGACGTCGAACCGGGTGAATCGAAGCTGCGGGTAACGAGTCCGGTTGAGCTCGACCACCGTGGCCGAGATGTCGCCGCCCAGATAGTCGATCGGGCATTGCTCGAGCACCAGCCGCATCCAGTTGAGGTCGCCGCACGGGGCGTCGAACATCGACGCGAAATTGCGCTTCTCGATCAGCCGGACCAGGCGCGCGCGATAGGGCGCGGACTGGTGGATTTCCGAACCCTTGCCGCTCAGGCTCTCCGCCGAGCCCCACAGATTGTCGGCCGCGATCCGGTCGAACTGGCGCTCGGACGCCTCTTCCTTCCGCGGCGCGGGCACCGCCGCGTAGCGCGTGAAGCTGATCAGCCCCAGGCCGAACGGCCTCACGATCCGGTCCAGGGCCATCACCGCGAGCTCGACCGAGCGGCGGCGCTTGAGGATCGAACGCACGCGCGCCAGCAGCTGCTTCATCCAATTCCACCTGCCTGAATGCTGGGACCGGCAGGGGACGCCGTGCCCGCCCGCCATGGGGCGGTGAGCATTTAGACTGGCCGCCCCTTGCCTTCAACCGCCGCAACGCGTTCAGCCAGGGCTCAACCCTCCTCATGCACGCAGGCCAGGCCATGGACAGACGGACCTTCATCACCACCGCCGCCGCCGCGTCCGCGCTCGCCGCGCTGCCGCGCTCCGCCCCGCTCGCCGCCGCCCAGCGCCAGCCGGCCATCGACGTCGTCGAGCGGTTCGGCTTCGTGCCGGACGGGCGCGCCGACAATTACCAGGCCTTCCACCGCCTCGCCGCCTACGCGACCCAAGCGGGCGGCGGCCATTTCGTCTTCCCCCGCGGCACCTATCATGTCGCCCGGCGGCGCCGCGTGCCGCAGGCGAACCGCGATCCCAATGAGGTCCAGAATGCCGAATATGTCGGCGTCGATGGCCTGCGCATCTCCGGCTACGGCGCCACCATCCGCCTCAACGGCCGCACCCACCGAAGCCACATCCACGATTCCACTTTCATGCCTTTCGAGATCCGGCTCGGCCGCAACATCGTCATCGAAGGGCTGGAGATGGACGGCGGAATCCGCGACATGACCCGCGACCTCAGCGTCCATGAAGGCTATGCCCACCTCGTCTCGCTGAACGGCTGCAGCGACGTGCTTCTCAAGGACCTCGACCTCCACCACAGCCAGGTCGACGCGATCCTGCTCAGCGACGACTATATCACCTCGGGCCGACTGCCCGGCCGCGCCTGCCGCAACATCCGCCTCGAGAACGTCAAGTGCCGCAACAACGGCCGCGGCGGCCTCGCCGCGCTTCAGGTGCTCGGCCTGTCGGCGGTCGATTGCGAGTTCAGCGGCAACGGCTTCCCCGCCCCCAATTATCGCGGCCACCCGCCCGGCTTCGGGGTGGACGTCGAGCCCGACCGCTCGCGCCCCGGCCAGAATATCGACGTGAAGACCGGCAATCTCGAATTCCTGCGCTGCACGTTCAACGATAACCGGAGCGCGATCCTCGCCGCCTATCCCGGCAATTATCAGGGCTATTGCCGATTCATCGACTGCAACAGCCGCAACGCCAACAACGATCCCAACCACATGATCCTGTCCTGGCCGGGCGAGGGCCTGCTGGTCCGCGGCGGCGTTCACGACGCCGGCCGCGGCTGCATCTGGCTCAACTGGCAGTCGCCCGGAAGCCGCGTCCGGCTCCAGGGCATGACCATCCGCACCAGCCACATCCACGGCATGCTGCTCGCCCACCCGGGCGGCGTCGGCGAGGTCGAGGATTGCGAGATCATCGGCACCCACACGACCGCCGAGAGCGGCCATTTCGTCTTCTTCGCCGGCAATCCGGGCGAGGGGCGCCGCCACGTCTTCCGCAACAACCGCATGTTCATCCCGGCGGCGCGCAAGGACCACGCCCGCGCCTTCGACTTCGAGCCGAACTTCCACCACACCGACCTCGAGGGGAACGAGTACCGCACCGACCTCGCCATTCCCGGCGAATATTTCGTGCGGCTGTTCAACGCCGAGAATTGCACCGTCCGCAACGAGCGGTTCCGCGGCGCCTTCCCCGGCCGCCAGGACACCATCCGGCCGCTTCCCAACGACGCCCACGACACGCGGCTGCCCTTCTCGGCAACTTGAGCCGCCTTGTCAGCGACACGACCGCCAAGTAACCGGCCCCGACACGACGAAGCGGGGCGATGGTGAGTTCAGTCTGGAATCTGGCGAGGCGCGTGACGCTTCTTCTCGACCGTCGCGGCACCCGCTGGCTGATTTCGGCGCTGCTGCCGGTCGCGGCGCGCGCCCTGCCCGACGGCGTTCGGCGCCTTCGCTACGACAATGGCTGGATCCACCGCTTCGACCAAGGGCTGGTCGTCGAGCCGCAGCCGCGCATGCGCTCCTATGACATCGGCGAGGCGCGGAACCGCTTCCTGTGGGGCTTTCTCTACGAGCCCAGGCCAGGCCACACGATCGTCGATGTCGGCGCGGGCCTCGGCGCCGAGAGCCTCTATTATGCCAGGCAGGTCGAGCCCGATGGCCGGGTCATCGCGATCGAGGCCCACCCGACCATCTGCCGCTATCTGGAGCGGTCGGTGGCGTTGGGCGGTCTCACCTCGACCAAGGTTCTCAACCTCGCGCTGTCGGACAAGAAAGAGACGGTCTATATCGAGGATAATCTCGACGAGCTGCTCGGCAACGCTCTCGTCGAGCAGGGCAAGGGCGTCTCGGTCGAGGCGACGACCCTCGAGGCCTTGTGCGAGGCCGAGGGCATTGAACGCATCGACTTTCTGAAGATGAATATCGAAGGCGCCGAGCGCCTCGCGATCCAGGGTTTCGGAAAGGCGCTCGGGAAGATCGCGGTGATGTGCATCAGCTGCCACGACTTCAAATTCGCCCGGACCGGCAACGACTTCTTCAAGACGAAGGAAATCGTCCGCAAGTTCGTCGAGGAGAACGGTTTCGTGATCGTCCCGCGCGAGAGCCAGCTTGCCGAGGTGACCGACCAGATCAACGCCTACAATCCGGCGCTGATCGACGCGAGCGAGCTGCCGCCGGCCAGGGAATCCTGATCGACCGCGCGGCTATCGGTTCGGAAGCAGCTTTCGGTACATTGACCGCTCGTGCTCATCGAGCATGTCCGGGTCCAGCATCTCCAGCGCGGCGGAGCGAGCGGCCTCCCCCATCCGCCGCGCATAGTCCCTGTCCGTGACGAAGCGCGCCGTCGCCTCGGCCAAGCCGGACGCATCGCCGTACGGGACCAGCTCCCCCGTCACCTGGCGGCGGATCAGCTCGCCCTGCCAGTCGATGTCGTAGGCCGCGATCGGAGCGCCGCCGAGCGCCGCTTCCGACAGTGCCCGGCCGGTATGCGGGGAGACCACCGCCGCGCAGTGCGGAATCAGCCGGGCCAGGACGCCCTGGTCGACGCTGCCCGCGAAGACCAGGTCCGCTCCGACGCCCAGCTCGTCGCCGAGCGACGCCATGTCCGACTTCATCGTCCCGTCGCCGAGGAACAGCGCCTTCAGCCGGTGGCCCCTGCGGTTCAATTCCGCCAGCACCCGAACCACGTCCTGCGGCCGCTTCACCGGCTCGAGCCGGCCGATATAGAGCAGGAATCTGCCCGGCTCGACGCCGAGCCGGGTGCAGGCCTCGGCGCCGCCCTCGCGCTGGTTCGGCTCGACGAAATGGCGGCGGTCGATGAGGTTGCCATAGCGAAACACCGTGGCCCGCTCAGGCACCGCCCCGTTGGCCAGGGCGAAATTGAGATTGTCCTGGTTCGCGCCGGCGACGAGATCTGCCCGGCGAAACACGAACCGCTCGACCCGCTTCTCGACCGACCGCCGCCTGAACAGCCGCGGCATCATCGCCTGACCGGTTTCCTCGTAGAATTTGTCGTGATTTCCCCCCACCCGCACCACGAACGGAATGCCGGTCAGCCGCGCGAGCGCCCATGAGACGAGGCCGGTATAAAGCGGGTCGCCGGCGCGGATCACGGCGATCCGCTCGCGCCGGATCAATCGCAGGAGCCACCACATCAGGCCCAGCTGGGCGAGGATGAAGTTGGGCACGAACAGGCGGCGAAACCCGGAAAAGCGCCCGATCTTCCCTTCCACGAAGGTGTGGCGCGCGTTCAGCCTGTGGTGCACCGGCTTGCCCACGGCCGGGGTCCATGCCTCGGACGTGGTGAGCGTCGCGACCGGATGGACGCTCCACACATGGCTGAAGAAGCCGTCCAGGTCGCGGCAGGTGACGGAATCTTCGATGCCGCGAATCCTGATCGCTTCCATCGTGTAGGTGGTGTCGATGACGAGCAGCTTCCTCGCCCTCGCCTCGTCCGGATCGACAGGTCGCTCGCGTCCCGTCCCGGACGGCTCCACCGTCTCGGTCACGTCCGGCCGTCCGCGAACCGGGACTTGATCAACCGCGCGGGCACCCCGCCGACGATCGAGTTCGGCTCAGTCACCGATTTGGTCACGACGGCGCCGGCAGCGACGATGCTGCCATCGGCGATCGTCACCCCGCCGAGAATGCAGACCTGCGCGCCGATCCAGACATTGGACCCGATCCTGATGGGATGAAGCGAGACGGGCTGCACTTTGATCGGCTGGTCCGGGTCGCGATATTCATGCTCGGTCGTGATGATCGACGTGCCGTGCGCGATCGACACGTAGTCGCCGATCTCGAGCCCGCCCAGGCAGGAGAAATTGCACCCGCGATTGATGCTGACATGGTCGCCGATCCTGAGGTTCCGCCAGTCGCCGAGATGGACGTCGGGGAAGACCAGCAGACCGACATGCTTCCTCCCGAGCATCACGTTCAGGAGGCGCCTCCTGATCCTCACGAAAACGGGAAGCTCCTGCCGCATGATGCAGAGGTAGAGAAAGAAGCAGAAGCGGGCGGTGAATCTCGACAATCTTTGCCTCATGAGCCGCAGGAACCAATCACATCAACCTCTCAGCCGGCATCGGCAGGGGATGCCAGAATCCGCGCCTCGTCGGCCGCACCCGCGGGCGCGGCCCGCCCGAGATGCCGACGGCGGGCGGCAACGACCAGGATCAGGATGAACGAGGCGGACTCGATCGCCAAGAGGGTCGCGGCGACCATCAGGAACGCCCGCAGGTCCAGCCCGCCCCACAGCGCGAGCGCAAAGGCGACCAACTGCGCCAGCGCCGCCGCCAGGTTGTGAAGGAAAAGCCACGCCGGGCGCCTGATGATGAAGACCGTCGTCGCCACCGACACCGCCATGCTGCGCAGCGCCAGCATCGGTGCGAGGATGATCAGCACGTCTCCGACGAGCGCCCATTCCGGGCCCAGATAGATGTCGACGACGGTGCGCGCGAACAGCCAGATCGCAAGCACCACCGCGCCGACCACGACGGCCATCAAGGCCAGGTTGAGCTTCATCTGCCCCCAGAAGGAGCCGGTCGCCTCCTGGGCGCGCGCCGCCTTCTGGAAGAAGACCTGCGACAATGAGGTGCTGAACAATTCCATCGGAACGATGGTGATGCGGCTGGCCATCGCATAGACGCCGGCCGCTCTCGGGCCGTGGAGCGCGATCAGGAGGACGCTGAGGAGCTGCGCGGACCCGGCGCCGATCACCGTCCCGGGGACGTCGATCGCGATCTGGCGCCGGTGGCGCTGAACGATGGCCTTCATCTGCCGCAACCGGGGGCGGCGCCAGCCAAGGCCGCGCGCCGCGACCGCGAGGGCGACGGCCTGGGCAAGGAACCCGATGCAATAGCCCAGGATCAGTCCTGCCGCGCCGCCGATCGCCACCGCCAGCCCGACCTGCGCAGCCACGGTCATCGCCGTCCGGATGACGACGGCGCGAGAGGAAGCGACGTAGCGGTCGTGCCTCATCAGCAGCATCGACGCGGATGAGCAGAAGCCGGCCAGGAACACGGCGCCACCGGCCAGCAAGGCGACATAGGCCGGCTGGCTGCTGTCCCAGAGCCGGAAATAAAGCCCCACCAGGGCGGCCGTGACCGTTGCCATCAGCAGCGCGGCAGCGAGGCACACCCAAAGGAGTGCGAAGCGCGATGCCCCGCGAACCGTCGGGATGATGACGTCGAAGCGTGCGCAGGCGAGGGCGGCGGGGATGGCGCAGATCGCGATGAACAGCGCGAACAGCCCGTACTCCGCCGGCGAATAGAGCCGGGCGAGGAGCGGGTAGCTCAGCAGGTTTATCGCCTGGGCGAGCGCCGATCCCGAGAACAGGACCAGAAAGTGTCTGAAATATTCGGTCCAGTTCATGCTCGATCCCGCCGGAGCCTGCTTAGTGGGCCGGCATCTGCCCGTCGAGGCTCAGGCGCTGAGGTGACGGAGGCCTTCATCTCCGCGGTCCGCCGCGGCTCGGACGACCGGGCGCGGCTCCGCCATCAGCGCGAGGCAGATGGCGAACAGCACGGAGATGGCGGCGGTGCGCAGCGGATAATCGACCAGGCTGTGGGCGATGACCGCCGCCGTCGCGATGGTCGCGGCGCGGGCGAAATGGTCGGGCCGCTGCTGGCCGGCGCCCCAGATCGTCCAGGCGCGGCGGCCCCACCAGGCGAGCAGCAGAAGGACGAGGAGCAGCCCCGGCGCGCCGGTCTCGAGCGCGATCTCGGCGAGGTCGCTATGGGCATGGTTCATGTAAGGCGGCTCGACCGTGCGATGGTCCTCATGAGTCCGATAGACGTCGACGAAGGTGCCGATGCCGGAGCCGAGCGGGAGATGCTCGACCGCCGCCTTGCCGGTGATCGCGACCGACGTGCCGCGCGATTCGCTGCTCGACCGAGCGGATTCGGAGAAGGCGCCGCTGCCCAGCGGAGCGACGAAGATGGCGACGACCGCAGCGGCGGTGAGGAGCGTGCCCGCCACCGGCGCCCAGGCCGGCAGCGCCTTGCGGCGGTAGCGGACCAGCAGGATGCTCGCGCCGATCACCGGCACGGCGAGCCCGATGCCGGCCAGCGACTGGTTGATGGCGAGGCCGACCAGGATGATCATCCCGACTCCGGCGATGATCACGATGATCCCGGACGAGCGGCGCAGCGACTTGGAGCTGGATTGCGACCCGCTGCCCAGCGCCTCGGCGTGGAGCGCGGCGAGGAACGGGATCACGCACAGCAGCAAGGTCGCCATATGGTTGCTGTTGGCGAAGAAGCCGACGCCCTGGCCCCAGTTGGTGACCGCGTAGAAATAGAAGGGGCTCTGCGCGCCGCCGGTGAGCTGCATCGCGCCGACCATGACCGCCGCGACCGTCACCGCGATCAGCGCCCAGGCGAGATAGGGCGCGCGATAGGCGCCGAGGCGCAGGATTCCGAGCAGCGCCGCGAATGCCGGGAGCAGCCACAGCAAGGCGGCGAGCGCCCGCTCGGGCTTCAGCGACAGCGGCAGCCAGGGAACCGGCTGGCCGAGCAGCTCGAAGCCCTCGGCGACGCGCTCGCGGCCGGGAAGGCTTCGCCACAGGCCGGGCGGAAGCGGGACGAGGTGGATGAGCGCGAGGACGATCATCGCCGCGGTGAGCCACAACAGCGCGCGGGCGGCGCGCGACATGTTAGACCTCGTCTTCATCAGCGCCGCGACGATGATCGGCAAGGCGAGCAGCTGAAGCACGAGGTTGGACAGATAGCCCGCAGCGCTGGCCCCGCCGAGCAGGACGCACAGCACCAGATAGGCCGGGATGATGAAATGACGCAGCGTCACTGGCCGCCTCCGACGCGCTGGAGCGACAGCTCGCTGATCTTGACCGCCTGGGTGGTCGGAAATTCCGCGGCGACGCCCTGAAGGCGAAGCCACTGGCCCTCGCAGCCGCTCGCCGGCACGGTGAACTCGACCGCGACGTCGCGCGGATTGTAGCTGATCTCGCGCAACGGCGACGCCGCGAGGACCGCGCCGCTGCCGGCACAGGCGACGTTCCACTCGATCCGGCTGCCCTCGCCGTTGGCGCTGCCCTCGGCGCGCATGGCGAGGCGGTAGCGCCCCGGCTGGAGCGCCAGCAGCTGGCTGGCGAGCGGGGCGGAGGCGCGGCCATAATATTCGACGTCGAGTGCGCCACCCGCCGCGGGCTCCGCGACTCCGGCGCCCGATCCGCTCAGCGCCCAGTTGAACGGAGGCGGTCCCGGCCGCCGCTCGAAACGCGGGTCATAGAGGAGCGGCGCAGTGCCGCTGATCCCGACCAGGCGCCGCCAGATCCCATGCGCGCGCCGAACCTCGCCGCGCCGGACCATCGTGTCGAGCAGGGTCGCCTGCCAGCTCGTCGGCGACGACCCGGCGGCGCTCGGCTGGCGCGCCGCGAGGCGCAGCAGATGCTCGGGATCGACATTCTGCTGGGCGAGGCGGACGATCACCGCCGCCATGAGCGGGTCGTCGCCGACCGCTGCGACCACCGCGTCGGCGGTGGCGGGCGAGGCCGCCAGCCGCGCCAGCTCGGGCACCAGCAGCTGCTCGGCGCGCGGGACGAGGCGGACGATCACCGCGATCTCCTCGCTCGCCTCGGCGACCCGGTTGGTCTGAAGATAGACGCCGAGCAGCGCCAGGCGGGCGAGGCGCAGGCGCGGATCGCGCCGTCGCGCCTCGACGAGCAGCCGCTCGGCGCGGGCGAGATCCTGCTGCTCGAGCGCCTGCATGGCGAAGAACATGTAGGGCTCGGCCGACAAGGGCTCGCGCTTGGCCGCCTCGGCGATGCGCGGATAATATTCGGCGGGAAGGCGGCCGCGGTTGCCGAGCAGCGCCTCGGCCGCCTCACGGAACACCGCGTCCGGATGGTTGGGGTCGAAGCGCTGCGGAATGCCGCTTCGAAGCGGAAAAGCGCGCACCGCCGCCACCTTCACCGCCACCCAGCCTATGGCGAGGGCGGCGAGGATCAGGACCAGCAGCTTCGCCCACCACAGCGCGCCGCGGGCGCGCCGACCCGTATCAGCCATTCTTCGACACGATCAGCCGGATCTCGCGCTCGCGGCCTTCGACGGCGCTGTAGCGATAGGCTTCGTAGGAATAGCCGTAGCCGGCCGGGTCGTGCTTGAAGCGGGTCAGCACCGCGCCGACGACGTTGGCACCGGCCTGGCGAAGGCGGCCGAGCGCCTCGGTCGCCGCGCGGGTGCGGGTCTTGCCGGCCTCGATGACCATCAACGTGCCGCTCGCGATCGACGACAGCAAGGGCGTGTCGGCGAGGCCGAGGATCGGCGGACTGTCGACGATGACCATGTCATATTGCGCGCTCGCCTCCGCGAGGATCGCCTTGAGGCGCGGCGACGACAGCAATTCGGCCGGATTGGGCGGAAGCGGGCCGCACGGCAGGAGCCACAGCCCTTCGACGTCCGGCTTGACGACATGGTCGGCGAGCGGATCGCGGTTGGTCAGCAAATTGGCAAGGCCGTCCGACTTCTCGCCGCCGGTGACGAAGGCCGGCTTGCGCATGTCGGCGTCGATCAGAAGCACCTTGCGGCCGAGCCGGGCAAAGGACGAGGCCAGCGCCCAGGAGGTGGTCGACTTGCCCTCCGAGGGCCGGGTCGAGGTCACCAGCAGGACCTTGGGCGCGCCGCTCTCGGTGGTGAACTGGAGCGACGTCATCGCCGAGAAATAGGCCTCGCTGATGCCGGTGCTGGCGTCGGCCAGCTCGTCCACGGCCTTGCCCTTGGTGGCGGGAATGCCGCCCAGGAAGGCAAGGCGCAGCTTCTCGCGGACGTCGCTCGGGGTCTTGATCGTGTCGTTGATGAACTCGAGCAGCAACGCGAGCGCGAGGCCGGACAGCGCACCCAGAGCGAGGCCGATCAGCACGTTCATCATCAGGTTCGGCCGGAACGGCCCCGACGGCACCTCGGCGCGGTCGACGATCGACGCCTGGCTCGTGCCGATGCCGCCGGCGACGCCGATCTCCTTGTAGCGCTGCAGAAGGGCATCGTAGAGCGCTCGGTTGGTGTCCACGTCGCGCTGCAGGATGTTGTACTGGATCGAGCGGCCGCGCAGGTTGAGCACCGCGCCGCGCAACTGGTCGACCCGGGCTTGAAGAGCGCGCTCCTCGGCCGCCGCCGCCTGATATTCGGCGCGCAGCGTGTTGACGCGGCCGGCGCGGACGTTGCCCGCCTCGTTCGCGATCGCCTGCTCGAGCGCCTCGATGCGCGAGCGCATCTGCACCATGGCGGGATAGTCCGGCTGGAAGATCGCCAGCTGCTCCTGATATTGCGCGCGCAAGGTCGCGAGCTCGTTGCGCAGCGTCGAGGTGCGCTCGACCGCCTCGGCCGTCGGGCCGCCCGTTTGGCCCTGACGATAGCGCTGCTCGGCGGCGATCCGGCGCGCGGTCGCCTCCGACAGCTCGCGGTTCAAGGCGACCAGCGTGTCGCCGGTCGGCGAGTTGGCGTCCGACGGCGCGCCGGCGCCGCCCGCTCCGGCCGCGGCGCTGGCAGTGTTGATGATGCCCTGTTGCTGGGCATAAGCGACGAGCTGCCGCTCGCTGTTCTCGAGCTCCTGGCGCACCGCGGCGATCTGCCGCTGCAGGAAGTCGCGGGCATAAGAAGACGCCTGGTAGCGGCGCTCGAGGCTCGAATTGATGAAGCTCTCGGCGAAGCCGTTGGCGACCCGCGCCGACAGCTGCGGATCCTCCGATTCATACGCGATCCGGACGAGCCGGCTCTCGCGGTTGGGGTCGATGGTGAGATTGCCCAGCAGCTCGTTGACGACAACGCGCTGACGCACGTCGCGGCTCATGTCCTCCGACACCAAGGCCGGGTTGGAGGCGAGGTTGAGCTCCTGGCTGACCCGCTCGGCGAGCGCACGGCTCCGGAGCAGTCCATATTGGGTCTCGAGATACTGCCGGTCGTTCTGCGCGCGCTGGACCTGCTGCTGGTTCTCCATCACCTCGACGACCGGCGGATTCAGCTCCAGAACGGTGGTGGCGCGATAGGTCGGAGTCATCAGCAGGGTGACGATGACGCCGCCTGCAAGGCCCGCGGCGATCGCGCCCAGGATCAGCCAGCGCCACGCCCAGATGACGTTCCAAAGCATCGCCAGGTTGATGTCCGATCCCGACGCCGCCAGCGCATAATCCGGCTGGTCCTGGAGCGGGTGCAGCGGCGTGCCCACGCGCGCCTGCTCGGCGATCGGCCACACGCCGCCGGCTCCCTTCGGTTCGATCTCGTTCTTGCCCATGGAGGAACTGCTGCCTGTTAAATGACGCGCCGGGCGTCGTCAGAAGGGACGGAAAATCGCGATGAGCGGGAGCGTACGCAGGATATCCTGAAAGAAGCCCCGCCGCGTGTTGCTCTGCACGACGACGATGTCGCCGGGGTAGATTTCAGGATCCTGCATCGATCCGTCTCGAATGCTGACGAGGTCGAAGGCAGCCGCCATGCGCTCCCCGCCGACCCGGCGGAAGATCGCGATGCGGCGCGGGTTGCCGTTTTCGGGATCGATGCCCTGCGCGAGCGCGATCGACTGGAGAAGGGTGGTCTGCCCGGTGAGCGGGAACACGCCTGGATGGCGTACGCCGCCCTCGACGGTGACGTTGTTGTTGGTCGATTCGGTGACCGCGACGGTGACGTCGGGGTCGCGAAGGTAGCGCTCGCCGAGCCGCCGGGCGATCTCGTCGCGCACCTCGGCGGTGGTGCGGCCGATCGCCTGGACGTTGCCGATCAGCGGCATCGCGACGTTGCCGGACAGGTCGACGCGATATTCGCGCGACAGGTCCTCGACCCGGTAGACGGTCACCGCCAGCTTGTCGCCCGTGTTGATCCGATAGTCGGCGGTCAGCGTGGCGGCTTGCGGGGTGTCGGGCGCGGCGAGCGGCTGGGTCGCATAGGGGATCGAACCGCCCCGCTGCGCAGTGCAGGCCGATACCAGGACCAGCGCGCACAGGCACAGCGACAGCCGCGCGATATCATGGCCGAATGCCCGAAGACGCTCGAATAGGTGCCGCTGCCTCATTGTCCCCACACGCATCTTCACTTCGATTTCTCCCATTAGGAGGTAGTTCCGGACCGTGGCAAGTCTCGGCATCCACGGTTCAAGACGTCATCAAGTCCTTCCGGACGCATCATTGCCGGCCCTTGCCGTCAGGAAACGCCGCTCGATGCCGTCGACGACGAGGGCGGTCAGCACGCCGCTGCGATAGGCGCCGGTGTCGATGCCGATCCGGTTCGGCAGCTCCTCGACCGTCTCGACGATGGTGTGCCCGTGCACGACGACGAAGCCGTGATCGCCGGCGTCGTGGAGAAAGGGCTCGCGAATCCAGCGCAGGTCCGCGCGCGTCTGCTGCTCGAGCGGCAGGCCGGGCCGGATGCCGGCATGAACGAAGAGATAGTCGCCGAAGCGGAAGGTGTCGGCGAAGCTCTTGACGAAGCGGCGATGCGAGTCCGGCACTTGCCGCCGGAGCAGCGCGATCGCCTGGTCCTCGGGCAGTGCGACGAGCTGGTCCGACGAGATGCCGTAGCTCTCCGCGCACTCGCGGCCGCCATAATCGAGCCAGTTGTCGATGACTCCGCGCTCGCCGGACAGCACGCGCAGGAAATATTCCTCATGGTTGCCGGAGAGGAAGATCGGCTTGAGGCCAGGATGCGCATAAGTGCGCAGCCGCTCGATCACCCCGGCCGAATCCGGCCCGCGGTCGATGAGGTCGCCGACGAAGACGAGGAAAGCCTCGCTGACCGGTCGCTCCTCGAGGTCCGCCTCGATCCGCGCGATCAGCCGATCGAGCTGGACCAGGCAGCCATGAACGTCGCCGACCGCATAAGCGCGGGCGCCGGGCTTGCCGTGAGGCGCCTTGGGGCCGGACCCGCCGCCGAGGCCGCTGAAAAGCTTGCGAAGAAACATATTTTCTTTGCGACGAGCCGATTGCTCCGGCCGCGCCACTCTTCCTGCCTTCTGTCTGGACCGACCATGCGCCCTGAAGCGGCGGTCGATCAGCCGGCCCCCCGGTCGCCGCCTCCATCTCACCCGCAACCAAATGTCAAGCACTTAGCCCGAAAAGGGGGATGAGAGGTTGGCGAGGTAGCGTGCTTCGTCCCTCTCGCAGAAAGGGGCGTCGCATCGGCCGGCCACGGCTGGCGCGGCGACGTGACGGCATGAAGCGCATGCTCTCGCCGCGGCGGTGGGAAGATCGGGCGGACCTGGCGACGCGGCTCGCGCCGCGCGCCTTCGCGCGCCCGTGGGGACGCGCCGTGCTGCCGCACCTCTTCGCCGGCTTCGCGCGCCCGGGCGAGACGATCGGCGAGATCTGGCACCAGGACGAGGGTCCGGATGAATGCCGCCTGCTGGTCAAGCACTTGTTCACCGCCGAGCGCTTGTCGATCCAGGTCCATCCCGATGCGCTCCACGCAGCGGCGCGCAGCCTGCCCTGCGGCAAGGATGAGGCCTGGCTGGTCCTCGACGCCGAGCCGGGAGCGGTGATCGGCCTCGGTCTCAGGCGGCCGGTCGCAGCCGATGCGCTTCGCGAGGCGGCGCTCGACGGCTCGATCGAGCAGCTGATCGACTGGCGCCCGGTCGCGGCGGGCGACGTGCTCGCCTGTCCGGGCGGCACCATCCACGCGATCGGCGGCGGCATCACGCTGATCGAGGTCCAGCAGAATCTGGACCTCACCTACCGGCTCTACGATTACGGCCGCCCGCGCCCGCTCCATCTCGACGAGGCCGTCGCGGTCGCGGTCGCCGGGCCGGCGCCGCGGGCGCCCGGGTCACGCCCGCTCGGCGATGGTCGCGAGTTGCTGCTCGCGGGCGACAGCTTCGTCATCGAGCGCTGGCGGCCGGATACTCCCGCCCGGGTCGACGGCAGTGCGACCGAGCTGCTGCTGATTCCGCTCGCTGACGGAGGCCGCCTCGACGGCGTGTCGCTGCGGCCCGGCGAGGTCTGGCGCGTGCCGGCCCTGTCCGCGCTGGAACCCGCCGGGGGGCTCGACCTGCTCGTCGCCTATGCGGGGTCCGCGGCGAGAGCGGACCTGCTGCGCTAGAGCTTGGTCCTCAGCGTCCACAATTCCGGGAACGCACGCTTGCCGATGGTGGACTGGAGGTAGGAGACGCCGGCGGTCCCGCCCGTGCCGCGCTTGAAACCGATCACCCGTTCGACCGTGATCGCATGCTTGTGCCGCCAGGTCGCGGTGGCGTCGTCGATGTCGACCAGCTTCTCGGCGAGCTGGTAGAACACCCACCATCGCTCGGGATCGCGATAGATGGTCGCCCACGCTTCCTCGACGTCTTCGCTGGGCTCGTAAGGCCTGGTCCAGTCGCGCTCGACCGCCTCGGCCGGAAGCCGGAATCCGGCGCGCGCGAGCGCCCGATTGGCTTCGTCCCACAGGCTGGGCGAGCGATACGCCTCGTCGAGCGCCGCGCGCGCCGCCGATCCTTCCGGCTGGAAGCGCAGGTGGGCGGCATCCTTGAACCCGAACAGGAACTCGATCTGGCGGAACTGGGCGGACTGAAAGCCGCTCGACGTACCGAGAACGCCGCGGAACTTGAGATAGTCGGCCGGGGTCATGGTGGACAGGATGTCCCAGCTCAGAGTCAGCACCGCCTGGATGCGCGACACGCGCGACAGGATCTTGTGGACCTCGGTGAGCCGGTCGCCGGCGATCAGCGACGCTGCCGTCTTCAGCTCCGCGACCATCTGCTTGAGCCACAGCTCCTTGGTCTGGTGGATGATGATGAACAGCAGCTCGTCATGGTGCTCGGACCGCGGGTGTTGCGCGGACAGCAACTGGTCGAGCCCAAGATAGTCGCCATAGGTCATGTCGTCGGTGTTCATGCCGCCGGGTGTATCGGCCCGGCAGGCGCATGCAAGGGCTGTGCGCGGCGACGGGCGACCGCTACCACTTCCGCCTCGAAAGGAGAGCGCGTGGACTGGGCGGCAATCAAGACGGTGATCACCGACGAGACGGGCCTCAGCCGCGACGCGCTCCACCTGCTCGCCGGCATCGGCCTCTATGTGCCGCTCCTTGCCTTGCTTCCCCGACGTTCGGGGCCCTGGCTGGCCTGGCTGCTGATCCTGATCGCAGCGCTTGCCAACGAATGGGCCGACTATCTCCACGAGACCTGGCCGGGGCAGGGCAGCGAGACTGCCAAGGACCTCGTGACGACCATGATCCTGCCGACCGTGCTGCTGCTGCTCGGCCGCTTCGCGCCGCATCTCCTGGTGCGGCCGAGCCGCCCAGATGATATGGATCGGGCGGGGGAGAGTCAGGAGCCTCCGGGCGACTGAACCTGCGTGCTGTCAGCCTGGAGTGACGCATGTCCGCGCAGCGTGTGACCCTCGCCTCCGCATTCCTGCTGGCCCTTGCGGCGTGCAGCGGAGGCGGAGGAGGCGGCAATCCTACTCCTCCCAACCCCGCAAACCGAGCGCCGGTTTTCACGTCGCCGGCCACCGCGGCCGCTCCGGAGAACAGCGCCGGCACCGTCTATCAGGCGGTGGCCAGCGATCCGGACGGTCAGGCCCTCGCATTCTCACTTGCGGGCGGCGCCGACCAGGGCGATTTCCGCCTCACCGCCGCGGGCGCGCTCTCGTTCGTGACGCCGCCCGACTTCGAAGCGCCGGACGATTCCGATTCGAACAATGTCTATCAGGTGACGATCGCGGCCTCGGACGGGCAGGCGACGACCACGCTGGCCCTCGCCGTCACGGTGACCAATGTCGGTCCCGACGCCTTCCGCGTGGCGCGGGTCGGCAGCGGCTTCGTCCAACCTTTGTTCGTGGCGCCGGTGCCGGACAATAGCGGCCGCGTCTTCGTGGTCGAACGAATCGGCCGGATCCGAATCCTCAACCCCGCGACCGGAGCGATCACCGCCCAGCCCTTCATCGACCTGTCCGGGCAGATCCTGACCGACGGCGAGCGCGGCCTCCTCGGCTTCGCGACCGCTCCGGACTTCGCCACCAGCGGCACCTTCTACGTCTATCTGATCGGCCTCAGCGGCAACAGCGAGGTGCGCCGCTACCGGGTCCAGGCGGGCAATCGCGACGTCGCCAATCCGGCCAGCGCCGACCTCGTCCTGACCTTCGCCCAGCCGCCGGGCCTCAACAATCACAAGGGCGGCTGGATCGGCTTCGGCAATGACGGCTTCCTCTACGTCGCCTCTGGCGACGGCGGCGGCGGCGGCGACCCGTTCAACAATGCGCAGAATATCGACAATCTGCTCGGCAAGATCCTGCGCATCGACGTCGGCGGCGACTCCTTCCCGGCCGACGACGACGCCGACTATCGAATCCCCGCCGACAACCCGTTCGCCGCCGGTGGCGGCCGCGCCGAGATCTGGGCCTATGGCCTGCGCAACCCGTTCCGAGCCAGCTTCGACCCGGCGACCGGCCATCTGTGGATCGCCGATGTCGGCCAAGGCGCGCGCGAGGAGATCGACCTGATGCGCCCGCAGGACGGCGGCGCCAATTTCGGCTGGCGCTTCCTCGAAGGAACGATGCCCTTCTCCGGCGCGGCGCCCGCCGGCCTTACCCCTCCGGTCGCGGAATATGGCCACGGCGCGGGGCCGCGGCAGGGCAATTCGGTGACCGGCGGCTATGTCTATCGCGGCCCGGTCGAGCGCCTGCAGGGCCAGTATTTCTTCGCGGATTTCGTCAACGGCAACATCTGGTCGCTGCCGATCCGCGATCTCGCGATCGGCGCCACCGCGTTCAGCGACCGCTTCATTCTGCGCCGAACCGACTTCACGCCCAATGCGGGCGCGATCGGCAACGTCTCAAGCTTCGGCGTCGACCAGGCGGGCAATCTCTACATCGTCGATTTCGACGGGGAGATATTCCGGGTCGAGGCGCAATAGCCGCCGTCAGCGGCCCTCGCGCTGCAGCCGTGCCCGCTCCGCGCGCGCCACCGGTTCGAGCGGGTGGCCGGGATGGCGCGCGATGAACAGGTCATAGGCGGCGACGGTGCGCGCCTTGCGCGCGGCGTCGAGCTCCTCCTGGATGGCGATATTGCCGTCGCGGGCGGGCGCGATCTCGTTCGCGGAAGGCGGCGTGTCTGGCGTCGTTGCCTCCATGCTCATCGCCGCCGCGGTCGCGGCGGCCAGTCCGATCAACAGTTTCATCATGGTCTCTCCGGACCGTCCGGCCTCCTCAGAAGATGAAGTCCGTGGCGGCGATGGTGGTTCCATTGACGATGATATGCAGGTCGGCGACCGCGTCGCCGTTGACGTCGGCGTAGATGTTCACTCCGCTGCCGTCGGTCATGTAGCGCAGCTCGCCGGCGGTACCGGTGAAGGAATTGGAGCCGATGAAGGTGAAAGCTTCGTTGGCGGCCGTGCCGCTGACCGCGTCGATCGCCGACAGGTCGATCTTGTCGGCGCCCCGAAGGAAGTCGAGGATCCGGTCCGGGCCGGTCGCGTCGCGCGCGTCGTCGATCGACCGCCACGCGAAGGTGTCGGACCCGCCGCGGCCGGTCAGCCGGTTGGCGGCCTCGTTGGCGATGAGCGTGTCGTTGCCGCTGCCGCCGACGGCATTCTCGATCAGCGAACGGGTGTCCCCGTTGAACAGCAAGGCGTTGGCGACGTTGCCGCGCGCGAAATTGCCGTTGCCGAGATTGGCGAGCTGGATTGTCGAGGTGGTCGTCCACTCGCCGGGACGAAGGTCGATGGTCACCGAACTGGAATAGGCCGACAGGTCATAGGTGTCGGTGCCGCCGCCGTCCCAGATCGTCTGGAACACGCGGTTGCCGCCCGGCGTCCACTGGACCGCGCCGTTGATCGAATAGGCACCGCTGGTCGGGCTCCAGCTATAGGTGGTGTCGCCCGCCTGCGTCGCGAAATTGGCGCCGTAGACCTTCTGAAGCGCCGCGATGTCGTACATCATGAAGCTCTGGGCGAAGCCCCAGCTCTCGTTGCGGTAACCGCCCTCGAACGATGCGCCGATATAGCCGCGATAGGTCATGATGGAGAATTCCATCGAATCCCGATCGGGACTCAGCGCCGGCGCTTCATGGCCGTGCTTGAGGCCGAGCGCGTGGCCGATCTCGTGCAGGAAGGTCATGTAGCCGTAGCTGCCCGGCACCGGGTTGTCGAAGCGCGGCGTGCCGGTCGGGTTGTTCGGCGGGGGACCGTTGCGGAACCACACGTCGCCGCCGTCGCCGGGACCCGGATAATAAGCATGGGCGGTGTCGGGATCGTCGCTCTGCGCAAGGCGGATCTGGGCCGAGCCGGGCGCTGCGACATTCTCGCTGAAGGCGAGGCCGGTATAACTCGTCACCATCGCGAAGGTGGTGACCGTGACCGCGCGCTGGACCGCGTTCAGAGCCTCGAAGTTATTGGCATTCTCCGGCGACCCCTCATCGCCCGAATATTGCGTCGGGTCGGTGGTGAAGCCGTAGGTGACGGTCGTGCCGTTCCACCGAAAACCGGAGATCAGAGCGTCGATATTCTCCTGGTCGATCACCGACTGCGGCGCCGATGCGCCGACGCTGAGGTTGATCGTGTAGGCGCCGCTCGAGGTCGGCGAGCCGTTGTCCTCATAGGAGCGGATCTGGAAGGTGTAGGTGCCGCTGGTCGGCGCGCGGAAGCGGACCAGCGAATCGACATTGTGCGCGATGCCCGAATGTGCGCTCGAGCCCGGGTCGAAGGTCCCCGCGTCGTCATTCTCGGTCAGCAGCTCTCCGCTCGGGCCATAGACTCGCAGGAACGCGTCGAGCGAATTGGTGCCGTCGACGTCGAGGATCAGAAGCTCGCCGGCCTGGAGCGTGATGCTGTAATAGTCGCTGTCCCCGGGGACCGATACGCTGCCGTTGATCTGCACCGACGGCAGGCTCTGGTCGACCAGGTTCGGGTTGGGGGCCACCGCCAGCTGCGAGCGCTGGATGACCTGCGCCTGGCCGATGGCGTCATTGGCGGCGCTGGTCTCGGTGATGATCGGAGTCGAGCCGACGCTTTCGTTGACGTCGGTCACCGTGACCGTCACGCCGCGCGTCGCGACGAGGCTGCCGTCGCTGGCATGGACCGAGAAGGAATAGCTGCTGCGCGTCTCGAAATCGGGCGACTGGATGAAGCGCACCGCGCCATTCTGGTCGATCGTGAACCGGGCCGCGTCGGCGCCGCCCAGCGAATAGGTCAGCGCGGTGCCCTCGGGGTCGCTCGCGACGACCTGATAGACCACGGTCGATGTCGGGCTGTTCTCCGCGATCGTCGCGGTGGTGCCGGACGTGATGACCGGGGCTTCGTTGACGTCCTGGATGGTCAATGTCACCGGCTGGGCGTCGGTCCCGCCGAGGCCGTCCTCGGCGTGGACGGTGAAGCTGTAGCTGCTCCGGGCCTCGAAATTGGCCGGCGTGATCAGCCGCACCGCGCCGCTCGCATCGATGCTGAGCAGCGCCGCGTCCGTGCCGCTGAGGCGGTAGGTCACCGGGTCCCCGTCCGGATCGCTGGCAAGGGTCTGATAGACGATCGTCGAGGCGGCACTGTTCTCGGCCACTGCGGCCGTGGTGCCCGAGGCGATCGTCGGCGCCTCGTTGACGTCCTGGATGTTCAGCGTGACCGTCTGCGCGGCGGTGCCGCCGCGGCCGTCATCGGCGTGAACGGTGAAATTGTAGCTGCTGCGCGCCTCGAAATTGGGCGACGACAGCAGCCGCACCGCACCCGAGACGGCGTCGATGCTGAGCAGGGCGGAATCGGGGCCGCTGAGACGATAGGTAATCGGGTCGCCGTCCGGATCGCTGGCGACGGCCTGGTAGACGATCGTCGAGGCGGCGCTGTTCTCGGCGACGCTGGCGGCCGCTCCCGACGTGATCGCCGGCGCGCGGTTGGGCGGCGGCGCGGCGACGGCGCCGTCGATGTCGCCCACCACGAGGCCGTTGCCGATGACCCGGATGTGCATGTCGGCGACACGATCGCCGTTGAGGTCCGCATAGAGGTCGAACACCGAGCCCGCTTGAACGTAGCGCAGCTCGCCCGCCTGGCCGCTGAAGCCCGCCGCTCCGACGAAGCGGAACGTATCGCGCGCGCCGGTCAGGATGTTGGCGTCGATCGCGGTGAGATCGATCCGGTCGAGGCCGGTTTCGAAGTCCCTGATCGTGTCGAACGCGCCTAGCGCCGAATGGGCCGCGGCACCGAAGCGGAAGCGGTCCGCACCCGCTCCGCCTTCCATGATGTCCTGGCCCGCGCCGCCGTCGAGAATGTCGTTGCCGCCATAGCCGCGGAGCGTGTCTGCGCCCGCTCCGCCAGACAGCCTGTTCGCGCCCTCGTTGCCGGCGAGGCTGTTGTTGAGCTCGTTGCCGGTGAGGTCGATGGCGGCGGTGCCGGCCCCGCTGCTCGTCGACAGGACCTCGACATGCTGGCCTGCCCCAAGCGCATAGGAGACGCTGGCATAGACGATGTCGAGCCCGGCATTCGCCTCCTCGCGGACCACGTCCAGCGCCGAGTCCACATAATAGAGGTCGTTGCCGGTGCCGCCCTCCATGAGGTCGTTGCCGAGCCCGCCATCCAGCCGATCATCGCCGCCATAGGCGCGCAGGGTGTCGTCGCCGGCGCCCCCATTCAGCGCGTTCACGCCTTCGGTCCCGCCAATGCTGTTGTTCAGCTCGTTTCCGGTGAGGTCGATCCGGGCGGTTCCGGCGCCGTTCTCAGCCGTCAGCAGCTCGATATGCTGGCCGGCTCTCAGCGCATAGCTGACCCGCGCATAGACGATGTCGAGCCCGGCGTTCAGGCCCTCCCGGACGATGTCCAGGGGAGAGTCGACATAATAAAGGTCGTTGCCGAGGCCGCCTTCCATGATGTCGTTGCCGGCCCCGCCGTCGAGACGGTCGTCGCCGCCATAAGCGCGCAGGAAGTCGTCGCCGGCGCCCCCGTTGAGCACGTTGACGCCTTCGGTCCCGGCGATGCTGTTGTTCAGCTCGTTGCCGGTCAGGTCGATCCGAGCGGTTCCGGCGCCGTTCTCAGCCGTCAGCAGCTCGATATGCTGCCCGGCGGTCAGCGTGTAGCTCACTCGCGCATAGACGATGTCGAGCCCGGCGCCGGCGCCTTCACGGACGATGTCCCGCGCCGAGTCGACATAATATATGTCGTTGCCGAGGCCGCCCTCCATGATGTCGTTGCCGGCCCCGCCGTCGAGGCGGTCGTCGCCGCCATAGCCGCGCAGGAAGTCGTCGCCGGCGCCCCCGTTGAGCACGTTGACGCCTTCATTCCCGGCGATGCTGTTGTTCAGCTCGTTGCCGGTGAGGTCGATCCTGACGGTGCCGGCGCCATTCTCCGCCGCCAGAAGCTCGACATGCTGCCCGGCCCGCAGCGCATAGCTGACCCGCGCATAGACGATGTCGAGCCCGGCGTTCAGGCCCTCCCGGACGATGTCCAGGGGAGAGTCGACATAATAGACGTCATCGCCGAGGCCGCCTTCCAGGATGTCGTTGCCGGTGCCGCCGTCGAGGCGGTCGTCGCCGTCGAGGCCCTGGATATGATCGTCCTGGGGCGTGCCGGTCAGGGAATCGTTGCCATTCGTACCAACAATAACGGCCATCATTCTCTCCTGGCGGACGGCCGGTCCGTCATCGACTCAAGCGAGGACCGGCGTCAATGTCTGAACGTGCTGGATCCCTGGTGAGGGGCTGGTCCTCGTCTCGCGGCATTGCCTGCGCCGTGCCGATGCAGCTGCCGCACCCGGCAACTTCCCCAAAACTACAATGGTCCGAATAGTTTAGTTTCAGTTACGCGAGCATGAACAAGGCGCGCAAAGTCCTCTAGAGCCGCTCGGCGCTCGACACGACCTCGCTGGCGCGAAGCGCCGCCAGGATGCGCATCAGATGTTCGACGTCATGAACCTCGACGTCGAACATGAAGGTGTGGAAGGCGCCGTCGCGGGCGGTCTGCTCCATGCTGATGATGTTGGCGCCGTCGCGGCCGATGATCCCGGCAACGGTCGCCAGCGAGCCGGGCTGGTTGGCGATGACGAGGCACAGGCGCGCCGTGCCGCCGTCGGTCTCGTCGCCCCAGTGGAGATCGACCCAGTCGGCGTCCTGGCCGTCGGCAAGGCTGTCGCAATTGATCGTGTGGACCTCGATCCCCTCGCCCTCGCGGCGAAGCCCGACGATTCGGTCGCCGGGAATGGGATGGCAGCAGTCGGCGAGCTGAAAGGCGACCCCCGGGGTCAGGCCCTTGACCGATATGGCGGTGCGTTGCGGCGGCGGCTTCGAGCCCGTTCGGGTCGAGCCCGGGAGCAGCGCCTCCATCACCTGGACGTCGTCGATCCGCTTGGTGGCGATCGCCTCCATCAGCGCATTGTCGTCGGGCAGGTGAAGGCGCTTTAGCGCCTCGGCGATCGCCTCCCAGCCGAGCGGGTCGGGCAGGCGCTGGGTGATCTCGTCGAAAATCTTGCGGCCGAGCGCGACCGTCTCCTCGCGCTCCTTGGACTTGACCCAGCGGCGGATGTTGGCGCGCGCCTTGCCGGTGATGACGAAGCCGAGCCAGGCCGGCTGCGGGTGCTGCGCCTTGGAGACGAGGATCTCGACCTGGTCGCCATTCTCGAGGACGGTGCGAAGCGGCACGAGGCGGCCGTTGATCTTGGCGCCGACCGTCTGGTCGCCGAGATCGGTGTGGACCGCATAAGCGAAGTCGACGGCGGTCGCGCCCTTGGGCAGCTGAATGAGCTCGCCCTTCGGCGTAAAGGCGAAGATACGGTCCTGGTACATCGCCATACGGGTGTGCTCGAGCAGCTCCTCGGCCGTCGCCGCATGGTCGAGAATTTCGACCAGATCGCTGATCCAGGGATGCTCGGTCGTCGCCTCGATGTCGCCCTGCTTGTAGGCCCAGTGGGCGGCGAGGCCGAACTCGGCCTGCGCATGCATCTCATGGGTCCGGATCTGCACCTCGATCCGCATCCGCTCGTCATGAATCACTGTCGTGTGGAGCGATCGGTAGCCGTTGCGCTTGGGAGTCGAGATGAAGTCCTTGAAGCGGCCAGGCACCACCGGCCAGCGCTGGTGGATGAGCCCGAGCGTGCGGTAGCAATCCTCGACGCTGTCGACGATGCAGCGGAACGCCATGACGTCAGAAAGGGCCTCGAAGCTGACATGGCGCTCGGCCATCTTGCGCCAGATCGAATAGGGATGCTTCTCGCGGCCCTTGACCTCGGCCTCGATACCATTGGCCTCGAGATGCGCCTTGATGCCGCGGCCGATTCGGGTGATGAGGTCGCCGCCGCCGCCCGAGCGGAGCTGCTCCAGCCGCTTGGTGATCGATTCATAGGCCGCCGGCTCGAGCTCGCGGAAGGCGAGCGTCTGCATCTCGGTCATGAACTCGTACATGCCGATGCGCTCGGCGAGCGGCGCATAGATATCCATCGTCTCGCGGGCGATCCGCCGGCGCTTCTCCTCGTTCTTGATATGATGGAGCGTGCGCATGTTGTGCAGGCGGTCGGCGAGCTTCACCAGCAGGACCCGGATGTCGTCCGACATGGCGAGCAGGAACTTGCGAAGGTTCTCCGCGGCCCGCTGGCTCTCGGTCTGAGCCTCGATCTTGGAGAGCTTGGTGACTCCGTCGACGAGCCGAGCGACATTGTCGCCGAACAGCTTCTCGATCTCCTCGCGGGTCGCGACGGTGTCCTCGATCGTGTCGTGGAGGATGGCGGTGACGATCGTCTCGTCGTCGAGATGGAGGTCGGTGAGGATTCCGGCGACCTCGATCGGATGGCTGTAATAAGGATCGCCCGAGGCGCGCTTCTGGCTGCCATGGGCCTTCATCGAGAAGACGTAGGCGCGGTTCAGCATCGCCTCATCGGCGTCGGGATCGTAGCCCCGGACCTTTTCGACCAGCTCATATTGCCTCAGCACGCTGTGTAGATGGGGTGCGGCACGGCCCGGATGCAACGGAAATGTCGAGAAGACCGAGCCTTGCCCTGATTATCCGGCACGCCCCGCTAGGTTGCGGATCGGGACGGAAAGGCGCATGTTCCCGATCAGAACAAGAAACGGGATGCCGGATGCTGGATATCGATCGCCACCGCGAGATGTTGCGGCAATGCTCGATCGCCGCGGCCCTCGACACGGTGGGCGAGCGCTGGTCGTTCCTGATCCTGCGCGGCGCGTTCAACGGCCTCAAGCATTTCGAGGAATTCCAGTCGACGCTGGGTATCGCGCGCAACATCCTGTCCAACCGCCTCGCCCGGCTCGTCGAGCATTCCATCCTCGAGCGCGAGCCGGATCCCGCCGACCGGCGCCGAATCTCCTACCGCCTGACCGAGAAGGGCCGCGACCTGCTGCCGGTGTTGCTGTCGCTCCGCCAATGGGGCGAGAAATGGATCAACTGCCGGCCGAGCAACCCGGTCCTCGTCGACCGCGCGACCCGTCAGCCCATCGCCGAAATGGCGCCGCGCTCGGCGGACGGGCGCCTGCTCAAGCTCGGCGACATGGAATGGGTCGACCGCAGCGAGCTCGACCGCCGCGCCGATCAGGCCGCCTAGAATTCGGCCGTCATGCCGGACTTGATCCGGCATCCACCTGCTTTTCCGGCGCGCTCACCAAGGTAGACCCAGGATCAGGTCCGGGGTGACGAGGGTGGAATTGCAAGCGGCAGGCGGTCGAACAGAAGCCCTTCCGAACCCCTTCCCGCCTGCTCGATCTGCAGGATCCTGAACTTGGTCGTCACTCCTCCGGGAGCGGAGAAGCCGCCGCTTCGGCCGCTGGCCGCCAGCACTCGGTGGCAGGGGACGATGATCGGGACCGGGTTGCGTCCCATCGCCATGCCCACCGCCCTTGCCGCGCCCGGCGCGCCGGCTCGCGCGGCCAGCTCGCCATAAGTGACGGTGGCTCCGGTCGGCACCTCGCGCAGCAATTCGTAGATCCGCCGATCGAAGGCGGGGCACCAGTCGAGATCGACCGGGATGATTCCGAGATTCACGGATTCGCCGTCGAGCAGGCGCTGCACGATGGCGATTGCGTCGGCGGCCACGGTCTCGGGCGCCGCTTCCACGGCTTCAGGAAACCGGCGCAGCAGGTGGCGGATCGTCGCGGCATCGTCTTCGCCGGGAAGCGCCGTGGAAACGACAAGGCCGCTGCGCCAGGCTATGCCGCAGCGGCCGATCGCCGTGTCGAACAATATATGGTTGGCGGCGCTCATCGGGCCGCCCGCCGCTTACTCGTAGTCGCCCGACACATTGTTGTTGCGCGGCGGGGCCGCGGCGGTGAGACGAAGCGCCTCGGCCGACTGGCTGAGCGAGCCGACTTCGTCCGCGACGTCGTCGTCGTCCAACTGGACGCGCTGCAGGCCGGAGACGAGGGCTTCCTCGAGATCGCGCGGCTTCACCGTCTGCTCGGCGATCTCGCGAAGGGCGACGACCGGGTTCTTGTCGCGGTCGCGATCGATGGTGAGCTCGGCGCCGCCAGAGATCTGCCGCGCCCGCTGAGCGGAGAGCAGAACGAGATCGAACCGGTTGGGGATCTTGTCGACGCAATCTTCGACAGTAACGCGCGCCATGAAGCGACTCCGAAAGAAACTGGCTGTCCGGGAAAGCGCGGGCGTCTAACCCACGCCGCCCTTCCCGTCAATGTAGGGAGCTGATCCCTGATGCGCCAGTCACTGCGGCAGGCCGGAGGAAAAAGGCTGGTTCACGCGAAGCCGCGAAGACGCGAAGCTATGGTTGTTGACGACGCGCTTCACCCCCTCGCGAAAGGTCGCTGCTCCGAAATTCATAAGCAGGCCCAGGGGCAGGTCCATGAGACCCAGGTAGGTCAGAACCTGCTTCCCATGCACTTTGCCCAGCGCTTCGATGGATTTCACTTCGATGATGAGCCGATCATTGAGGAGAAGGTCGACCCGAAAGCTGTCGAGGAAGGTCAGGTCGTCAAACTGAATGTCGATCGGCTTCTGCCGATCGGCCTTGATATCTGACCGCTCGAGACTGGCGGCAAGAATGGCCTCATAGACACTCTCGAGTAGCCCCGGCCCCAGCCGCTCGTGAATCTTGAAGCCGCAATCGATGGCGATTCGGGCAAGCTCTTCGACATCGCGAAGATCACCCACCAACCCCGCCTCCTTCGCGTCTTCGCGGCTTCGCGTGAAACCCCTTACACCCGCATCGGCATCAGGACGTAGAGCGCCGGGGCGTTGTCGTTCTCGCGCAGCAGGGTCGGGGCGGCGGCGTCGGCGAGGTGGACCTCGACCATGTCGCCGTCGATTTGACCGAGGATGTCGAGCAGGTAGCGGGCGTTGAAGCCGATCTCGATCCCCTGCGCGGCATAATCGGCCGGGACCTCCTCGGCGGCGGTGCCGTTCTCCGGCGAGGTGACCGAAAGCGTGATCTTGTCGCGGTCGAGGGTCATCTTGACCGCTCGGGTGCGCTCGCTGGCGATGGTCGACACGCGGTCCACGCCTTCCTCGAAGCTGCGCGGGTCGATCTTCAGCAGCTTGTCGTTCGCGGTCGGGATGACCCGGCTGTAATCGGGGAAAGTGCCGTCGATCAGCTTGCTGGTCAGCACGGCGTTGCCGAGGCCGAAGCGGATCTTCGATTCCGACAGCGACACCTCGACGGTGCCGTCGACCTCGTCGAGCAGCTTGCGCAATTCAGCGACGCATTTGCGCGGGATGATCACGCCGGGCATGGCGTCGGCGCCGTCCGGCCGCGCCACGGTGACTCGGGCGAGACGGTGCCCGTCGGTCGCCGCGGCCCTCAGCTCGCCGTCGGTGACGTGAAGGTAGATGCCGTTGAGATAGTAGCGCGTCTCCTCGGTGGAGATGGCGAAGCGCGTCTTGTCGATGATCTGGCGGAGCGTCGCCGCCGGCAGCTCGAAGCGGGTCGGAAGCTCGCCCTCGGCGATGATCGGGAAGTCGTCGCGCGGCAATGCGGCAAGGGTGAAGCGGGCGCGGCCGGCATTGACCTGCATCCGCCCCTCGGCGGCGATGAGCTCGACCTGGCTTCCCTCGGGCAGCTTGCGGACGATGTCGAACAAGGTGTGGGCCGGCACCGTCGTCGCGCCGGGATCTCCGACCTGGGCTTCGACCGTCTCGTTGATCTGGAGATCGAGATCGGTGGCCATCAGCCTGAGACCGCCGTCCGGGGACGCCTCGAGCAGGACGTTTGACAGGATCGGAATCGTGTTGCGCCGCTCCACCACGGAATGGACGTGGCCGAGCCCCTTCAGAAGAGTCGCCCGTTCGATCGTCGCCTTCATGCGTAACCCCTGCTTACCCGCTATGTGGTTTGTTCAGGGGTTATAGCGGGCGGCGCGGCCCTCGCCAGTGGATTATGCGGGCAAAAAAGAAGGCCGGGGCGCCCGCAGGAGCCCCGGCCCATTTCATCCGCCCTTAGAAGCGCAGGCCGACGCCCGCCATCACCTGATGGCGATCGACGTCGACATCGAGCTCGAGCGGGTTGCCGCCCGTGACCTCGTCGTCGATGCGCAGCGAATTGTAGTTGGAATAGCGATATTCCAGCTTGGCGTAGGCGTTGGAGCCGATCGCCTGCTCGACACCGCCGCCGACGCGCCAGCCATCGAGACTGGTGTCCTCCTCGAACACGTCATTGTTCGATTCGAGGCCCGCTTCGACCGCGGCATTGGTATAGCCGCCCTTGACGTAGAGCAGGGTCTGCGGGGTCACCGGAACGCCGATGCGGGCGCCGACATAGAGGTCGCGGCCGGTCTCGAAACGGCCGACATAGTTCACGCCGTCGATCGTCTCGTCGAGATCCTGCTTGCCGCTCGAATCGCTGAGCTCCGCCTCTGCGCCGATCACGACACCGCCGAGATTGAAATCGTAGCCAAGGCCGATGCCATAGCCGACGCCGTCGACGGTCTCGTCGAACTGGCCTTCGGTTTCGCCCGAACGCAGCGAATCATAGCCGACGATGGCCTCGACGCGCGGACCGGTGAACGGCGAGTCCTGGGCAGCGGCGATGGTGGGGGTCAACGCGGTGCCGGCGACAAGCGCGGCGGCAACATACTTCAACATGAAATCACTCCTGATTTGCAACTGGTCCTTGCGGACGCGGCCTCCAGAAAGCTCAGGGGCCATCGAAAGTTGCATGAACAGGAGACAACAAGCGGCAGCGTTGCCGTTTTGACACCGGTTGTCCGCAGGTCGGGCAAAAAGAGGCCGGGCCCTCGCGGACCCGGCCCCCTCCCGTCTCCCCAACGGAAGCTTGATGCGTCAGAAGCGCAGGCCGACGCCCGCGACCGCCTGGTGACGGTCGATGTCGCCGTCATAGTTGGAATAACGATATTCGGCGCGGACGAAGGCGTTGGGAAGGAAGTCCCATTCGGCGCCGGCCTTCAGGCGGAAGCCGTCGGTTTCCTCGGTGATGTCGAAGTCGCCGGTATTGCCCGCCAGATTGGCGTCATAGGTCGCGCGGAACTCGGCATTGGTGTAGCCGCCGCCAGCATAGAGGAACACGTCGCGGTTCGGGCCGACGCGGGTGCCGAACCGGGCGCCGACATAGATGTCGCGGCCGGCCTCGAGGCACAGCAGGTCGCCGGCGCGGACGATGCCGCCCTCGCACTCGTCGACGCTCGACGAGCTCAGCTCGACTTCCGGGCCGATGTAGAAGTTGCGGCCGACATGGAAATCGTAGCCGGCGGTGACGCCATAGGTGACTCCGTCGGAACCGTCGACGTCGCCCTGGACGCTGTCATAGCCGACGATCGCGCCAACGTGGAAACCGCCGCGATTCTCGTCGTCCTGGGCCAGGGCCGGAGTCGCCACCGCGCCGGTGAGCAATGCCGCAACAAGCATAGTCTTACGCATGAAAGATAACCCCTTCGCTCTCGATCATTTTGATGGACCGCCGATCGGGAGGACCGGCAGCAGCGCCGCCTTTGGGTGGCGGGCCTGGCGCGGCTTCAAGCAGGGGTGTTGTGGTCCGGCAGCACAGCGTCGATAAGTGCGACAAATGCTTCGACCAATCGGATTCGTCATTTTCGTCGCAGGATTTGCCGCTTCTGCTGCGGCGCAACAGAGGTCGCTCGGCGTCTTCGGCCTGTGGGGCGCCTTCCAGGACGGCGGCCGTTGCTATGCGATCGCCGAGCCCGTTCGCCAGTCGGTGCGCGGCACCCAGCCTTATGCCTCGGTCGGCAACTGGCCGGGCCGGAACATCCGTGGCCAGCTCCACATCCGCCTGAGCGGCGAGCAGCGCGCGCAATCGGCGGTGCTGCTGCGCATCGACGGGCGCAGCTTCCAGCTGACGGGCCAGGGCTGGGACGCGTGGGCGCCGGACTCGGCGGCCGATTCCGAGCTGCTCGCGGCGATGCGCACCGGCATTGCGATGACCGTCGAGACCCGCGGGACCAACGGCCGCCTGATCCGCGACCACTACCAGCTGCGCGGCGCCGCCAGCGCGATCGACGCCGCGGCGCTCGCCTGCCTTCGGGGATAGCTGGAAAAATCGCGTCTTCGCGCCTACATGGCCGCGATGTCCGCACCGATGCCGATTCCGGGTCTCATCGACCCCGTCCCCGTTCCGCGCCCTGAAGCGGCCGCTTCCGCGCGCGTCGAGCTGGTCGGCAAGTCCAAGGACCAGATCCGCGAGGCGCTCGCCGAGGCGGGCATGGACGCCAGGCAGGCGAAGCTTCGCGCCAAGCAGCTCTGGCACCAGATCTATAATCGCGGCGCGACCTCGTTCGACGTCATGAGCGACATTGCCAAGCCGCAGCGCTCCTGGCTCGCCGAGCGCTTCACCGTCGGCCGTCCCGAGGTGGTGGTCGAGCAGGTGTCGACCGACGGCACCCGCAAGTGGCTTCTCAAGACCCATGACGGCCACGATTTCGAGATGGTCTTCATTCCCGACGCCGACCGCGGCACGCTCTGCGTGTCCAGCCAGGTCGGCTGCACCCTCAACTGCCGCTTCTGCCACACCGGCACGATGCGCCTGGTGCGCAACCTCACGTCCGGCGAGATCGTCGGCCAGGTCATGCTCGCCCGCGATTCCCTCGGGGAGTGGCCGAGCCAGCCCGAGGGCCGCCTGCTGTCCAATATCGTGATGATGGGAATGGGCGAGCCGCTCTACAATTTCGACAATGTCCGCGACGCCCTCAAGATTGTCATGGACGGCGACGGCCTCGCTCTGTCCAAGCGCCGAATCACCCTGTCCACCTCGGGCGTGGTGCCGATGATGGCGCGCGCCGGCGAGGAGATCGGGGTCAACCTCGCCGTCTCGCTCCACGCGGTGACCAAGGAGATCCGCGACGAGATCGTGCCGCTCAATCGCAAATACGGCATCGAGGAGCTGCTCGAGGCGTGCGCTGCCTATCCCGGCGCCAACAATGCCCGCCGCATCACGTTCGAATATGTGATGCTCAAGGACAAGAATGACAGCGACGAGGACGCCCGCGAGCTGGTCCGCCTGATCCGCAAGTACAGGCTCCCCGCCAAGGTCAACCTCATCCCGTTCAACCCCTGGCCGGGCGCGCCCTATGACACCTCGACCGACGAGCGGGTCGAGCGGTTCAGCGACATCATCTTCGAGGCCGGCATCTCCGCCCCGATCCGTCGCCCGCGCGGCCGCGACATCATGGCCGCGTGCGGGCAATTGAAGTCCGCCGCCGAGAAGAAGAGCCGCGCCGAGCTCGACCGGATCGCCGCCGAGAAGCAGGCCCAGCTGGAGCAGGAAGCCGCCTGATACAGGCAGTTGCGCTCGGGATCGCAAGGCCTATTTGAAGGCCAATGCTTTCTCAACGCACCCGCTATACAATCCGGGCGCTGCTCCACCTCGCCGACCGCTATGGCGAGGGACCGGTGCAGCTGGCGGAGATTGCTGACGCTCAGAACATCCCGCCCAAGTTCCTCACGGTCATGCTGTCGAGCATGCGCCGCGCCGGCCTGGTCGAATCGCTGCGCGGTCGCGAAGGCGGCTATTGGCTCGCCCGCGAGCCCGACCAGATCACTTATGGCGAGATCGTGCGGCTGACCCGCGGTTCTCTCGGCCTGCTGCCCTGCGCGAGCCGGCTCGCCTACCGCAAGTGCGAGAATTGCGTCACCGAGGAGCAATGCCGCCTGAGGCGGGCCATGCTGCTGGTGCGCGACGAGACCGCCCGCATCCTCGACCACCTCACCCTCGCCGACCCTTTGCCGGCCGACGAGCCGCAAGACGTCGAGCCCGAGATCATCCCCGAGCCCGCCGCCACCGCCAGTTAGGGCTACTTCGTGCCGACGGCTGCTCGAGATGAGCGGAGAGGGAGCGGCTAGAGCACGATCCGGAACAGCCCGCCACCGTCCGCCGCTTCGCCGACGGCGATCGAGCCGCGATGGGCGAGGACGACCTGGCGGGCGAGGCTGAGGCCCACCCCTGTGCCTTTTGCCTTGGTCGTGAAGAAGGGCAGGAACACGTCCTGGCGCAGGCTCTTGGGCACACCGGGTCCATTGTCGGAGACGTCGATGCGGACCTCGCCGCTCGCCAGCAGGCGGATCGACAGCGCGACCTCCGGCGCATTGCCATGGCCCTGCGCCGCCTCCGCACCGTTCTTCAGCAGGTTGATCAGCACCTGGCACAGCAAATCGGGATCCGCCTCCATGCTCAGGGTCGGCGGGTCGACCTTCACCGCTACGGCGACGCCCTCCGCCGCGGGCAGCGCCCGGAACACCCGCTCGAGCTCCTGCGCCCATGGCAGCACCGCGAAATTCTTCAGCTTCAGCTCGGGCGCGCGGCTGATCTGGCGGTAGCTCTCGACGAAGCTCATCACGCCGTCGGCGCGCCTGGACAGGGTTTCGACGGCGGTGCGCGCGTCGGCGATGTCGCGGTTGTCGCCTGGGTCGGCGCTTTTCATCAGGTCGACTGCCGTATGTGCGAGCGACGTGACCGGAGTGATCGAGTTCATGATCTCGTGGGTGAGCACGCGAATGAGGTCGCTCTGGGCGGCGATCTCGACCGCGTTCAGCTCGCCTTGGATCGGCTGCACCGCGACGACCCTGACGAGCCCGCCCAGCCGCTGGACGATCGCCGCGCTGACCATCACCGTCTGCGGCAGCCCCTCGGTGACCAGCGGCACCAGCCGCGGCCGCCCGACCGCGCCGCCTCCCAGCGCCTGCGCGAAGGTCTCGCCATAGACCGCGAAATCCTCGGCCCGCACCCCGCGATGGCGAACCAGCAGCCGGCGCGCGGCCTTGTTGGTGAGCTCGACCTTGCCGTCGGCATCGACCGTCAGGAGCGCCGTCGGCGCGTCGTCGAGTACCGCCTCGTAGAAGCGCGTCGCCTCGTTCAGCTCGTGCCGTTCGGAGCGAAGCTTGCGGATCGCCTGGTCGAGCGCCTCGCCGAGCTCGCCGAAGCCGGTGCCGTGGCCGCGATGCTCGAAGCCCTGGGCGAAGTCGGCGAAGCGCACCGAATCGATGAACCGCGCGAGCTCGACATTGGTGAGCCGCACGAATCGCAAGATCCAGAAGAAGGCGCCGAGCACGAGCAAGGCAGCGACGACCTTGGCTGCGCCGAGATCCTCGCGCTGGAGTGCGGCGATGAAGACGAAGACGGTCGCCATGAGCACGACCAGCCGGATGGCCAGCCCCGCGACGAAGTTGCGCTGCATGGTCACGCGAAGACGGCCTCAGAGCCCATGCTTGTCCATGCGCCGGTAGAGCGAGGCGCGGGTCAGGCCGAGCTCCTGGGCGGCGAGCGAGATATTGTAATGGTGCTTTTTGAGCGCCTGCTCGACCATCTGCTTCTCGGCGCGCTCGAGGTTGAGACTGTCCGCGGCCGGCGCGGGCGCAGGCACGGGCGCTGGGGCCGCCGGGGCGGGGGCGGGGATCCCGCGCTGGGCGAGCGAGAAATCGTCGGTCTCATAGGCATCGCCCTGGGCGAGGATGACCGCCCGCTCGCAGCTGTGACGGAGCGCGCGCACGTTGCCCGGCCAGTCATAGGCCTCGAGCGCGTTCGCCACCTGCGGCGGAAGCTCGCGGGCCTCCTTGCCGTATTTCCTGGCATATTGATCGAGGAAGTGCCGAGCCAGGACGAGGATATCCTCGCGCCGCTCGCGCAGCGGCGGAAGCTCGATCTCGACCGTGTTGAGGCGGAACAGCAGATCCTGGCGGAAGCGCTGCTCGTCGGAGAGTGCGGCCGACGACAGGTTGGTCGCCGCGACCACCCGGATATCGACGCCGACGGGCTTGTTCGCGCCCACCGGTACGATCTGGCGCTGCTCGAGCGCGGTCAGCAGCTTGGGCTGGAGGTGGAGCGGAAGGTTGCCGATCTCGTCGAGGAAGAGCGTGCCGCCATCCGCCGCCTGGAGCCGTCCGATCCGGTCGCCCTTGGCGTCGGTGAAGGCGCCTTTGACATGCCCGAACAGCTCCGAATCGAACAGGCTCTCGGCGACCGCGCCCAGGTCGACCGAGATCATGACATTGTCGCCGCGGCGCGAGCGGCGGTGGATCTCGCGCGCGACGAGCTCCTTGCCCGTGCCGTTCTCGCCAAGGATCAGCACGTTGGCGTCGGTCGGAGCGGCGCGCTCGATCAGCGAATAGACCCGCGCCATCGCCGGCGACTGGCCGAGGATCGGGCTGGTCCCGCTTCCCGCCGGAGACGCCGCCACCACGGCCTTCTGGTGCTCGGTCTGCGCCTCGACCCGGCTGTTGCGCAAGGCAGCGGCGGTGCGCACTGTGGCGAGCAGGCGCTCGTTCGACCAGGGCTTGGAGACGAAGTCGGTGGCGCCGCGCTTCATCGCCTCGACCGCGACCGCGACTCCGGCATGGGCGGTGATCATCACCACGACGGCCTGGGGATCGGCCTTCAATATCTCGGCGAGCCAGTGGAAGCCCTCGGCGGCATTGGTCGCGCCGCGGCCGAAATTGGCATCCAGAAGGACCACGTCGGGCCTCTCGGCGCGCATCGAGTCCATCGCCTCCTGCGGCGCCTGGAAGGTCGCGACGTCGGCGAACATGTCGCGCAGCAGAAGCCGTGCGGACAGCAGGATGTCCGGATCGTCGTCGATGACGATGCAGCGTGAATAACGTGCCGGCCCGGCCATTTGCCCCCATCCTCCCTTGCGTTCGATATCGGACAATCAAGGACCGTGCCAGTGTCCGCGGGCGGACTCGCCGACGATGGGAAGCTGCCGGCAAATCACGCGCCACAGAGCGGGATGAAATTGGCACGGTTCCTGCGGAAGAGCCCGCAGCGGCAATCGCGCCGTGCATTCGGGAGGTCCGCCATGGACAAGTTCGAAAGCTTCATTTTCAGCGTGGCGCTGGTCGCCGCGGGCCTGATCACCCTCGTGACGCTGCCGCTGGCGTGAGCCTCCAGGTGTCCGAAGCCGAACGCGGGTGTCCGTTTTCGAACATTCGGCGCGCGCGATGAGCGTCGTGCGGCTGGGCAAGCGCGAGGAGGCGCCGGTCACCGGTGGCGCGATGGACAAGGTCGTCGCTCGCCGTGGCCTGACTGCGCGAACGAAGCTCGCGATCGGCGGAGCGCTTCTGCTCGCCCTCGCCCCCACCGCTTATTTCGCCGCGCCCGCGCGCAACAGCCAGACGGTGACCGCGGAGCGGCTGACCGTCTCGACGGTCGATCGCGGCACGTTCGAGGACTTCCTGCCGTTGCGCGGCCGGGTCACTCCGTCGCTCACCGTCTATCTCGACGCGGTCGAGGGCGGCCGGGTCGAGCGGATCCTGGTCGAGGACGGCGCTCTCGTCCAAGAGGGCCAGCTCCTCGCGGTGCTTAGCAATTCCGACCTCCAATTGAACGTGCTCGCGCGCCAGACCGAGGTCACCCAGCAGATCAACTCGATGCGCAGCCAGGAGCTGGCGTTGTCGCAGACCCGCCTCGCCAACGAGCGCGCGCTGATCGACGCGCAGCTCACCGCGCAGACCACCCGCCGCCAATATGAGATGCAGGCGCCGCTCGCCGAGCGCGGCTTCGTTCCCGGCCGGGTCATCGCCGACAGCCGCGACACCTATCAGGCCGCGCAGCGGCGCGCCGAGGTGCTTCGCCGCCAGCAGGCGACCGACGAGCGGCTCCAGTCGCAGCAGCTCGCGCAGCTGCGCTCCTCGGCCAGCGCGCTCAACGACAGCCTCGGCCTCGCCCGCGCCAGCCTCGACGCATTGAACCTGCGCGCGCCGGTGTCAGGCCAGCTCACCTCCTTCTCGATCCAGGTCGGCCAGTCGCTGCAGCGTGGCGAGCGGCTCGGCCAGATCGACAGCGCCGGCCGCAACAAGCTCGTCGCCCAGGTCGACGAATTCTATCTCGGCCGAGTCGCCGAGGGCCAGGTCGCGGTCGCCGAGCAAGGCGGCCGGCAATATCGCCTGCGGGTCCAGAAAATCTATCCGCAGGTCCAGAATGGCAGCTTCACCGTCGACCTCGCCTTCGTCGACGCCGAGCCGCGCGACCTCCAGCGCGGCCAGACCCTTCAGCTGCGCCTGACTCTGGGCGATCCGTCGCCGGCTTTGCTTCTGCCCAACGGCGCCTTCTACAACGAGACCGGCGGCAATTGGGTGTTCGTCGTGTCGCCGGACGGCCGCTCGGCGGTGCGCCGCAACGTCCGCCTCGGCCGCCGCAACGCCAACCATGTCGAAGTGCTCGAAGGCCTCGATCCCGGCGAGCGCGTGATCACCTCACCTTATACCGGCTTCGCCGAGCGCGACCGGCTGGATCTCACACGATGACGGGGGAAGGAGCCAAGGCGATGCTCAGCGCCAGCAAGATTGACGACCAGATCGACGACGTCCCGGCCGCGCACGGCGACGGCGCCGTCGGAGCCATGCTGAGCATGCGCGGCCTGTCGCGGGTTTATCGCACCGACACGGTCGAGACGACCGCTCTCGACGGCATCTATCTCGACGTCGCCGAGGGCGAGTTCGTCGCGATCATGGGCCCGTCGGGCTGCGGCAAGTCGACGCTTCTCAACGTCATCGGGATGCTCGATAGCCCGAGCGAGGGCTCGTACCTGTTCGACGGCACCGAAGTGTCGAAGATGGGCGAGAGCAAGCTCGCCGACTTCCGCAAGCGCAACATCGGCTTCATCTTCCAGAGCTTCAACCTGGTCGACGAGCTCTCGGTCCGCGAGAATATCGAGCTCGCTCTGCTCTACCACGACGTGCCCGCCGCCGACCGCCGCGCCCGGGTCGACACGGTGATGGACCGGGTCGGGATCGCCCATCGCGCCCGCCACCGGCCGAGCCAGCTCAGCGGCGGCCAGCAGCAGCGGGTCGCCGTCGCCCGAGCCCTGGTCGGAGCGCCCAAGCTGATCCTCGCCGACGAGCCGACCGGCAATCTCGACACCGCCCATGGCGAGGAAGTGATGCGGATGCTCCAGGCGCTCAATCAGGAGGGCTCGACCATCGTCATGGTCACTCACTCCCCGGCCCATGCCGATTATGCCAGCCGGGTCGTCAACATGCTCGACGGCCGCGTGCTGGTCGAGCACCGGCGCGCCGCGTGACCGCCCGGGGACCAAGGGGGAGAGACTGACATGTGGCGCAACTATGCGATCGTCGGCTTGAGGGCGCTGGGCAAGAACCGCACCTACGCCTTCATCAACATCGTCGGCCTGGCGATCGGCCTCGCCGCCTGCCTGATGCTTCTCCTCTATGTCCGCTACGAGCGGAGCTACGATTCGTGGCTGCCCAATGCGGAGAATGTCTACCAGATCCAGAGCTATTTCCGCGATCCGGGCACCGGCGAGGAAACCTTCCTCCAGATGTCCTCCTACGTCGCCGGCCGGACGATGGCCGCCGACTTCCCGCAGATCGACAAGAAGGTCTATGCGCTCGCCGCCTCGCCGGTCGTCTCGCATGACGGCGAGGCGCTTCCGACCGAGAATGTGATCTACGCCGACGGCAACCTGTTCGACGTCCTCCAGATCCCGCTCGTCCGCGGCGATCCGCGCAATGCCCTCGACGAGGCGGGGTCGCTGGTCGTGAGCGAAACCCAGGCGCGCCGCTTCTTCGGCGACGACGACCCGGTCGGCCGCACCCTTACGCTGATCGCCCGCGGGGTCAGCACCGATCACCGGATCACCGGCGTGATGCGCGATCTGCCGCGCAACTCCCACCAGCGGCTCGACATGGTCGTTCGCTTCGACCCGCAGACCTATTTCGCCGAGACCCCCGATTTCCTCACCCAATGGGGCGCCAATTCGGGCTGGAATTACGTGACCTTGCGCCCCGGCACCGACCCGGCGTCGATCAACGACAATCTGGGGCCGTGGGAAGAACGCAACATCCCGGACCAACAATTCGGCGACCAGATGCTCAACCAGGGCGATTTCGGCGACTGGCGCCTGGTCAACGTTCGCGACATCCATCTCGGCCCTGCGCAAGCCGGGGCGGTCACCGCCGGCAACGACGAGCGCACCATCCTCACCTTCACCATCGTCGCGTTCCTGATCCTCGGCATGGCGTGCATCAACTTCACCAACCTGGCCACCGCCCGGGCCAGCGCCCGCGCCCGCGAGGTCGCGCTGCGCAAGGTCCTCGGCGCCAGCCGAAGCCAGCTGATGACCCAGTTCCTGATGGAATCGGTGCTCGTCGCCGGCTTCGCCATGCTGCTCGCGCTGGCCATGGTCGAGCTGCTTCTGCCCGCCCTTGGCAGCTTCCTCGATGCCGATCTCAGGATGACCTATCTGGGATCGGACGGAATGCTCCTGCCGATCCTTCTTCTGACCGTTCTGGTCGGTGCCGCCGGCGGGCTCTACCCGGCCTTCTATCTGTCGCGCTTCCAGCCGGCCCAGGTGCTCAAGGCCAACAAGTCGACCGCCGAGGCCGCCGGTTCCGGCGCGCTTCGAAGCGCCCTTGTCATCGGCCAGTTCGCGGTGTCGATCGGCCTCATCATCTGCACCGCGGTGGTCTACGGCCAGACTGTCTATGCCCGCACCGCCGACCCCGGCTTCCAGCGCGACGGGCTGTTTCAGGTCCAGGGCCTCAACCGGCGCCAGATCATCGACAAGGGCGAGACGATCGCCCGCGAGATCGCCCGGCTTCCCGGCGTCCAGTCGGTGGCCCGGACCGGGATCGCGATCGACCCGGTCAACCAGAACGGCACCGTCATCCAGGTCCCCGGCCGCGACCAGCCGGTCGGAGTCGGCGCCTATCCGATCGACGAGAATTTCTTCCGCACCCTGAGGGCCCCGATGATCGCCGGCCGCGAGCTGTCGGCAAGCCGCGAGATGGACGTCGTTCCGCTCGCCCTCTTCCCCACCCCCGAGGAGGAACGGGCGTTCGCGGCACGCGGGCTCAACATCGTGATCAACGAGCGCGCCGCGCGCGATCTCGGCTTCACCAATCCGGCCGAGGCGGTCGGCGCCAATTTGCGCATGGGGCTGGTGCGGCCCGAGAACGGCCTTGTCCCGATCACCATCGTCGGAGTGGTCCGCGACACCCGGCTGCGCTCGATCCGCGAGCCGATCGAGCCGATCGCCTTCGCGATCGGCCAGAATGGCTTCACCACCCTTGTCGTCCGCTATGACGACCCCCAGCCCAACGCGGTGCGCGAGCGGATCGAGCAGGCGTGGCGCCGGCTCGCCCCCGACGTTCCGTTCGAGGCCCAGTTCAGCGAGGACATCGTCGCCGAGCTCTACCGGGCCGAGGAATCGCGGGCGCGCGTGTTCGCCGGATTCTCGGCTCTCGCGGTGATCGTCGCCTGCCTCGGCCTGTTCGGCCTCGCCGCCTTCACCGCCGAGCGGCGCACCAAGGAGATCGGCATCCGCAAGGTGCTCGGCGCGCGCACCAGCGACATCGTCAAGCTGCTCGCCTGGCAGTTCTCCAAGCCGGTGATCGTCGCCAATGTGATCGCCTGGCCGGTCGCCTGGTGGGCGATGCGCGACTGGCTCAACACCTTCGACACCCGGGTCGACCTCGGAGTCACCCCGTTCCTGTTCGCTGGCCTGCTCGCGCTGGCGATCGCGATCGGAACCATCGCCGGCCACGCTCTGCGGGTCGCCCGAGCCAACCCCATCCACGCCTTGCGCTACGAATAGGAGCCGGAAAGATGAGCGAAATGACGCTGCCTCTCATCCTTGCGTCCGCCTTTGTGTCGGTCGCTTTCATGGTCTGCGTTTCCGCCCTGAAGGCATGGCGCGGCTGGCTCGAGCTCAAGCGGATGCAATTGCGCGGCGGACCGGCCGCGGCCAATGGCGACGAGGTGGAGACTCCGGTGACCCTGATCGAGCTCGCCTCGGTGAAGGAGCGCCTGCGCCGCCTCGAGGCCATCGCCAACGGCGTCGAGCTGTAAGCGCCAATCCCGCTCATGCTGAGTAGCCGCTATTCAGGATGAGCGGAGATCAAGTACAATTCAGTTGAGCAGCCCGAGAGTCGCCGGGTCCGGGTCGCCGCCATAGTAGGCGTCGATGGCGCGGCGATAGCGATCGCCAGGCGCCACCGCATCGAACAGGGTCATCGACGAGCGCAGCTTGACGGCGTCGATCCCGCCGAAGATCGCCTCCGCGCCCACCCGTCCGGCATGGCTGAGCGCCGCGTCGGTGCATTCGGCGAGACGCGCGCCCAGCACATCATGCGCGAGATAGGCCGCGGCCTCGTCGCGCGAGCGGATCGCATAATGTTGCGACATCGCGCTCATGCCGAGGCCGGCAATCTGGGGGAAGACGAACCACATCCAGTGGCTTCGCTTGCGGCCCTCGCGCAGCTCCTCGAGCGGCACGGGCCAGACGTCCGCCTGGGCGGCGACGAAGCGGTCGAGATCGTAGGGGTCCGCCAAGCCTAGCAGCCGCCGCAATCGGGATCGGCGCCAAGCTCGATCTGAAGCGTGACATGGCCGATTCCGAAGCGGTCGTGGAGCTGGCGCTGCGCGTCGGCGAGGAAGGTGTCGCCGGGATGCCCGCCGGGCATGGTGAGATGGGCGGTCAGCACCGTCTCGGTCGTGCTCGTCGGCCAGATATGGAGGTCGTGGACGCGCTCGACCCCCGCCATCGCCTCGAGATGCGCCTCCACCGCTTCGGGATCGATGCTGCGCGGTACGCCGCCCAGCGCCATCGCCGTGGATTCGCGGGCGAGGTCGACCGTGGCGAGGAAGATAAGCGCCGCGACGACGATGCTGGCGACCGGATCGACCCACAGCCAGCCGGTCGTCGCGATCAGGACGCCGGCGATCACGACTCCGGCCGAGACCAGCGCATCGGCGACCATGTGGAGATAGGCGCCGCGCACGTTGAGATCTCGCTCGCGGCCGCGCGCGAACATCCAGGCGGTGATTCCGTTGATCACGATTCCGATCGTGGCGACGATGATCACGGTCTCGCCCTCGACGAGGTCCGGGATGATCAGCCGCATCACCGCGTGGTAAACGATGAACGCCACCGCCACGAGCAGGATGATCGCATTGGCCAGCGCGGCGAGGATCGTCGTCCCGCGCAGGCCGTAGCTGAACCGGCGGCTCGGCGCTCGCCTGGCGAGGACGGTCGCCCCCCAGGCGAGGACGAGCCCCAGAACGTCGGACAGATTGTGGCCGGCGTCGGCGAGCAGGGCCATCGAATTGGCCCAGAAGCCATAGGCCGCCTCGACCACGACGAAGCCGAGATTGAGCGCGATCCCGATCGCGAAGGCGCGGCCGAAATCCGCCGGCGCGTGGCTGTGGCCGTGTCCGTGATGGTGCGCATGGCCCGGGCCGTGATGGTGGCCGGCATGGTGGTGGGCGTGCGCCATGCCTGGCTGCTTAGCGGAAGGACGGGCGGTGATGCTAGGACTGGTGCGCGAGAACCATCGCCGCGCCGGCTCGTTGAAGGAGCGAACCCGACATGAAGGACGCTCCCATGCCCAAGCTGAAATCGCTTTCCGAGCAGGTCGTCGTCATCACCGGCGCATCCAGCGGCATTGGCCTGGCGACAGCGAAGATGGCGGCGGCGCGCGGCGCCCGCGTGGTGCTGGCCGCGCGCACTCGCGAGGCGCTCGCCTTGGCGGTCGACGAGATCAACCAGGCCGGCCCCGGCCATGCCAGCTTCGTCGAGGCCGACGTCAGCCGTCTCGAGGACCATGAGAAGATCGCCGCCCATGCCCGCGAGCGCCACGGCCGGATCGACACCTGGGTCAACAATGCCGGAGTGCTGATCTTCGGCTATCTCGAGGAGACCGCCGAGGCCGACATGCGCCGGCTGTTCGAGGTCAATTTCTGGGGCACCGTGCACGGCTCGATGGTCGCGGTCCGCCAGCTGCGGCAAAGCGGCGGCGGCGCGCTGATCAACGTCGGCAGCGTCGAATCCGACCGCTCGCTTCCCCTCCAGGGAATCTACGCGGCGAGCAAGCAGGCGCTCAAGGGCTTCACCGAGGCGCTTCGCATGGAGCTCGAGGAGGAAGGCGCGCCGATCTCGGTGACCCTGGTCAAGCCGGCGACGATCGGCACGCCGCTGCCCCAGCATGCGCTGTCGGTCGAGGGCGTCGAGCCGCATTTCCCGCCGCCGGTCTATGCGCCCGAGGAGGTCGCCGCCTCGATCCTCGCCGCCGCCGAGCGGCCGATGCGCGAGACCTTCGTCGGCGGGTCGGCACGGATGATCAGCACCCTGTCGGCGATCGCTCCGCGAACGATGGACTGGATCAGCGAGAAGTTCCTGGTGTCCGGACAGATGAGCGATCGCACGACCAACTCGGACAATCTCTATGCCGGCCAGGGCGAGGCGCGGGTGCGCGGCGATCATGACCATGTGATCCGCCCCAGCCTCTATTCGAAGGCGGCGCGGCACCCGCTGGCGACGCTGGCGGTGGCCGGCGGGATCGCCGCGGGGGCGTTCCTGCTCACCAAGTGGCGGAGCGAGCCGGGTCCGGGTCGTGATCTGGAAGTCGAGGAGCCGCCGCTTGAGGGCGTCTGAGGGCCGGCTGGGTCTCTGCCCGCCGGCCGGCGGTCGAAATCAATCGGCCAGCCAAGCGGCGAGCAGATAGGCCATCAGGGTGATCGGCCCGAACAGGATCAGCGCCAGCACCGCGATTGCGCGGATCAGCGTCGGATCATAGTCGATCGAGCGGGCAAGGCCTGAGCAGACCCCGAGCACTTTCCCGCCGACCGGATCGCGTGCGTAAGGTGTGTCCATGAAGCTGTTCCTTATGGACGGTTCGTCGGTGCGGCTCAGGCGATCGGAAGAACCGGGCCGATGGCGGCGGTGACGAACAGGAAGCTGACGAACAGCGCGGAAAGCGAAGCGAAGGCGCGCTGGGTGAGGGTGGAATTGGCGGTCATTTGAAGTCTCCCTAAACCTGCCGGTCGGACCATCCGCCGGCATGCCAGGGACTTTGCAGGCGCCGTGCCAAAGTGAATTTTCCGCAGTTTTCCGCCATTCCCGGAAATGAGTGGGAAAAATATACCCTGAGCGATCCCACGGATTGGGAATATGCGCCAAGTTGCGGCGAGCGCCCGCGCCCCGTTCCGTTCGCGTCCGGACAAAGTGTCCGCTAGCGGACAGTCAGCGCGGCTCGGATTCGAGGAACAGGTAGGAACGGTCGAAATCGGCGAGCCGCTGGAGCCCGGCCAGGTCGTGGATCTCGACCGTCGCGTTGCGGAAGGTCATCAGCCCGCGGTCGCGGATCTCGCGAAGCATGCGGTTGACGTGAACCGAGGTGAGGCCGGTGACGTCCGCGATGTCCATCTGGGTGATCGGCAGCGCGAAGCTCGTTCCGTCCACCTCGTTGACCAGGCTCAGCCTCGTGTAGAGCTCGCACATCAGGTGCGCGACCCGTGCCACCGCGCTCCGCCGGCCGACCGACAGCATGTGCTCGCGCTGGATGGCGGCGTCGATCAACGTCGACAGCCACAGCATGCGCAGCAGATGCGGCTGCTTCTCGCTGATCCGGGTGAGCCGGTCGTGCGGCACCATCGCCATGCGCAGCGGAGTCAGGGTGCCGATATGGTGCTCCAGCCGCTTCAGCACGAAACCGTGCAGGTCGGTGAAGTCGCCGGAGACATGGATGTCGGTGATCTGGCGCTGCCCGTTGCTGAGGTCCTTGTAGCGGGCTACGAAGCCCGACACGATCAGCATCGACTGGTCGAGCTTCTGTTCCGGGACGACCAGGGTGCGGCCGGCCGGGAACTCCTCGACCGTGGCCACGGCATCGCGCAGGATGTCCGCCTCGGCGTCGGTGACCGTGTCGCGGACCCTAAGCTTGCGGACCAGGCAGGCGACCGGATCCTCGGCAACGGCGTCGGGCGCGGCGGCTTGGCTGCCCATCTCAGGCGCGCCCGGGCGCCGGCCGCACGCCGGCGGCGATCAGCTCGGGCTCGATCCGCCCGGTCAGCCACAGCCACCACATCTTGAAGTCGGCGCGCAGCGACCAGGACGGATAAGCGAAGGTCGCGGGCCGGTTGCGCTCGGCGAGCGCGTGGCCGGCCCAGGCGAAGCCGTAGCCGGCGACGGGCAGGGCCGCGAGCAGCCACCAGTTGCCGGTCGCGGCCGCGCCAACCGCCAGCGCGACGACCAGGCTGGTTCCGACATAATGATAAGCGCGGGTGCCGGGCCTGGAATGCTCGCGCAGATAATAAGGCCAGAATTCGCTGAAGCTGCGGTAGCGGGTCATCGCTCGCTCTCCGGTCGGGTCAGGGCCCTCACCATCGGCCTTTTGCCGGCGCATTGCCACCCCGCCTTCAGCCGTTGACGATGGTGCCGCCATTGGGGTGGAGCACCTGTCCCGACATATAGGACGAATCCTCGCAGGCGAGAAACAGGAAGCTCGGCGCCACCTCGTTGGGCTGGCCCGGCCGGCCCATCGGCGTGTCCTTGCCGAATTCCGGGATCTTCTCCTTGGGCTGGCCCCCGAACGGGTTGAGCGGAGTCCAGATCGGCCCCGGAGCGACCGCGTTCACGCGGATGCCCTTCTCCACCAGATTCTCGGACAGAGAGCGGGTGAAGGCGGTGATCGCGCCCTTGGTCGAGGCATAATCGAGCAGGATCGCCGCGCCCTTATACATGGTGATCGACGTGCAGTTGACGATCGCGCTGCCCTCCTTGAGGTGGGGCAACGCGGCCTGGACCATGAAGAACATCGAGAAGATGTTGGTCTGGAAGGTGCGCTTCAATTGCTCCTCCGAGATGTCGGTGATCTCCTTGTCCCAATGCTGCTCGCCGGCATTGTTGACGAGCACGTCGAGGCCGCCGAGCTTCTCGACCGTCTCCCTGACGATCTTCTCGCACGTCTCCTTCTCGCCGAGGTCGCCCGGCAGCAGAAGCGCCCGGCGCCCCTCTTTCTCGACGATCTCGCGAGTCTTCTGCGCATCGTCATGCTCGCACAGATAGGAAATGGCGATGTCGGCGCCCTCGCGCGCGAACAGGGCGGCGACGGCGCGGCCGATGCCGCTGTCCGCGCCGGTGATCAGCGCGACCTTGCCGTCGAGCCGCCCCGAGCCGGGGTAACGCGGCTCCCAGTCGGGCTTCGGTTCGAGCTGGCTCTCGTGACCGGGCAGCTCGTCCTCGTGGACCAGGTCGAGGGTTTCGGTGTCGTCGGTCATGGGGCGCTCCGTACGAAGGTCTTGGAGCGTTAACCGTTCGAAATGGGGGCCGTTCCCAAAGCAACGCTCATCTCGAGCCAGCATCGAGCGAAGTCGAGATGCGTCGTCGAGAGATTATCCGGAACCGTCTCTCGACACGCCGTCTCGGCTTCGCGGGAGTTTATCCTGAGCGCCTGCCGTGGGAGGCAGTCGAAGGGGCTGCTCGAGATTGAGCGGAGGTGGACGCTTCGTGAACTTACCTGCTGGCGATCGTCACCCGCGGCAGCCGGCCGCTGGCCTCGGGCAGCGCGACGGCATTGGCGCGCAGCGGCACGCGGACCTCGCCGGCGCGGCGGCATTCGGCGACGATGACCGGATAGTCGAGGCTGTCCTGGCGCGCGAGCTGGTCGGTCGAAGCAGCCATGCAGGAGGCTTCGCTCTCATAGCGCGCCTCGCTCACCACGATCGGTCGGCACGCGCTCTCGCCCTCGCCGCAGCCGAGAATGGCGAGCAGAAAAGTGGCAGGCGCTTCAATCATTTGCTTGTCCTTTGCTTGCCCCGCTCAACCGGCAAACCCATCCCGCGTTCCAGCCGTTACGCCCGTGAAATTTGCGCTCCGGCTGGGAACTTTCCGCGCAGTCCCTATCTCCGCCCGGATGCCCCCTCACGCGCCCAGCGACCAATCCGACAAACAGGCCGACCTGCAGACGTTGCGCAGGTTCGTCCCCTATTTGTGGCCTTCCGACGCGCCGGGCCTGCGGGCGCGCATCGTCGCCGCCTTCGGCTTCGTCATCCTGTCCAAGCTGGTCCAGGTCTATGGCGCGCCATTCGCCCTCCAGGGCGCGATCGACCGCATGGCCGAGGGCAGCCGCGACCTCGCCTGGCTCGTCATCGCGCTTGCGGTCGGCTATGCGGCCGCGCGCTTCGGCACCGTCCTGTTCGACAACCTCCGCAACACGGTGTTCGAGAAGGTAGGCCAGGAGGCGGCTCGGCGGCTGACGTCGAACGTCTTCCGCCACCTCCACAAATTGAGCCTTCGCTTCCACCTCGAGCGGCGCACCGGCGCGGTCACCAAGGTGGTCGAGCGCGGCACCAAGAGCATCGACACGATGCTCTATTTCCTGCTGTTCAACATCGCCCCGACGATCCTCGAGCTCACCCTCGTCCTGATCATCTTCGGCCTCCGCTTCGGCGCCTGGCTGGTCATCGCCACCATCCTGATGGTGGCGGTCTACATCACCTTCACCCGGATCATCACCGACTGGCGCGCCAAGCTCCGCGAGCAGATGAACGAGGCCGATACCGGCGCGGTCTCCCACGCGGTGGACTCGCTCCTCAACTTCGAGACCGTGAAATATTTCACCGCCGAGGAGCGCGAGAGCGCCCGCTACGACGCGGCGGTCCGCGCCTATGCCAATGCCGCGACCAAGAGCGAGAACAGCCTCGCCTGGCTGAACGTCGGCCAGTCGGTGATCACCAACGTCATGCTCGCCCTCGGCATGGGCCTGATCGTGTGGGGCTGGGCCGCCGGCCGCTTCACGCCCGGCGACGTGGTTCTCGTCAGCACCCTGCTCACCCAGCTGTTCCGGCCGCTCGACATGCTCGGAATGGTCTATCGCACCATTCGCCAGGGCCTGATCGACATGGCCGCCATGTTCGACCTGATCGACACTCCGGCCGAGATCGTCGACGCCCCCGACGCGCCGGAGCTGATCGTCACCACCGGCCATGTCCGCTTCGAGAATGTCCGCTTCGGCTACGAGCCCAGCCGCGAGATCCTCCACGGAATCGACATCGACGTTCCGGCGGGCACCACCGTGGCCGTGGTCGGCCCCTCGGGTGCCGGCAAGTCGACTTTGTCGCGCCTCCTGTTCCGCTTCTACGACCCGACCGGCGGCCGCATCACCATCGACGGCCAGGACATCGCCAAGGTCACCCAGCACAGCCTCCGCCGCGCCATCGGCATCGTCCCGCAGGACAGCGTGCTGTTCAACGACACGGTCGGCTACAACATCGCCTACGGCCGCGACGGTGCGACCCAGACGGAGGTCGAGGCTGCGGCCCGCGGCGCGGCGATCCACGATTTCATCGCGTCGATGCCGGAAGGCTACGCCACCCGGGTCGGCGAGCGCGGTCTCAAGCTGTCCGGCGGCGAGAAGCAGCGCGTCGCCATCGCCCGCACTCTGCTCAAGGACCCGCCGATCCTGATTCTCGACGAGGCGACCAGCGCCCTCGACAGCCGCACCGAGGCGGCGATCCAGGACACGATCCGCACCATCGAGCGCGGCCGAACCTCGATCGTCATCGCCCACCGCCTGTCGACCATCGTCGACGCCGACCAGATCGTCGTCCTCGACTCCGGCCGAGTCGCCGAACGCGGCACCCACGCCCAGCTGCTCCGCAAGGGCGGCCTCTACGCCGAAATGTGGACCCGCCAGCAAAGCGAACGGGAAGAGGTAGAATCCGAGGCAGCCGAGTAGCGAACCCTCGGCTTTTCACAGGCCTTTCCTACATGGCCTGTTCCTGCTATGTTCTGCGGATGGGCGCCTACAACCCTGCCGCTGCCTGCACCTCTGAAAGGGCGGTCGGGCGGACTCCAATCAGGGACGTCAGTGCGAACATCATGGAACATCGGTCCTTTCAGGCCGAGTCGCGGCTTGGATGGATGAGGGGACGTGGTAAGGACCGGCGCGTGCCGGCTTCTCCCCTCGACATTCTTCACACGACCTTCGGCTTCTCCGCCTTCCGCGGAGTCCAGGAGCAGGTCGTCGGCCGGGTCATGGCCGGCGCCCATACCCTCGCGGTCATGCCGACCGGCGCCGGCAAGTCGCTCTGCTACCAGGTGCCGGCGCTGGCGCGGGAGGGGACGGCGCTGGTCATCTCGCCGCTGATCGCTCTGATGCACGACCAGATCCGTGCGGCGGAGGGCTTCGGCATCAACGCCGCCGCCATGACGTCAGCCGACAACAACCGCGCCGAAACGGTCGAGCGGCTGAAGCGCGGCGATCTCGACCTGCTCTACGTCGCACCGGAGCGGGCGACCGGCGATGCGTTCAGGAACCTGCTGTCGCGCACCAGGCTCGCCCTGATCGCGATCGACGAGGCGCATTGCGTCAGCGAATGGGGCCACGACTTCCGCCCCGATTACCGCCTGTTGCGCCCACTGCTCGACGCCTTTCCGCAAGTCCCGCGGCTCGCCCTGACGGCGACCGCCGACCGACGGACCCGCGCCGACATCGCGGTTCAGCTCGGAATCCCCGAGGAGGGGATGATCGTCGCCGGCTTCGACCGGCCCAATATTCGCTACCACATCCGTCCCCGCGACGGCGTTGCGGCGCAGGTGAAGGCGGTCCTCGCCGAACAGCCGGGTCCGGGCATCGTCTATGCGACCAGCCGTGCGGCGACGGAGAAGCTGGCCGAGCAGCTTTCCGCCAAGGGCCGGCCGATCCTGCCCTACCATGCCGGGCTGGAGCCGCAGATCCGCCAGCGCAACCAGGCCGCCTTCGTCCGCTCCGAGGAGATGGTGATGGCCGCGACGATCGCTTTCGGCATGGGCATCGACAAGCCCGACGTGCGCTTCGTCGCCCATGCCGGCCTGCCCAAGTCGATCGAAGCTTATTACCAGGAGACCGGCCGCGCCGGCCGCGACGGCGAGCCGGCCGAGGCCTGGCTGTTCTGGGGCGCCGAGGATTTCGCCCGCGCCCGGCGGCGGATCGAGACCGAGGTCGAGGAATCGCGCCGGCCGGGCGAGCGCGAGCGGCTCAACGCCCTCGCCACCCTGGTCGAGACCGCAGGTTGCCGCCGGGCCATCCTGCTTCGCCATTTCGGCGAGGATCCGCCCGAATCCTGCGGCAATTGCGACAATTGCCTCAATCCGCCGGACTCGGTCGACGCCACCACCACCGCTCAGAAGCTGCTCAGCGCCGCCTTCCGCACCGAGATGCGCTTCGGAATCGGCCATCTCACCGACGTCCTCGCCGGCAAGGAGAGCGACAAGGTCCTCGCCTCGGGCCATCACCGGCTCAGCGTGTTCGGGATCGCCGACGCGGCCGAGCTGGCACTGGTCAAGCCGGTCGCCCGCGCGCTTCTCGCCCGCGACGCGCTTCGCGCCGACGATTATGGCGGCCTGTCCTTCGGTCCCGCTGCCAAGGCGTTCCTGAAGGGCGAGGAGACGCTCCGTATCGTCGTGCCGCCCAAGCGGACGAGGCGGCGCGACCGCAAGGTCGCCGCGGACTTCCCGCACGATCCCCTGTTCGAGGCGTTGCGCGCCCGCCGCCGCCAGCTTGCCGCGGAGGCAAGCGTGCCACCCTACGTCATCTTCCACGATTCGACCCTGCGCGAGATGGCGGCGCTTCGCCCGTCCTCGCTCCGCGCGATGGCGGAGGTGCCCGGCGTCGGCGCGGCCAAGCTGGACCGCTATGGCGACGCCTTCCTCGAGGTCATCCGGGAGGTCGAAGATGCGACGGCTTGAGGACGGGATGTTCGTCGCCGGCCAGATTCGGCCCGACGAGGTGCCGGAGCTGGCGGCTCAGGGCATCGCCCTGATCGTCAACAACCGCCCGGACGGCGAGGAGCCGGGCCAGCCGTCCGGCGCCGAGATCGAAGCGGCAGCCGCGGCGGCCGGAATCGCCTATCGCGCCGTTCCCATCTCGCAGCTCATCCCCGAAGCGATCGAGGCGACTCGCCAGGCGCTCGACGAAGCGGACGGCCCCATCCTCGCCTTCTGCAAATCCGGCACGCGCTCGACCTATATGTGGGCGCTTGCGCGGTCGCTGGGAGGCGCCCATGGCGATACCCTGGTCACGAAGGCGGCGGAGGCCGGCTACGACCTCACGCCGATCCGCCGCTTCCTGCGCTAGTTGATGTCCTGGCGCCTGAAGCTCCAGAAAGTGAGCCCGACCAGCGCCACGATCCACGCTCCCGTAATCGCGAGCGACGTGCCCAGCGACGTCGAGAAGGTCCCCGAGGGGAAGGGGATTTCCAGGACGCGCCCCTCGGTGGCGAAGCTCGCGACATTGGCGACATGGTAGCCCGGCAGAACCTCGTAGAGCGCGCCGACCAGCGACGGCGCAGACGGCTCGATCATCGGCGCGAACGTGCGGAACAGCTGTTCGATCGTGGTGACGACGAGGCCGATCACGAGGGCGGCGACCGTCGAGCGGGTGAGGATCGCGGCGAGGCTGACATAAGCGATGGTCAGAAGCACCGCCGGAAGCGCGGCCAGGGCGCCCGCGCCATGCGCCTTGAGCAGGGCGCCGGCGGTGATGCCCGCCGGTATCGAATCGCCCGTGATCACGTCCGTGAGCCATCCGAACAGGTTGAACAGCAAGGCCGCGAGCGTGAATCCGATTGCCAGCAGGATGAAGGCGATCGCGTATTTGGCCGCGATCAAACTCGTCCGCGCGCGGTGCGGAACGATCAGCTTCCACGTGTTCCAGCCATATTCGCCGGCGAACACCACCGCGACGAACGCCCCGATGATGTAGCGGCCGAACGTGTCGCCCGGCACACCCCAGAAGCCGACATTGTCGGCGATCCAGCCGGCCGCGGTCAGCCCGCCGCGACCGTCCCCGCCGGCCTCGCCGCCGACCCCCGAGAGCTCGACTGCGATGGCGATCAGCCAGATGAGCGTGAGGCCGATCGGCCAGATCCACACCAGCCCCCAGGTCGCGCGGTGGCGCTTGAACTTGAGCGCCTCTGCCGAAATCGCATCAAGCATCGGCCGCCTCCGGCTGGGTCATGGACAGGAACACTTCTTCGAGATTGCGTTGCTCGGCGCTGAGCCCGAACAGCTCGACGCCCGCGCCGACGAGGCGCCGGACGATCTCGGGCGCATCCTCCCGAGGCGCCTGGACGTGGAGCGCGACCCCGTTGCGCGTGCAGCGCCAGCGCGATTCCAAGGCGCTTTGGGCGACGTCGAGCGGCTCGGCCTCCACGATCAGCCCCTCGTCCTGGCGGAGCAGGTCGGCGATGGTGGATTCGCGGATCACCGAGCCCTTGCTGATGATCGCGACCCGGTCGCACATCTGCTGGACCTCGTGGAGGAGGTGGCTCGACAGGAAGACGCTCTTGCGCTCGTCGGCGGCGAGGCGGCGGATGAGCGCGCGCATTTCCTGGATGCCGGCCGCGTCGAGGCCGTTGGCGGGCTCGTCGAGGATGACGATGTCGGGATCGTTGAGAAGCGCCGCGGCGACGCCGAGGCGCTGGCGCATGCCGGTCGAATAGCCCTTCACCTTGCGCCCGCCGTCCTTGGCGAGCCCGACCTGCTCCAGCAGGGAATCGATCCGCTCGGCGCCTCCGCCATGGGTGCGGGAGAGCACCTCCAAATTCTTCCGCCCGGACAGGAAGGGGTAGAAATTGCCGCCGTCGACGAGGCTGCCGACATGGCGCAGAACCGACGCGTCGGACGCGAGATCGCGGCCCATCAAGCGGATCCGCCCGGCGGTGGGCGCAATCAGGCCGAGCAGCATTCGGATCGTGGTGCTCTTGCCGGCGCCGTTGGGCCCGAGAAAGCCGTAGACCTCGCCCGGAGCGACAGAGATGGTCACATCCTGAACCGCCCGCACCGCGCGAGCGCCGCTGCCATAGGTCTTGCCGAGGCCCTCCAGCTCGATGACCGGACTTTCCGCTGCGCCCATTCCCCTCCCCCGCCTAGGTGTCTTATCTACCTAAGGCACCAAGAGGGTAGGCGTCAATCCATTGGTTTGTCGCGCGGTTTACGATTCCAGCACGGCTCGTGCCGCCGCGAGGTCGTCGTCGAGCACCATCAATCGGACCGGCACGGCGCCAAGGCCGCCCCAGTTCATCTCGAGGTCGAAAATGTAGCTGTCGATTCCCGCATCGGTGAGGCGGGACTGGGCGATGCCGGCCTCGAAGCCGTTGTAGAAGCGGGCGGCGAGGACCAGGCCCATCTACCAGGCCGGCTCCAGGCCGAACGCGATTTCCTCGTCCGTCGACGCGCGGCCGAGCACGGCATTGCGGTGAGGAAAGCGCCCGAAGCGGGCGATCACGTCACGGTGCTTCACTGCGAAGTCGGTCCATTCGGCATTGTCGAGGGCGCCGATCAGCCGCACCGCGCGCTCCTGGTCGGCCAGGGACTCGCTATGCTCGAACGGCAGATAGAGGAAGAGCCGGCGCCGCGGTGGCAGCTCCGCGTCGAGCCCGCGATCGACCGCGCCCGCCGCAATGTCGCGGGCGAGGCCGTCCGTCGCGAAGGAACGCGCGTCGTCGCGGAACATGTTGCGCGGAATCTGGTCGAACAGGAGGATGGCGGCGAGCGCCTCGTCGGCCGAGCCGAGGAAGTCGGCGGCGCGACCGGACCTTTGCTCCTCCCACAGGTCGAGGAAGCGCTCGCGAATAGCGGCGTCGAGCGCCGGGTCGACCTTCCAATGCTGCTCGTCCTCGAGCGCGAACCAGAAATCGACGATGTCCTGCTGCCAGCTCACGCCGCGGTGCCTCCCACCGTCAGCCCTTCGATCAGCAAGGTCGGCTGGCCGACGCCCGCAGGCACCGACTGGCCGCCCTTGCCGCACACGCCGACGCCTTCGTCCAGGGCCATGTCGTTGCCGATCGCCGCGACCTTCGTGAGAACGCTCGGCCCGTCGCCGATCAGGGTCGCGCCCTTGATGGGCGCGCCGAGCTTGCCGTCCTCGATCCGGTACGCCTCGGTGCAGCTGAACACGAATTTTCCGGAGGTGATATCGACCTGGCCGCCGCCGAAGCTCTTGGCATAGATGCCGTTCTTCGCGCGGGCGAGGATCTCGCCGGGATCGTCCTGGCCGCCGAGCATGAAGGTGTTGGTCATGCGCGGCATCGGCGCATGGGCGAAGCTCTCGCGGCGGCCGTTGCCGGTCGGCTCGACGCCCATCAGGCGAGCGTTCAAGCGGTCGTGGATATAGCCCTTGAGCACGCCGTCCTCGATCAGGACGTTGCGCTGCGTCGGCGTGCCCTCGTCGTCGATGGTCAGCGAGCCGCGGCGGCGGTCCATGGCGCCGTCGTCGACCACCGTCACCCCCGGCGCCGCGACGCGCTCGCCGAGGCGGCCGGAGAAGGCCGAGGTGCCCTTGCGATTGAAGTCGCCCTCGAGCGGGTGGCCGATCGCCTCGTGAAGGAGCACGCCGGGCCAGCCATTGCCGAGCACGACGGTCATCTCGCCGGCGGGGGCGGCGACGCTCTCCAGGTTCACCAGCGCCTGGGCCAGCGCGATGTCGATCGCCCGGTTCCAGGTCTCCGGCTCGAACAGATTGTCGTAGAGATAGCGCCCGCCGAGGCCGTGATAGCCGGTCTCGCGGCGGCCATTCTGCTCGGCGACGATCTGGACGTTGAGGCGGACGAGCGGCCGCACGTCATGCGCGACGAAACCATCGGCGCGGACGACCTCGACCACGCTCCACGACGCGGCGAGGGTCACCGACACTTGAGCGACGCGCGGGTCGCGGGCTCGCGCGGCCGCATCGATCTGCTGGCACAGAGCCACCTTCCTGGCGAAGGGGATGAGGCTTAGCGGATCGTCGTCCACATAGAGACGCGCATTGGTCCGCCGCGGCGGCGCAGCACGAACGCCCTTGGTCGGATCGAGGATGGTCAGAGTCTCGGCGGCGCGGCGGATCGCTGCCTCGCTGATCTCGTTGGCGTGAGCGAAGGCGGTGGTCTCGCCGGACACGCCACGCAGCCCGAAGCCGGCCTGGGTGTTGAAGTCGGCGGTCTTCAGGCGCCCGTCGTCGAAGCCGAAGCTTTCCGACGCCGTGTACTGAAGGAAGAGCTCGCCGTCATCGAGCCGGCCGAGAGCGCCCGCGGTGAGTCGAAGCGCGGAGTCGGGGTCGAGGCCGCCGGGCCGGTAGAGGAAGCTGCGCGGATCAGGGGTCATTCACCCGATATAGGGGCTTCGCTCGACCCGTCACCCCGCATTGCGGATTCAGGCGGCTGCGCGGTCGTCGGCCGGACCGCCCGCCAGGATGAAGCGCTTGTCGCAATAGCCGCAGTCGGCATAGCCCTTCGCGTCGATCTGAAGATAGACTCGCGGATGGCCGAGCGCCGGCGAGATGTGAGTCGCGCCATCACAGGCGACTCGACTCGTCTCGGTATAGGCGATCTCAGGCGTGTAGGGGTCGGTGGCCATGGGCGGCGATTAGCGAAGGTGGAGCGGACGGGCAACGCTTCCGTCGTCGCCGCAAACCCTCTAAGCGCCGCCCCGTGACCGACGCCGCAATCTCCATCCGCGACCTCCAGAAGACCTATGCCGGCGGCAAGCGCGCGCTCGACGGGGTCAGCATCGACGTGCCGCGCGGGCAGATCTTCGGGCTGCTCGGCCCCAACGGCGCCGGCAAGTCGACGTTGATCAACATCCTCAGCGGCATGGTGTCGAAGAGCGCCGGAGCCGTGTCGATCTGGGGCTTCGACATCGACGCCCATCCGCGCAATGCCAAGCGCTCGATCGGAATCGTGCCGCAGGAGATATTGTTCGATCCTTTCTTCACGCCGCTTGAGGCGCTGGAGCTCCAGGCCGGCCTCTACGGCGTTGCGAAGGCGCAACGCCGCTCGATGGAACTGCTCCGCGCCGTTCACCTCGACGACAAGGCGCACGCTTATTCGCGCACCCTGTCGGGCGGCATGAAGCGGCGCCTGCTGGTCGCCAAGGCGATGGTCCATTCGCCGCCGATCCTGGTGCTGGACGAGCCGACCGCGGGCGTCGACGTCGAGCTCAGACAGCAATTGTGGGAATTCGTCCGCTCGCTCCACGCGCAGGGCGTGACCATCGTGCTCACCACCCACTATCTCGAGGAAGCCGAGGAGTTGTGCGACCGAATCGCCATCATCAATCACGGCAACCTCATCGCCAATGAGACGACTCGAACGCTGGTCGGAATGGCGCAGGAAAAGGCGGTCGAGGTGACGGTTGACCGCGACCTTACCCGCGCGCCCGACGCGTCCTGCTTCGAGAAGATCGACGTCACGGGCCCGCGCACCGTCACCATCACCTACCGCAAGGACAAGGTGAATGCCGGCGACGTGCTCGCCGCGCTCCAGCGCGAGGGCTTGGGCCTGGTCGACGTATCGACCAGGGAGGCGGATCTGGAGGACGTGTTCCTGAACCTGACGCGCGGCGCCAACATCTGACCGCTCGCCTCCTGCGCGTCCTGAGCTTGTCGAAGGACTGCCTTTCCCCTTAACCCGCCAAGGATGAGCGGGGTTTCGACAAGCTCGGCCTGAGCGGAGTTAGGATTGGCGGACAATCATCCAAGCGACGTCCTGATCATCGGCTCCGGAGCTGCCGGGCTGACCGCCGCGCTCAACCTCGCCGACCGCTTCCACGTCGCGGTGCTCGCCAAAGGGGGGTTCAGCGAGGGCTCGACCGCCCACGCGCAGGGCGGCATCGCCGCGGTGCTCGAGGAAGGCGATACGTTCGAGAGCCATATCGAGGACACGATGGTCGCCGGCGCCGGCCTCAACGACCGCGATACGGTGGAGTTCGTGGTCGAGAACGCGCCGGCGGCGATCGAGCGGCTCGCCCGGCTCGGAGTCCCCTTCACCGCGCCGCGCAGCGAAGAGGGGAAGGGCCGCTGGCACCTCACCCGGGAGGGCGGCCACAGTCATCGCCGAATCGTCCATGTCGACGACGCCACCGGCTGGGCCGTGCAGGACGCCTTGCTCAAGGCGGCGCTGTCCCACCCCAACATCCGAATGATCCCGGACATGGTCGCGATCGACCTCGCCACCAGCCGCCACGAGCAGCGTTACTCGGGCGCCGGTCATGTCTGGGGCTGCTACGCGGTCAACCGCCGGACCGGCCGGGTGGAGCTATTCACTGCCCGCGCGACCGTGCTCGCCGCCGGCGGCGCGGGCCGCACCTACCTCTTCTCGACCGCGCCCAAAGGCGCGACCGGCGACGGCATCGCGATGGCGTGGCGGGCTGGAGCGCGCGTCTCCAACATGGAGTTCATGCAGTTCCACCCGACCTGCCTGTACAATCATGACGTCAAGAACTTCCTGATCACCGAGGCGGTGCGCGGAGAAGGCGGGCGCTTGCTGATCCCGCCGCAGGACGACCGGGAAAGCGGCCACCGCTTCATGCCCGACTTCGACGACCGAGCGGAGCTCGCGCCGCGCGACATCGTTGCCCGGGCGATCGACCACGAGATCAAGCGTCTCGGCCTCGACTACGTCCATCTCGACATCAGCCACCGCGACCCGGCCTTCGTCGTCGCTCACTTCCCGACCATTTATGCGCGCTTGCTCGATCTCGGCATCGACATGACCAAGGAGCCGATCCCGGTCGTGCCGGCGCAGCATTATACCTGCGGCGGAGTGATCGTTGACCGCGACGGCCGTACCGACCTGCCCGGCCTTTACGCCGCGGGAGAAGTCAGCCAGTCCGGCCTTCACGGCGCCAACCGCCTCGCGTCCAACTCGCTGCTCGAATGCTTCGTCTACGGCGAAGCCGTGGCGCGCCATATCGCGCGGTGCTGGGACGACCTTCCGCCGGCGCCGCCGATCCGGCCGTGGGACGAGAGCCGGGTCACCGACTCCGACGAGGAGGTGGTGATCAAGCAGAACTGGACCGAGATCCGCCGCTTCATGTGGAACTATGTCGGTATCGTGCGTACCACCAAGCGCCTCGAGCGCGCGCAGCACCGCATCAACATGCTCTCAGGCGAGGTCGGGGAATATTACGGCCATTTCCGCGTCACAACCGACCTTATTGAACTGCGCAACCTCTTACAATGCGCCGAGCTGATTGTACGGAGCGCGCTCCACCGCAAGGAAAGCCGGGGGCTCCATTACACGCTCGACTATCCTCAGCTGGCGGCGGAGGCAGTCGATACGGTTCTCGTGCCGTGACGGGGCGTAGAGGCTAGGCAAAGCCTTCGCCCAAGAAGCGTTCCGCCAGTGCGGCATGGAGCGCCGCGCCGCGCGCCATGACCTTTTCATCGAGAACCATGCGATTCGAGTGGAGCCCGCAGCATTGGCGCCAGTCGCTCCCTTGCTCGCTCGCGCCGAGCCAGAACATCGCGCCGGGCACTTTCTCGAGGACATAGGAGAAATCCTCCGCGCCCATCACCGGATTATCCATCGTGAGCCAGGCCGCCTCACCGAAGGTCTCCTCGACCACCGACTGGCCGAAGGCAACCGCGCGGCTATCGCAGATGGTGACGGGGAAGCCCTCCTCGATCGCGACCTCGGCGCTGCAGCCATGCGCCTCGGCGATGGCAGGTGCGAGTCGCCGCAGTTCCTCGGCCACCATCGCGCGGCGGTGCGGCGAGAGCGTGCGGATCGTTCCGAGCATTTCGGCGGTCTCGGGAATGATGTTGTTGGTCGTTCCCGCGGCGATCTTGGCGATGGTAATTACCGCAGGGTCGAACACCGAGACGCGGCGCGTCACCATGGTCTGGATCGCGCTGACGATGGCGCAGGCAACGGGGATCGGGTCGATACTGTCGTGCGGCATCGAGGCATGGCCGCCCGCGCCCTTGACGCTGATCGAC
>JAEZFL010000060.1 GCA_023417515.1 Pseudomonadota bacterium | reverse complement strand
CCTTACCCCTCGACCATCCGCTGCGCGGATGGTCCCCCTCCCCTTGCGCTTGCGCATGGGGAGGAACGGCTTGCTCACATGTTCGGGTAATTGGGGCCTCCACCGCCTTCGGGGGTGACCCAGTTGATGTTCTGGGTCGGGTCCTTGATGTCGCAGGTCTTGCAGTGGACGCAGTTCTGCGCGTTGATCTGAAGCCGCGGCACGCCGGCCTCCTCGACGAATTCGTAGACCCCGGCGGGGCAGTAGCGCGCCTCGGGGCCGGCATAATCCGGCAGGTTGACCGCGGTCGGGATCGACGCGTCCTTGAGCGTCAGGTGGATCGGCTGGTCCTCCTCGTGATTGGTGTTCGACAGGAACACCGAGGAGAGGCGGTCGAAGCTGATCACGCCGTCGGGCTTGGGATAGTCGATCGGCCTGGCGAGATCCTTGCGGATCAGGGTCGTGTGATCCGGGTGGTGCTTCATCGTGAACGGCAGGCCGATGCGGAGCGTACGCATCCACATGTCGATTCCGGCGAGCAGGGTGCCGATCGTGCCGCCGAACTTGGCGACCATCGGCTCGACGTTGCGCACCATCTTGAGCTCCTTGGCCACCCAGGATGCGTGGAGCGCGCTGTCATAATCCTCGAGCGAATCGTTGCTTCGGTCGGCGGAGATGGCGGCGAAGGCGGCCTCGGCGGCGAGCATTCCGCTCTTCATCGCGGTGTGGGTGCCCTTGATTCGCGGCACATTCACGAAGCCGGCGGAGCAGCCGATCAGGGCGCCGCCGGGGAAAGCCAGTTTGGGAATGGCCTGGTAGCCGCCCTCGTTGATCGCCCGGGCGCCGTAGGAGACCCGCTTGCCGCCCTCCAGGATCGCCCGGATCGAGGGGTGCTGCTTCCAGCGCTGGAATTCCTCGAACGGCGAGAGATAGGGGTTGCGGTAGGACAGGGCGACGACGAAGCCGAGCGCGACCTGGTTGTTGTCCTGGTGGTAGAGGAAGCCGCCGCCCCAGCTGTCGTCGGTCAGTGGCCAGCCCTGGGTGTGGATGACGTGGCCCGGCGTGTGCTTGGCCGGATCGATATCCCACAATTCCTTGACGCCGAGACCGTAAACCTGCGGCTGGCTGTTCTTGTCCAGCTCGAAGATGCGCTTCAGTTCCTTGGTGAGGCTGCCGCGCGCGCCCTCGGCGAAGAAGGTGTAGCGGCCGTGAAGCTCCATACCGGGCTGATAGTCGGGCTTGTGGGTGCCGTCGCGGGCCACGCCCATGTCGCCGGTGGCGACGCCCTTCACGCTGCCGTCGTCGTTGAACAGCATCTCGGCGGCCGGGAAGCCCGGGAAGATCTCGACCCCCAGTTCCTCGGCCTTGCCGGCGAGCCAGCGGCAGAGATTGCCGAGGCTTCCGGTGAAGGTGCCCTTGTTGTGCATCCATGACGGAGTCATCAGGTGCGGCATCGACCGTTTCCTGGTCTTCGACAGCACCCAATGCTCGTTGCGCGTGACCGGCACCGCGGCGAGCGGGCAGCCCTGATCCTTCCAGTCCGGAATGAGCTCGTCGAGGGCCTTGGGATCGATCACCGCGCCGGACAGGATGTGGGCGCCGACCTCGGATCCCTTCTCCAGGATGCACACCGACAGTTCGCGCCCAGCCTCATTGGCGAGCTGCTTCAGGCGGATCGCGGCGGAAAGGCCGGCAGGTCCCGCTCCGACGATGACGACGTCGTACTGCATGGACTCGCGTTCGCTCATTACCTCTCCTCGTCGCGTGACTGACTCATGTGGTCGCAAAGTCGCGACGCCGCGGCAATAAGCAAGTCCCCGGAGGTTGACCAGCGCCGCGCCGACAGGCCCTATGCGACCATGGATCGGGGCGGGCATGATTTTCTTGGCGAGGCGGAGAGCCTGCTTGGCTGGTGGCGCGACGCTGGCGTCGACTGCGCGGTGCAGGAGGAGCCCCGCGACTGGCTGAAACCGCGTCCTGCTGCACCCGACCCCTCGCTCGCCTCGCGCGAAGTCGAGGGGCGCGGCTCGGAAGCTGGCGCTGGCGCCCCCCGACTTTCCTCGGGCCGAGCGGAACCCGTGCCGGATCCTCTGCCCGACCAACTCCCCCTCTTCCACGACTGGCTGAGGGCGAGCGATTCCCTGCCATATGCCACACCGCATGCGCCGCGTGTCTGCCCGTCCGGCGATCCGGCCTCCGGCCTGATGATCATGACGGCCATGCCATCGGTCGAGGACTGCGCGGCGGGAGCGATGCTGACCGGCGAGTCCGGGCGCCTGTTCGACCGGATGCTCGCCGCGATCGGGCGGAGCCGTGACACCAGCTACATCGCCGGCCTGTCCTGCCTGCGCCCCGCCGGCGGCCGCCTCGATGCCGCCGGCGCCGGCCGCTGCGCGGACATCGCCCGTCACCATCTCGGCCTCGTCGCGCCCAAGGCGATCCTGCTCCTCGGCGATGCCTGCGCGAACGTGCTGCTCGGACAGGCGGTGACGAGGTCGCGCGGCAAAATACACCGGCTTGAAACCCCGGGCGGGGAGATCAAGGCGATCGTCACATTTCACCCAGACCACCTTCTCAGGCGGCCCGGCGATAAGATGTTGGGCTGGGCCGACCTTCAGCTTCTGCAGGAGACGCTCGCATGATCCGCAAGCTCGCTCTCGCCGTCGCACTCGGCACCCTCGCGACGCCCGCGCTCGCCGACGATCTCGACAATGTCACCCAGTCCCGCCGCGCTCGCGCCGCGACGGTGCCGCCGCAACTCACCCCCGCGCAGCGCGACGCCTACAGCGCGCTGTTCGCCGATCTCGCGGCGCAGAACTGGGCGGGAGCGCTCGGCCGGCTCGACGCGCTTCCGGAAGGGCCGCTGCACAATGCCGCGCGCGCGATCCTCTACACCGCGCCGGGCTCGCCGCGGGTCGAGCTGGCGCCGCTGGTCGCGCTGGCGAGCCGGGCGCCCGAGCTTCCGCAGGCCACGGACCTCGCCCGCCTCGCCCAGCTTCGCGGAGCCACGCAGCCGCCTCAAGTCGCGCCGGTGCAGCGCCTGATCGGCCAGCGCGGCCAGCCGCGCCGCCAGCGGCCGCGCCCCAATAGCGGCGACCCGGTGGCGCGCGAGCTCGAGCCGCTGATCCAGCCGTTGATCGTCGACGACCAGCCCGCGGCGGCCGAAGCCATCATGCTTTCGCGCGGCGGCGAACTGTCGATCGAGAGCCGGACCGAGTTCGAGCAGCGAATCGCCTGGTCCTATTACCTCGTCCGCCAGGACCGCGAGGCGCTTCGCCTCGCCCGCCAGGCGGCGCGCGGAGTCGGCGACTGGGCGGTCCATGCTGAATGGGTTGCCGGGCTCGCGGCGTGGCGGCTCGGCGACTGCGGCGCCGAGCAGAGCTTCCAGACCGTCGCGCGCCGGACCGGCGATCCCGAGATGATGGCGGCCGGCTATTATTGGGCGTCGCGCACGGCGTTGCGCTGCGGCCATCCCGAGCGGGTCCAGCCGCACCTGCGCGCCGCCGCTGCGCAGGAAGAGACTTTCTACGGACTGCTCGCCGAGAGCGCGCTCGGCCTGCGCCGCATGTCGGGCGGCCAAGCCGACGTCCTGACCCCGTCGGAGTGGGCGTCGATCGCGAACCGGCCCAATGTTCGCGCCGCTGTCGCGCTCGCAGAGATCGGCCAGACCGAGCTCGCCGACACCTTCCTTCGCCACCAGGCGCGGATCGGCGACCCACGCGAGCATGAGGCGCTCGTCCATCTCGCCGCTCGCCTCAACCTCACCGGCACGCAGATGTACCTGGCGCACAATCTGCCGCAGGGCGTGCGCATCGGCCGGCACGACCGCTATCCCGCGCCCGATATCGCGCCGCGCGGCGGCTGGCGGGTCGACCAGGCGCTCGCCTATGCCCATGCGCTCCAGGAATCGGGGTTCCGAGCCAATGCCGTCAGTCAGGCCGGGGCGCGCGGGCTGATGCAGGTGCGGCCGGGCACCGCCGGCGACCTCGTCCGCTGGGGCCGCGCCGAGGCCGACCCGAACCGCCTCAACGACCCGGCGACCAACGTCGCCTTCGGCCAGGCCTATATGCAATATCTGCGCGACCAGAGCGGCACGGACGGCCTGCTTCCGCGCGTGATCGCCGCCTACAATGCCGGCCCGGCGCCGGTCGCGCGCTGGGCTGCGGAAAGCCGCGGCGACGGCGATCCCCTGCTCTACATCGAGTCGGTGCCCTATTGGGAAACTCGCGGCTACATCCCGATCGTTCTGCGCAATTACTGGATGTACGAGGAGCGGCCGGCCGACCAGTCGTCCAGCCGCCGGGCCTTGGCGCAGGGCCTCTGGCCGCGCTTCCCCGGCACTCCGGGTCCGGAAGCGGTGCGGCTCAGCCCGCCGGGGCGGATCGCAGAAGGCAGCGACTGACGAAAGTCAACCCCTCCCTTCAGGGGAGGGGCTATCACCTCCCGAACGGACTCCCCTCATTCCAGCGCGGCCGCTCGGGCGCATTCGCCAACCGCATCGCGAGCGCGGCGATGAAGTCGTGGAGGCGCATCTCGTCGTCGCGGAAGATCGGTGTCGACATGTCGTCCGACGGCGCGTGATAGCGAGTGGCGCGGAAGGACCGTTCCAGCTCCGCCTCGGGCGTGCCGGCGGCGAAGCCGAACTTGAAGGCGACGGCCGGAATGCCCTGCTCGATGAAGCCGTACTGGTCCGAGCGGATGAAGGAGTTGCGGTTCGGGAACGGGTCGGGCGCGAGCGGCAGGCCCATCGTCTCGCCCACGGCTCGGGCATCCGCGCCGATGCTGCTTTCCTCGGCGCCGAGCACGGTCACGCTGCGCAGCGGGAAGAGCGGAAGCGCCATGTCGTAATTGAGATTGGCGACGATCGAGTCGCGCGGGACCGTCGGCCGGCGCGCGAAATAGCGCGAGCCGAGCAGGCCCCTCTCCTCCGCCGTGACGAAGACGAACAGGATCGAGCGCCTCGGCCGCTGGCGGCGCAGCTCTGCGGCGATGTCGATGACGGCGGCGACTCCGGCCGCGTTGTCGAGCGCGCCATTGTAGATCGCGTCGCCATTGACCGGGCGGCCGATGCCGAGCCCGTCGAGATGGGCGGTCATCACGATATGTTCGCCGGCGAGCGCCGGGTCGCTGCCGGGAAGCTTCGCGACGACATTGGGCGACGTGACCGCGCGGCTGGTCGAGCGCAGCCTCCCGCTCAGCCGTGTCGCCATCGGAAAGCTGCGCAGGGGCCGGGAGGCGTCCGCGTCGGCGGCGATTTGGGCGAAGCTGCGCGGCGATCCGGCGAACAGCCGCTCGGCCTCGGCCGCGTTCCAGCTCAGCGCGACGAACGCCGGCTCGTCGCGGATGCCGGCGTCGGCGAACAGCATGCCGGGCTGGGTGGCGTTGCGGACCGCCGATTCCCACGGCGATTCGGTCTGGCCCGGCGTGGTGAGCGAGATCGCGCCGACGGCGCCGCGCTCGGCGAGCCACCTGTTGCGCTGGGCGCGGGCGTGGGCCTTGAGCGTGCCCGACGGATCGGCAGGCCCGCCGCTGACGAAGACGGCGATCTTGCCGCGAAGGTCGACTCCGGCGAAATCGTCATGGCCGACCGACGGCATGTGCAGGCCGTAGCCGACGAAGACGAGGGGCGCGTCGAAGGTCGGCGGCAGGGCATAACGCGGGCTGATCACCGCCGTCGCCGGGACAGCGACCGCGGCCCCCGACAGGCTCAGGCTCGAGGCGGCATAATCGACTCGCTGCTCGGTGAAGGCGATCGGCTGCAGATAGCCGTCGGCGCCGGCCGGCTGGAGGCCGAGTCGGCGCATCTCGTTGGCGACATAGCTCGCCGCGCGTTGATGGCCGGGGGTGCCGGCGGCGCGGCCTTCCATGGCATCGCTGGCAAGCGCCTCGACATGCGCCTGCCAGCGAGCGGCGCGATCGGCCGGGGCGATCGGCCCCGTCAACAGGGTCGGCGCGCAGGCGGCCAGAGCGAAGGCGAGCAACCAGGCGGAACGCATACGCAAAAACTCCTTGGCCCCCACCTGCCGAATGCCAATGACAGCGCCGCCGCGCGAGGGCAATATCCGCCCCCTTGTTCTTGGTATGTTCTCGCAGTAACATGGCCCGATGGATGCGCGACTCTCACGCCCCGATGTTCGGTCCGGCCGCGGCGCGCCGGAAAATCCAACGCCCACCCGCTTCAACCTGAAGGTGCGCGAGGCGGACGGCGACTGGCTCGACGAGCGCGAGGAGTTGGACGGCGGACCGCCGCCGCTTCGAACCACGGTGACGGTCGAGCAGCCGAAGACGATCATCGCGCGCAACCAGTCGCCCGACATTGGCTTCGACCGCTCGATCAACCCGTATCGCGGCTGCGAGCATGGCTGCATCTACTGCTTCGCCCGGCCGACCCACGCCTTTCACGATTTGTCGCCGGGCCTCGATTTCGAGACGAAGCTATACGCCAAGCCGAATGCGGCGGCGCTTCTGCGCAACGAGCTCGGCAAGCCCGGCTATGTGTGCCGGCCGATGGCGCTCGGAACCAATACCGATCCTTATCAGCCGATCGAGGGCAAGTTGCGCATCACCCGCTCGGTGCTCGAGGTGCTGGCCGAGACCCGCCACCCCTTCACCATCACCACCAAGTCCGACCGCGTGCTTCGCGACATCGACATCATCGCCCCGATGGCGAAGCAGCGCATGGCGAGCGTCGCGCTGTCGGTGACCTCGCTGACGCCGGAGATTTCGCGCACGCTCGAGCCGCGAGCCCCCGCGGCGCGCAAGCGGCTGGCGGCCGTCCGCAAGCTGGTCGAGGCGGGGGTGCCCTGCACCGTCGCGATCGCGCCGGTGGTTCCTCAGGTCACGGACCACGAGCTGGAGGCGATCGTCGAGGCTGCGGCCGAGGCCGGCGCGAGCGGAGTCTTCTATTTGCCGGTGCGCCTGCCACACGAAGTCGCGCCGCTGTTCCGAGCCTGGCTCGACGAGCATTTCCCCGACCGCGCGCGCAAGGTGATGGCGACGATCCAGTCGATGCGCGGCGACAAGGACAACGACCCCAATTGGTTCAGCCGGATGCGCGGCCAGGGCGCCTGGGCCGAGCTCCTGCGCACGAGGTTCGAGCTCGCGGCGAAAAAGCACGGATTTCCGAAGGACAAACGCCCGCTCCGCACCGACCTGTTCGAGCCGCCCCAGGGTCCGCAGCTCAGGTTGCTCTAAAAGTTCCTCCCCAAGCGCAGGCGCTTGGGGAGGAACTTCAGCGCAGCTCCACTCGGACGGTTCGGCACAGGTCTATAAGGGGCCAGGTGCTGCGCTCGCCGTTCGAATAAGTGACCTGCACGTCCCAGCGGCACAGCTCGATGTCGCGGGTGTAGGAGACGGCGGCGCGCTCACCCGACGGCACCTCGCGCTGGACGAGGACGTCGTCGCTCCACGGCGAGTCCTCGCCCGACGGCCTGATGCGCAGCGCGGTGATCGTCTCGCCGGTGCGGTTGACCAGGATGAAGTCGAGATTGGCGGCGCCTTCGGGAAGCTCGTTGCCATAGCCGTCGTCGATCGGAAGCTCGCGCGGCGGCTGGGCGGCGGCGACGCCGGCCAGGCTCAGCGCGAGCGACGCCAGAACGATTTTGCGCATGCCCCCTCCCCTGCTGCGGGGAGCAGCCTAGGCCAACAGCCGAAGCGGCGCTTCCAGAATCTTCTTCAGCTCCTGCATGAAGCTCGCGGCGTCCCAGCCGTCGACGACTCGGTGATCGCACGAGATCGACAGGTTCATCATCTTGGCGACCGTGATCTGGCCGTTCTCGACGATCGGCGTCTCCTTGACCTTGTTGACCGCAATGATCGCGACCTCGGGCCGGTTGATCACCGGGGTCGAGACCACGCCGCCCATCGGGCCGAGGCTGGAGATGGTGATGGTCGAGCCGGAGAGCTCCTCCCGCGTCGCCTTGCCGGTGCGGGTCGCCTCGGCGAGGCGGGCGATCTCGGCGGCGAGGCCCCACACGTCGCGGCCTTCGGCGTTGCGGATCACCGCGACGGAAAGCCCGCTGTCGGTCTGCGTCGCCATGCCCATGTGGACGGCGCCCGAGCGGTGGATGACGTTGGCGTCATCATCGTAGCGCGCGTTGATCATCGGGAAGTCCGGAAGGGTCCGGCACATCGCGGTGATCAGAAAGGGCAGCATGGTGAGCTTGGGATTGCTGCCGCGGTCCTGGTTCATCATCGCGCGGGTCTGCTCGAGCGCGGTGACGTTCACCTCCTCGACATAGGTGAAGTGCGGGATCCGGCGCTTGGCCTCCTGCATATTCTCGGCGATTCGGCGCCTGAGCCCGACGACCTTGACGTCCTCGTCCTTCCCCTGGCGACGCGCGCCGCCCGGGCGGACTCGGCCGCCATTGTAGAGCAGATAGGCGTCGAGATCGGCGTGGCGGATCCGGTCGCCCGAATACTGAACCTGCGACAGGTCGATTCCGAGGTCGCGGGCGCGGGCGCGCACCGCGGGCGAGGCCAGCACCTTGGCCTCGGCCTTCGGCTCGGGCTTGGCGGGCGGCTCGGCGCGCCATTCGCCCTGGCGGCGGTCTTCCTGGCCGCGATCCTCCTCGCGGCGCTCGTCGGCGCCGGTGCGGCGCTCGCCGGTGGTGCGGCGCTCTTCCGGCTCGACGTCGGCGCTCGGCACGGCCTCGGCGAGTTCCGGAGTGACCTCGGTCGCGCCGTCGCCCATCGGCATTTCCTCAGGCTGCGCCTCGGCGGCGGCGGCCCCCTCGGCGGTTTCGAGCACGACGAGGGTCGAGCCGATCGGAATCTGGTCGCCGACCTCGCCGGCAAGCTGCACGACCCGGCCGGAGACGGGGCTCTCGAGCTCCACCGTCGCCTTGTCGGTCATCATGTCGGCGAGCTGCTGGTCCTCCTTGACCTCATCGCCGACCGCGACGTGCCAGGCGACGATCTCCGCCTCCGCAATCCCCTCGCCAATGTCGGGCAGCCTGAATTCGTAGCGCGCCATGTTGCGGTCAGTCCTCCAGAGCTTTCTTGAATGCGTTGCCGAGCCGAACCGGGCCGGGGAAATAGGCCCATTCGAGGCTGTGCGGATAAGGCGTGTCCCAGCCGGTCGCGCGGACCACCGGAGCCTCGAGATGATAGAAGCAGCGCTCCTGGACGAGCGCGGCCAGTTCGGCGCCGAAGCCGTTGGTTCGAGTCGCCTCGTGGACGACGACGCAGCGGCCGGTCTTCTTCACCGAGTCCTCGATCGTCTCGATGTCGACCGGGACGATGGTGCGAAGGTCGATGACCTCGGCGTCGACCCCCGCCGCCTCGGCCGCGGCCAGCGCGACATGGACCATGGTCCCGTAGGCGAGGATGGTGAGCTCGGGCCCTTCCTTGACCACCCGCGCCTTGCCGATCGGCACGGTATAATAGCCGTCCGGAACCTCGGCGTCGGGATGCTTGGCCCAGGGCGTCACAGGCCGGTCGAAGAAGCCGTCGAACGGGCCGTTGTAGATGCGCTTGGGCTCGAAGAAGACGACGGGATCGTCATCCTCGATCGCGGAAACGAGCAGGCCCTTGGCGTCATAGGGGTTGGACGGGATCACCACCTTGAGGCCGGCGACGTGCGCGAACAGCGCCTCGGGCGACTGGCTGTGGGTCTGGCCGCCGAAAATGCCCCCGCCATAGGGCGATCGGATCACCATCGGGACGAACCACTCGCCGGCGGTGCGGTAGCGGATCTTGGCCGCTTCCGAGACAATCTGGTCGAAGCCGGGATAGATGTAATCGGCGAACTGGATCTCGGCCACCGGGCGGAGGCCGTAGGTGGCCATGCCGATCGCGGTCGCCATGATGCCGTTCTCGCTGATCGGCGTGTCGAACACGCGCTGCTTGCCGAACTTCTTCTGGAGGTGCTCGGTCACGCGGAACACGCCGCCGAAATAGCCGGCGTCCTCGCCGAGCACGACGACATTGTCGTCGCGTTCCATCATGACGTGGTGGGCGTCATTCAAGGCCTGGATCATGTTGCGGACGGTCATGCCTGCCGCCCCTTGCCGGTCTTGGCCTCCAGCTCAGCGAGCATCTCGGCCTGCTGCTCCTTCAGGTGCCAGGGAAGCTCGGCATAGACGTCCTCGAACATGGTTCGCACGTCCTGCGGGAAGTCGATCGAGGCGGCACGCAGAACGCCGTTCGCTTCGGCCTCCTTCTGGGCGGCGCGAACCTCGGCGTCGATCTCCGCGTCGAGCGCGGCCTGGCGATCGTCGTCCCACTCGCCGAGCACGGTCAGGTGCTGGCGGAGGCGCTGGATCGGATCGCCGAGCGGCCAATATTCGGGTTCGTCCTTGGGCCGGTAGCCGGTCGGGTCGTCGGAGGTCGAATGGCCCTCCTTGCGATAGGTGAACATCTCGATCAGGGTCGGCCCGAGATTGGCCCGCGCCCGGTCGGCCGCCCATAAGGTGGCGGCATAGACGGCAAGCGGATCGTTGCCGTCGACGCGAAGGCCGGGGATTCCGTAACCGATCGCGCGCGCCGCGAAGGTGGTGAGCTGGCCTCCGGCGATTCCGGAGAAGCTCGAAATCGCCCACTGGTTGTTGACCACGTTGAGGATGACCGGCGCGCGATAGACCCCGGCGAAGGTGCAGGCCGCGTGGAAGTCGCCTTCCGCGGTCGACCCGTCGCCGATCCAGGCCGCCGCGATCCGGCTGTCGCCCTTGATCGCGCTCGCCATCGCCCAGCCCACGGCCTGCGGCACCTGGGTGGCGAGGTTGCCGGAGATCGAGAAGAAGCCGTGCTTGCGGTCCGAATACATGATCGGGAGCTGGCGGCCCTGAAGCTTGTCGCCCTTGTTGGAGTAGATCTGGTTCATCATCTCCACGAGTGGATAGCCGCGCGCGACGAGCAGCCCCTGCTGGCGGTAGGTCGGGAAGCACATGTCGTCGAAGTCGAGCGCCGCAGCGGCAGCCACGGCGACCGCCTCCTCGCCCTTGGACTTCATGTAGAAGCTGGTCTTGCCCTGCCGCTGGGCGCGGAACATGCGCTCGTCGAACTGGCGGACGACGCTCATGTCGCGAAGCATCTTGCGCAAGAGGTCAGGCGACAGGCGCGGGTCCCACGGGCCGACCGCCTTGCCCTCGTCGTCGAGGACCCGGACCAGCGAATAGCAATGCTCGTGAGTCTCCTGCGCCGGAGCTGCGACGTCGGGCCGGCGGACGCTTCCCGCCGCGGGCACCTGGACCCAGCTGAAGTCCGGCTTCTCGCCCGGCCGCGCCGGCGGCTCGGGAACGTGAAGGGAGAGCGCCGGCCGGTTGCGGCGCTCGGAATCGTTCGACATCCTCATCCCTGTTGCTTCGAATGTTGCGGCGGCCCTAATCGATTTTTCCGGAGGTTGCACCCCCGTCCGCTTTGGCCGTCGGCAGCGCGGCGTGACCCGCTTGCCCAGCGCCCCTTCGCCTGTATTGTGCCGCTAATACGGGAGGGGCAGAGACATGGCGATTCTGAAGAAACTGCTGGCCGCGATCACCTTGTGGGCAGGCGGCATCGCCGCCGCGCATGCCGAGCCGGTCGCGATCATCGGAGTCGACGTCCTTCCGATGACTGGCGCCGAGCGGCTTCGCGACCAGACCGTCGTGGTCGCCGGCGACCGCATCATCTCGGTCGGCCCACGCCGCTCCGCCCGAATCCCCGCCGGCGCCCGCCGCATCGAAGCGCGCGGACTGACGCTGATGCCCGGCCTGGTCGACATGCACGTCCATCTCGCGCCCGTGCCTGGTGCCGAGGGCGACGCCGCCCACCGAGCGATGGCGGTGATGCTCGGCCATGGCGTCACCACCGCGCGAGGGATGGCGGGATCGCCGAACAATCTCGTCGTCCGCGATTGGGTCGAGGCGGGCACCCTGCCCGGCCCGCGCTTCTACGCCGCCGCGCCCGCGCTTCACCTCAACAACACGCAAAGCGCCGAGGCCGCCCGAACTGCCGTCGCCGCGGCCCGCACCGCCGGTTATGACCTCATCAAGTCCCACCATCTCGTCGACCCGGCCATCTGGCAGGCGGTTCAGGACGAGGCGCACCGGGTCGGCCTGCCGACAGCCGGCCATGTCACCAACCAGATCGGGGTCGACCGTGCCGCGGGCGCAGGCCAACAAATCGAGCATCTCGACGGCGTCATCTATGCGCTGCTTCCGGACGGCGCACCCGAGCGGCAGGTTGACTTCAACCAGGTGCCGCCACCCGAAGTGGTGCTCGCCGCGAGCCGGGTGAGCGACTCCGACATCCAGGCGCTCGCCCGGCGGATGGTCGCCGCCCGCTCCTGGCACGTGCCGACGCTCGCTCTATTCGAGCGGATCGTCGATCCCGCCGCCACGCCCGAGCAGCTGCGCGCATTGCCCGAAATGCGCTGGGTGCCGGACGCGGCGCTCGACCAGTGGAGCCAGCAGCGCGCGGCGATGCTTGCCCAGGGCTATACGGCCGAGGTCGCCGCCGCTTTCATCGAGCTTCGCCGCCGAATCGTGCGCATCTTCCACCGCGCCGGAGTGCCGATCATGCCCGGCTCCGACACCGCCCAGGCCTTCCACATCTGGGGTCCCGGCCTGCTGCTCGAGGTCGAGGCGCTGAACCGCGCCGGCCTGCCGCCGATGGAGGCGCTGCGCAGCGCGACGGTGGTGCCGCGCGATTATTTCCGCTCGCTTCCCAATGGCGGTTCCAGCCGCGGCTGGCGCGCCGATTTCGGCACTGTCGAGCCGGGCGCCCGCGCCGATCTCATCCTTCTAAGCAGCGATCCCTCACGCGACCTGTCCGCTCTCCGCCAGCTCGACACGGTGATCGCCGGCGGCCGGGTCTATGACCGCGCCGCGCTCGACCGAATGCTCGAAGCCGCTGCCACCGCCGCCAAGCGGCCCTCCTGATCTTCCCGAAAGGACCCGAAATGAAGCTGTTGAGGACCCTGCTGCTCGCCCTCCTGCTCCCGGCGAGCCTCGCCGCCTGCGCCACCACGCCGGCCGCTGTCCAGGAACCGGTCTATTATGTCGTCCGCCACCTCAACACGCCGGAGGGCGAGCGCGATCCGGACCTGCTGCCCGAGGGTCAGGCGGCGGCGCAGCGGCTCGAGGCGATGCTCGCGTCCGAGCCGCCCGCGATCATCTATGTCAGCGACTATAAGCGCACCCGCCAGACCGCGGCGCCGATCGCCGCTCGGCTCGGCCTCACGCCGGTCGTCTACGACCCGGCGGACACCCCTGCCCTCGCCGCCCGCGTGCGCCAGGGTCCGTGGCCGGTGCTGATCGTCGGCCACAGCAACACCGTTCCGGATATCGTGGCTGCGCTGGGCGGCACTCGCCCGGCCCCGCTCTCTCATCCGGATTTCGGCGATGTGTGGCGGATCGGCGCGGATGGCACCACGACGCGGACCAGCATTCCTTGAAAAGGATTGAGGGTGAAGCCGGGGGGCGTTCGGCTTCACCCTCAAACTCGTAAGCTCGGAAGTTCCTAGAGATCCACGCAGGCGGCGATGGCCTCCAGCTGCTTCACCCGGGCGCGAAGCTCGGCGATCTCGACCCGCTCCTCGCCCTGGGGCGGCGTCCGGCGGTCGAGCTCGGCGCGCTTGAGGTCGAGCCAGCCCTGCCACATCCTCAGCGTCGCCATCAAAGTCGCGGCGACCACCGCGAAGCCGAAGCTCGCCATCAGGATCGTCGGCGCCATGCTCTCGATCATTGTCTCACCTCCCTGCTCGCGGCCGCGTCTTCAGCGCAGCTCGTCAATTTCCTTGGCCAGCATCACGTTCGAGCTGGTCACGTGGGTCTCGATCGCCTGCATGCGGGCATCGAGGTCGCGCATCCGGGCACGGGTTTCCTCGACTGACCGCTCGGTGAGGCGCGGCGCATGAGCGCGCTCGTCGAAGCGGCGGCTCGAGCGGTGGCTGTCGGCGACAAGCCCCACGACCAGATAGGCGAAGCCCGCGACCGGGAAGGTCAGGACCAGGGCCAGCACCATGGCGACCCGAACCAAAGTCACGTCGATGTCGAAATGGTCCGACAGACCGGCGCACACGCCCATGATCTTGCCGTCGTGCCGGTTCAGCCTGAATTTCCCGCGAGACATTTGCATTGCTCCCTCTTGGTCCCTTTGCTTTCGGTCAGGCGGCGTTGCGCGCCGCCTTCATCGCCTCGAGCTCCGCGTCGACCCGTTCGGCGACGCGCAGCTCGGCAATCTCTTCCTCCAGGCTGCGCGGGGCGGCGAGCGCGAGCGCCTCGGCCTGGCCTTCCGCGAAATCCGCCTGGCGCTCGAGCAGGTCGAAGCTGGCGAAAGCCGCCTCGGTGCGCTGCCCGGCATACATTTCCCGCATCCGAACGCGGTGCTGGGCGCTCTCCATCCGTGTCGCGATCGCCGACTGGCGGTTGCGCGCCTCGCGGAGCTTCGCTTCCAGCTTGGCGATGTCCATTTCCGACGCCTTCAGAGTCGTGGTGATGCCCGCCATCTCCTCGCGGAGCTCTTCGGCCATTCCGGCGAGCTTCTCCTTCTCGACCAGGGCGGCTCGGGCGAGGTCCTCACGGCCCTTTTCCAGCGCCAGCTCGGCGCGGTCGGTCCAGCTTGCCTGAAGGTTCTCGATGACCGCGACCTGGCGCTGCTTCTCTTTGCTGTCGGCAATGGAGCGCGCGGCAGCGGCGCGGACTTCGACGAGCGTCTCTTCCATCTCCATGATGATCACCCTGATCGTCTTCGCCGGGTCGTCGGCACGATCGATGAGATCGGTGACGTTGGCGGCGATGATGTCGCGGGCCCTGGAAAAGATGCTCATTCGTACGAACTCCTGGGTAGTCTTGATGGCAGCGCCGCGATCAGGCGGCGCGAACCATCGCTTCGGCCTGGGCGGTCTGGGTCGAGGGCGTCGACACCGCCGGACCGATGGCGGCGCTGATGAAGAAGGCCGAGACGACCAGGGCGGCAGCCGCGGAAGCGGACTTGCGGCGGATATTTTCGAAGCGGATGTTCACGTTCATTCTCCCAAGTTCCTGCCGCATCATTGCGACACCAGGAACTTTGCAGGAGGCGTGCCAATTGCTGGGAGGCGCAGAAAACTGCGGTTTCTGGGCGCGAGACCGAGCGCAACGGATCGACACGCCGCCACGAGTTGGGACTTTTCACCAACTTGTGGAACTCACCTGTCATTCCCGCGAAAGCGGGAATCCAGCTGCCTTCCTTCCATTCAATCGGGGAGCAACTCGAACAGATCGTCCCAGTCCGGATTGGCGCTCTCGATCAACTCGATCTTCCAGGCTCGGAGCCACTTCTTGATCGCTTTCTCGCGGGCGATCGCCTCGACGATCCGTTCGAAAGGCTCGACATGGACCAGCCGGGTCACGCCCGTGTAGATGGTCCCGCGATAGCGGTTCGCCATCAGATAGACCCAGCCCCCGCTCATGAATGAAGCTGGATTCCCGCTGTCGCGGGAATGACAAGTAGATTTGATTTTAGTCCTTATCCGCGCTCTTCGCCGGCGCGTTCGCGTTGCCGTCGCCGGCCTTGTCGGCGCCGAGCTGGCCGGTGCCGTGATAGCCCTTCTCGGTCTGGCCGCCGGAAAAAGCGGGCTTCTTGTCTCTGCTGGGGCCGGGATGTTCGCCGCCCTGGCTCTCGCCGCCGCTGGCCATCGCCCCTTCGACTTCACCCGAGGGCTGCTTGCTGTCCGTCATCGTCGCCTGTCCTTGCTGACCCTGGAAGGTCAACGGGCGGTGCGGACCGGCGTTCCGAACTGGTCGAGATCGTCCTTGCGGCGGCGATAGCCGGCATCGGGCCGGGTCGCCTCCATCAGCTTGGCACCGGCCATGAACACCACGCCCGCGGCCGCGGCCACGAACAGATAGCCGGGAAAGCCGGGATAGATTTCGAGATATTGCATGCCCCGGGTCATCGCCCCGACCGCGAGCGCGTAGATGACCGCGCAGGCCTCGAAACGGGTCTTGATGACGAACAGGCGTCCGATCTTTCGCAACATGCCCGCATCAGAGCAAGAGCCGGGCCAATGGCGGATTTCCGCGGTTTTGCGGATTCGCACGTTAGGCTTTTGTAAACCATGCCGACATCGGCCGGCTCATGCGGGCTGCTCCAGAGCGAGCAGGGCGAAGGTCGCGAGCCAATGCTCGCCCATATAGTCGCCGGTGACGTGGGGCAGGCTCGCGTCGAGATGGACCTCGGCAGTTGCGCGCGCCCGTTCGGCGAGAGCCGGGCCGAGCCGATCGGCGATCCCGCGCCAGCACCATGCCCGGGTCAGGTTGAAGCCGTCGAGATGGGCGATCTTGCCGTCGCTCCGGTCGGACACGAAGGCGGGCGCGAACAGGCTCGCCGGCTCGCCCTCTGCAAGCCGCGGCAGGAAGGCGTTGAACCAGGCGGCGAATTCCGCCTCGCCGAGCACGTGGCGCATCAGCAGCGCCTCGACCATCGCCGCCGAGAGAAACTCGTCGCCGCCCGGCTCCCAGCCGGGGCAATCGCGGTCGCCGGAATAATAGTCGGAGGCCCGGGCTCGCACCAAGGCGGCCAGCTCGGCATCGTTCCTGTCCGCCCAGCCGAGCACGAGGATCAGGGCGAAGGCCGTGTTGTAATGAGCGCCGACACGGATCGGATAGGTGAGCTTGGGCAGGTAGGTGAGGAAGCGGTCAGCGAAGGCGCGGGCGAGCGGCTGGAGGATGTCCGCATAAGGCTGGTCCGGCCGCTCCTGAGCCTCGCGGTGAAGAGCGATCAGCCAGGCCCAGCCGTAAGGCCGCTCGAAACCGCCGGAATAAGCGCGGTCGAGATAGGCGAGCTCGCCGGCGACATTGTCCTCGGTGAGCATCTCCTCGAACAGCGTGTCGATGCGCCGCGCCTGCGCCATTTCGGGGAACAGCCGCCGAAGCCGCATCAGCAGCCAGTAGCCGTGGACGCAGCTGTGCCAGTCGAAGCTTCCGAAGAAGATCGGGTGAAGGTCACGCGGCCCGCGAACGTCTTCGGGTCCGTCCATGACATGGTCGAGCTTGTGCGGATATTCGCGGGTGACGTGGCCGAGCGCCGCCTCGGCGAAGCGCTCGGCGGCGGCGAGGGTGAGTTGTTGATTCATCCGCTCTCTTTCGTCACCCCGGACTTGATCCGGGGTCCACCTTCTTTGGCTCGCTTCGGTAGGAAGAAGATGGATGCCGGATCAAGTCCGGCATGACGAGTTCGGATCAGAAGGCGAACCACCAGATCAGGACGATGTTGACGACGAGCAGCGGAAGCGCGGTGCCGATCTGAGCCTTGATCACGCCGTTGCGGTCCTTGAGCTCGAGGAGCGCGGCCGGCACGATGTTGAAATTGGCGGCCATGGGGGTCATCAGGGTCCCGCAGAAGCCCGCCAGCATTCCGACCGCTCCGACCACCGCGGCGTCGCCGCCATAGGTCTGGATGAGGAGCGGAACGCCGATCGCCGCGGTCATCACCGGGAAGGCGGCGAAGGCATTGCCCATGATCATCGTGAACAGGGCCATGCCGATGCCGAACACGGCGACGGTGAGGAAGATGCTGCCTGGCGGGATCGCCGCGCGGGTGGCTCCGCCGATGATCTCGCCGATTCCCGCCGCCGCGAACACCACGCCCAAGGCCGCGAGCATCTGCGGAAGAACCGCCGCCCAGCCGATCGCGTCGATCAGGCGCCTGCCCTCCTGGAGCGGCGCCGAGGCGGGCGGCCGAAGCCACATCGCGATCGTCGCCAGAGCGATCAGAACGCCGATGACGAGGAACATGTAGGTCTCGCGCCTGGCCTCGAAATGGCCGGAATCCTTCAGCGGCGTGTAGGTGTAGAGGATGGTTCCGACGATCGCGGTGACCGGGATGATCAGCGCCGGCAGGAACAGTTTGTTGCCGAGTCGAGCGCACCATTGCACCCGCTCCTCGTCGTTGGTCGTGGGCGGGTCCGAACGGCCGAGGAAGCCGAAGCCGGCAAGCCCCGCGAGGCCGAGCACGAGCAGCCCGTTGGCGAAGTCGCCGAGCCAGGATCCGGCGAGCAGGCTCAGCGCCATCAGCCCCCAGAAGGCCGCGTTGCCGAAGCGCTTGCCGTTGCTCTGGTCGAGGGCGCTGAGCAATGCGAAAGCCGCGAACATGAGGCCGACGAGCGTGTAGATCCACTGCAGCGTGATCATGGCCGTTCCTCCCTGTGAGCCGAAGGCTCATGGGGAGGGGGACCATGCGAAGCATGGTGGAGGGGTAGCTGGCTCGCGCCCTCGCCTACCCCTCCACCATCGGCTTCGCCGATGGTCCCTCTCCCCGCCGCCTGCGGCGGCAGGGAGGAACTGCGCAGCCGCCGATCCAGCATCAGCAGCCTAGAACCATGAATCACGAACGCCGCCACCGCGGTCGGGATCGCCCACAAGGCGAGCTGCAGCGGCGTAAGGTCGATCCCGTAGGTCGCCAGGGTCGCCTGGATCAGAACGATCGAGCCGATCGCGAAGAAGATGTCCTCGCCGAAGAACAGGCCGACATTGTCGGTCGCGGCCGAGAAAGCCTTGACCTTCTCCGCCCGCGCTTCGTCGACCGGCCCCTGCTTCTCGGCCGCAGCAAGCGCCATCGGCGCAACCAGCGGCCGCACCGTCTGCGGGTGTCCGGCGGTCGAATGGAGCCCGACGGCAGCGGTGATCTGGCGGTAGATGAGGTAGAGGATCAGCAGCCTGCCGACCGTGGCGTTGCGGAAATTGGAGATCAGCGCCCGCGCCCGCTGCTGAAGCCCGTAGCGCTCCAGCAGTCCGATGACCGGAAGCACGATCCACACGATCGCAATGATCCGGTTGTCATTGAACGCCTTGCCGAGCGTCGAGATGACCGTCACCGGGTCCATGCCCGCGAGCAGCCCCGTCGCGAGCGCCGATACGGTCACGACGATCATTGGGTTGAGCTTCAGCGCGAAGCCGACGACGACGATCAGGATGCCGAGAAGCGGGAGATATTCCGCCATCAAATTCCTCCCTGTGCAGCGAAGCTGCATGGGGAGGGGGACCGCTCGCGACGCGAG
>JAEZFL010000042.1 GCA_023417515.1 Pseudomonadota bacterium | reverse complement strand
GCGCCCGCCCCGAGCCCCGTCAACCTCTCGAAGGTGACGCTCGACAAGCCCGGGCAGTCGGTGAATCTGGAGAAGCGCGGCGGCTCGTTCGGGGAGATCGTGGTCAACCTCAACTGGAGCCGCGGCGGGGGCAAGAAGAGCTTCTTCGGCGGCAACAACGCGATCGACCTCGACCTCGGCTGCCTGTTCGAGATGAACAACGGCGCGATCGGGGTGGTCCAGGCCTTGGGCCGGGTTTTCGGCGCCTACCACCAGCCGCCCTTCATCCAGTTGGACGGCGACGACCGCACCGGCGACGTCTCGAAGGGCGAGACGATGCGGATCAACGGCGCTTACTGGAACGAGCTCAGGCGCATCGCGATCTTCGCCAACATCTATGACGGCGTTCCCAACTGGAGCGCGACCGACGGAATCGTCAGCGTCTCCATGCCCGACCAGCCGCCGATCGAGGTGCGCATGACGGAAGGGCGCAACGACAAGCGCCTGTGCGGAGTCGTGTTGCTGGAGAATGTCGGCGGGCAGCTGCGCGCCACCAGAATCGTCCAATATTATCGTGACCAGAGCGAGCTGGACCGCGCCTACGGCTGGGGCCTGCGCTGGACCACGGGCCGCAAGGACTAAGGAACAATCCTCACGTGATCAGAAAATATTATACCGGCTCGATCCTCTTCACGATCTTCTGCCTGGCGCTCGGCGCCTGGGTCGGATGGGAATATACCGGGACGTTCATCGGCACGCTCGGGGTCCTGTGGATCGTCTTCGTCCTCGGCATCCTCGAAGTCTCGCTGTCCTTCGACAATGCGGTGGTCAACGCCACCGTGCTCAAGGACATGGACGAGAAGTGGCGCCGCCGCTTCCTGACCTGGGGCATCGCCATCGCCGTGTTCGGCATGCGCATCATCTTCCCGGTCGCGATCGTCGCCATCGCGGCGAGCCTCGGCCCGATCGAGGCGGTTCGCCTCGCCGCGACCCAGCCCGATCTCTACGAGCAATATATCAACGACGCCCATGTCGGGATCGCCGGCTTCGGCGGCGCCTTCCTCGCCATGGTCGCGCTCAAATTCTTCTTCGACTCCGACAAGGACGTCCACTGGATCGCCGTCGTCGAATCGCATCTCAGCAAGCTGTCGAGCGTGACCGCGGCCGAGGTCGCCGTCCTCCTCGGCGCCTTGTGGGCGATCTCCTCCACCCTCCCGGTCGAGGACGCCAACACCTTCCTCGTCGCCGGAATCGCCGGCCTGCTCACCTATATCGGCGTGCAGGCGATCGGCGAGCTGCTCGAGGGCGACGTGGACGTCCTCACCGGCCAGGTCACGCGCTCCGGCGCCGCTTCCTTCCTCTACCTGGAAGTGCTCGACGCGAGCTTCTCGTTCGACGGCGTGATCGGCGCCTTCGCACTGTCCAACAACATTTTCATCATCGCCCTCGGCCTCGGCATCGGCGCGATGTTCGTCCGCTCGATGACGGTGATGCTGGTCGACAAGGGCACGCTGTCCGAATATCGCTATCTCGAGCATGGCGCCTTCTGGGCGATCATGGCGCTGGCCGCGATCATGCTGCTGTCCGCCAACGAGGCGATCCACATTCCCGAGACGATCACCGGCCTCATCGGCGCCGTGCTGATCGGCACCGCCTTCTGGTGGTCGGTGCGCCATAACCGGCGCAATCCGGAGCCCGACGAGGCCGATCCGGTGAAGCCGAGCGGGGTCCATGGCGACGGCACCGACACGCTCGGGCCGACCGAATCCACGCCCATCTGATCACGAAAGCGAGGGGAGACACACCATGTCGATCAGCCTGTCCAAAGGCGCCAATATCAGCCTTTCCAAGGAGGCCCCCGGCCTCAGCAAGATCCAGGTCGGCCTCGGCTGGGACACGCGCAGCACCGACGGCCAGGATTTCGACCTCGACGCCAGCTGCTTCCTGCTCGCCGCCGGCGACAAGGTGCGCTCCGACGCGGACTTCATCTTCTACAACCAGCTCAAGTCCTCGGACGGCTCGGTCGAGCATACCGGTGACAACCTCACCGGCGAGGGCGAAGGCGACGACGAGATGATCAAGGTCGACCTCAGCCGGGTGCCGGCCGACGTCCAGAAGGTGTCGGTCGCCGTCACCATCCACGACGCCGAGGCCCGCCGCCAGAATTTCGGAATGGTCACCAACGCCTTCATCCGCATCGTCAACGAGGCGAACGGAAGCGAGATCACCCGCTACGACCTCAGCGAGGACGCCTCGACCGAGACCGCGATGATCCTCGGCGAGCTCTATCGCCATGGCGATGAGTGGAAGTTCAAGGCGGTCGGCCAGGGCTTCGCCGGCGGCCTCGGCCCCCTCGCCCGCAATTTCGGAGTCAGCGTCTGAACCCTCCGGACATTAGAAACAAGGAGCGACTAAGATGGGTGTGTCACTTTCCAAGGGCGGCAATGTCAGCCTCAGCAAGGAGGCGCCGGGCCTGCAGACGGTCCGGGTCGGCCTGGGCTGGGACGCGCGCGCCACTGACGGCCAGGCCTTCGACCTCGACGCCAGCGCCTTCATCCTCAACGGCGAGAAGGTCCGCAACGACGCCGACTTCATCTTCTACAACAACAAGAACGGCGCCGGCGGCGCGGTCGTCCACCAGGGCGACAACCTGACCGGCGAAGGCGAAGGCGACGACGAGGTCGTCATGGTCCAGCTCTCCAAGCTGCCGCCCGACGTCACCAAGATCAGCTTCGCCGTCACCATCCACGACGCCGACAACCGCCGCCAGAATTTCGGCATGGTGTCGAACGCGTTCATCCGGGTCGTCAACGACGCCGGCGGCACCGAGATCGCCCGCTACGACCTGTCGGAAGACGCCTCGACCGAGACCGCGATGATCTTCGGCGAGCTCTACCGCCATGGCGAGGAGTGGAAGTTCAAGGCGATCGGCCAGGGCTTCGCCGGCGGCCTCGCCCCCCTCGCCCGCAATTTCGGCGTGAACGTCTGACGCCTCCCCTCCCGCTGGCGGGAGGGGTCGGGGAAGGGGGGTGTTGATGCCCAGCTCAGGACGAGACAAGCCCTCCCCTCTCGCCGCTTGGCGGCTCATCCCCTCCCGCAAGCGGGAGGGGAAAGCATGACCGAGCTGATTGCAGGCCAGCGGGTCGAGCTTCACGAGCCGGTCGTCGAGCTGCGTCTTTCGGGACCGCGGCTCGGCGACCTCTCGCGCTCATTGGGCGGGCTGCTGATCGCGCTCGACCAGCACAAGCGCATCGCGCCCGATTTCGCCCCGATCGACATCGAGACCCGCGAGCTTCGCCCCGGCGCCGGCTACGGCTCCAATGGCGAGATCTGCCTCGACCTCGCCGCCGTGCCGCCGCAGGTCGAGCGGCTCATCTTCGTCCTCTACCTCGCTTATGGCGGCCCCGCTCAGAGCCTCCGCGACTTCGACCGGCTCAGCCTCTCGGTCGGCCAGTACACCGTCACCATGGACCTCGCCGGCCGCGACGAGACCGCGATCATCTTCGCCGAGGTCTATCGCCGCGGCCAGGGCTGGCGGCTCTGCTCCAACGGCCAGGGCTTCGTCGGCGGCATGGGCGCGCTCCTCTCGGCGCTCAACATCGACTTCGCCATTCCCGCGCGCGCCCACCGCGACGTCGGCCCGTCGCCCGGCCACCACGATCACGGCCGCGACCACCGCCCGCCGCCGGGCACCAGCTACACCGGCAGCGGCTTCGCGGTCGACGGCCGCCACATCCTCACCAACGCCCATGTCGTCGAGGGCATGACCCGAGTCGACGTCGCCAGCGATCAGCTCAACGCCGCCGCCGAGATCGTTTTCGTCGACCCGCGCAACGACATCGCCCTCCTCCGGGTCCCAGACCGCCCCCTCCCCGTCGCCTGCAGCTTCCGCGACGCCTTCGACATCCATCTCGGCGAGGACGTCGTCGTGCTCGGCTTCCCCCTCCAGGGCCTGCTCGGCTCCGGCCCGCAGGCGACGACCGGCAACGTCTCCGCCCTGTGCGGCATCGGCAACGACACCAGCGTCATGCAGTTCAGCGCGCCGATCGCCAGCGGCAACAGCGGCGGCCCGATCCTCGACCAGTCCGGCCAGGTCGTCGGCCTGGTCTATTCCTCGCTCAACAAGGAGCGCCTCCGCGACGGCGGGATCAACGCCGAGAACATCAATTTCGGAGTGAAGGGCGCCGTCATCCGAGCCTTCCTCGCCACCGCCGGGATCGAGCCGCGGGTCGCACCGAGCGGCCCGCCGCGAAGCCGCGCCGACATCGTCCGCGAGGCCCGCGCCTTCATCTACCGAATCCGCTGCGAAGCCTGAGCCGATGCAGTTGTTCGTCATGCCGGACGTGATCCGGCCCTGCTCGTCATGCTGAACTTGTTTCAGCATCCATACGGCCGTCCGCACGGTGCTTCTCGTCCTGCACCGGAGGCTCGCTCCGGCATGGACCCTGAAACAAGTTCAGGGTGACGTCCATGGTCCAAGTCGAGCTTCCTACCGGAACCCTGTCGCTGTCCGTCGACCGCGCCCTCTGGCCGCTCGACGCGCTGTGCGACTTCGCGACGCGCCGCAACCCGAAACGCGCCTTCCTGATCGTCTCCAAAGTGCTCGGCCGCCATATCCCGGCCGCTCCGTCGCTGATGCGCCAATCGATGCGTGACCTCGCCGCGCAGGTTCCGAGCGACCTCCCCGGGCCGGTCCTCGTCGTCGGCCTCGCCGAAACCGCCATATGCCTCGGCCAGGGCGTCTATGAAGAGCTTGGTCGGCGCCCGGGCTGGGACTGCCTCTACGTCCACTCGACCCGCCAGAAGGTCGACGCGGCTCTCCTGTGCCGCTTCGAGGAACCGCACAGCCACGCCTCCGCCCACCTCATCTACCGGCCCGAGCGCTTCAAGCTCGAAGCGGTGCGTTCGCTCGTCCTCGTCGACGACGAAATCTCTACCGGCACCACCCTCGCCAACCTGGCAGGAGCCCTCGCCGAGCATCTGCCGAGCCTCGAGCGGATCGTCGCCGCCTCGCTCACCGACTGGTCGGCGGGCCGCGACTGGCTCGACCGAATGCCGCGCCCCGCATCCAGCGCCAGCCTGCTCAGCGGCCGCATGTCCTGGCAGTCGAACGGCGCTGCCCTCGACATTGAAGCCTCGGCATTCGCCAGCACCGCCCCGAAGCTCGGCACCCTCGACCAGCGCCGCAATTTCGGCCGGCTCGGCTGGCGCGGCGAGCCGCTGCCGCTGCCCGACCCGCAACTGCCCGCCGGCGCCCCCCTACGCGTCGTCGGCACGGGCGAGTTCACCTACCCCGCCTTCCTCCTCGCCGAGCGGCTGGAGCAAGCGGGTCACGACGTCGTCATGCATTCGACCACGCGCAGTCCCGCCCTTCCCGGCGGCGCGATCCGCCACGTCCTCGATTTCCGCGACAATTACGCGCCCGATATCGCCAACTTCCTCTATAATTGCGAACCGGCGAGCCCTCGGCTGTCGCTGATCTGCCACGAAACGCGGGGCATTGATGCGCAGCTGATCAAGGCCTTGGACGCAACGCATTTGGATTTTGGAGCGGTGACGTGAGAGCGATAGCCCTGGTCGATCTCGACGACACCCTGTTCCAGACGCTTCGCAAATGCCCGCCCGACGTTCCGCAGGAGCGGCTGGTGCCGCTCGGCTTCGCGCGCGATGGCTCGCCCCTGAGCTATGCCACGCCGCGCCAGGTCGCGATGATCGACTGGCTGGCGGAGACCGCCTGGCTCGTGCCCGTCACCGCGCGCAGCCGCGACGCCCTCATGCGCGCCCATATCCCCTTCACCGCCGCCATCGCCGCTCATGGCGGAGTCATCCTCGGCGAGGACGGCCGTCCCGACCCTGAGTGGCACGCCCACGTCTCCGCCAGCGCCAACGCCGACGCCGGCATCCTCCACAATCTGCGCGACCGAATCGCGCTCGAAGCCGAGGAGCGCCGCGCCGACCTTCGCGTCCGGGTTCTCGATGAGGACGGCATCGGCCTCTACGTCCTCGCCAAGCATCAGGAGACCGACGAGGCTGCACTCCACGCCACGGTCGACGCGGTGCTGGACGAGGTGCCGGCCGCGTGGACCGTCCACCGCAACGGCAACAATGTCGCGATCATGCCGCCCTGGCTCGGCAAGCAGCATGCGGTGGCGGCGCTCCTCCCGCGGCTGCGCGCCGCCCATCCCGACGCGCCGGTGATCGGCATCGGCGACAGCCTCACCGACGCGCCCTACATGGCGCTGTGCGACTATGCGATGATGCCGCAGGGCTCGCAGCTCGCCCGAGCCGCGCTGGAGCCCTTGCTGTGACCGCCGTCCCCGCCCGCGCCGCCGAGCAGCCCTTCTCCGGCAGCTACGCGCCCGACGATGTGACCTTCCTCCTGAAGCCCGTCGAGCTGGCGCCGGTCGACGTCGTCACCAAGGAGGCGCTGATCCAGTCCGGCAAGCGCCATTATTCCGAGATGCTGTCGCCGGAATCGCCGCCGGGCGAAGACTATCTGCGCCTCTACGAAGAGGCGCTGGAGCGCAACGGCGACCGACTCGCCCAGGACGTGCTCGACCTCGCCGGCGCCCTCGCCGAGCGCGCCGGCGGCCGCGAGGAAGTCGTGATCGCCTCCCTCGCCCGCGCCGGCACCCCGATCGGAGTCCTCCTCCGCCGCGCCCTGCTCCGCCTCGGCAAGCGCTCGACCCATTATTCGATCAGCATCATCCGCGACCGCGGCATCGACCGCGAGGCGCTTCGCCACATCGCCGAGCGCCACGATCCGAGCGGCGTCGTGTTCGTCGACGGCTGGACCGGCAAGGGCACGATCACCCGCGAGCTCCACGCCAGCCTCGCCGACCGCCCGTTCGGCTTCGAGCCGGTCCTCGCCGTCGTCGCCGACCCGGCCGGCTGCGCCGACCTCGCGCCCAGCGACGAGGATTATCTCATCCCCTCGGGCCTCCTCAACGCGATCGTCTCAGGCCTCGTCAGCCGCTCGGTGCTCAACGGCGACCTCGTCGGCCCCGGCGATTTCCACGCCTGCGTCTACTATCGCCACCTCGCCGCCCAGGACCGCTCCCGCGACTTCATCGAGCGGATCGACGCGCTGATGAGCGCGCTGATGCCCCGCCCGCTCGCGCCTCGGAACACGGCCGCGCGCGCCCGAGCCTGCGAGGACATGGTCGGGCAAATCATGGCCGATGCCGGCCTCGCCGACCGCAACCGGATCAAGCCCGGGGTCGCCGAGGCCACCCGCGCGGTCCTTCGCCGGGTCCCAGATCGGTTGCTGATCAAAGACCCGATGGACCCGGACGTCGCCCACCTCGTTCTGCTTGCTCGTGAGCGGGGCGTGACGATCCAGCCGCTGCCGGGCGGCCATGGCTATCGCGCGGTGGCGGTGATCCGAAGCCTCGGCCTGGACTGACGGGAGGGCAGTCATGGACGCATTGGAACTCGGCGCGACGCTCTATGTGCCCGGCACTCGCACGGACCTGTTCGACATCGTCACGGGCCGCCGCCATGCAGGGCTGCGCTCGTGCGTCATCTGCCTCGAGGATTCGATCCGGCCGGCGGACATGCCGCTGGCCCTCACCAACCTCGCCGCCCTGCTCGAACGGCTCGACGAGGCGACTCCGCTCCCGGTCTTCATCCGTCCCCGCGACGAGCGCATGCTCGCCCACATCCTCGGCTTCCGCGGAATCGACTCGATCCGGGGCTTCGTCATCCCCAAGGCGACCGCCGACAGCCTGCCGCTCTACCTGCGCGCGCTCGCCAGCGACGAGCATCTGCTGATGCCGACGCTCGAGACGCGCGAGGCGTTCGACGCCGCGGAACTGGGGCGGATCCGCGAGCAGCTGCTCGCGATCCACGACCGACTCCTGTGCATCCGCATCGGCGGCAACGACCTTCTGCACACGATCGGCGCCCGCCGCTCCTCGGTCCGCTCGGCCTATGAAGGCCCGCTCGGCGGCACCATCGCCGCGCTCGTGACCGCCTTCGCTCCGTTCGGCTTCGAGCTGTCGGCGCCGGTGTTCGAGCATTTCGACAGCCCCGAGCTGCTGAGCGCGGAAGTCGGGCAGGACATCGAGCACGGCCTCCTCACCAAGACCGCCATCCATCCCTGCCAGATCGAGGTGATCCAGTCCGCCTACCGGGTCGGCGCCGACGAGCTCGCCGAGGCCCGCGCGATCCTCGCCGGCGACCGCGGCGTCTTCGCTCTCAACGGCTCGATGTGCGAGCCCGCGACCCACGGGCGCTGGGCGAACTCGATCGTGAAACGCGCGGCCATCTACGGCGTCCGTCCCGAAGCCGTGGCGGCTGCGGGTTAGCTTTCAAGCCCTCCCCCTTGTGGGGACGGCTTTCCACCGTTTAGACCGGGCCGAACGGGTCCTTTGACTGGTCGTAATAGAGGTCGACGAAGCGGATATTCTCCGCGAACTTGTTGATGTTTCCCTTGGCGAGCTGGCTGCCGATCTCGCGCAGCCGGGCGAGCAGCTTGTCGAGGCTCTCGTTCAAGAGGAAGCTCGCCGACTTGCCGGTCTCACGGAACACCTCGGCACGGTGCTCGGCAGGGATGTCGATATAGGATTTGAGCAGGGTCGGCAGGTGGGTCGCCTTGATCCGCCCCAGCTCGTCCAGCTCGACCTGCATCTTGCGCGCCGCGGCCGCGCGCTCCAGCTCGCCGATCTGATCGCGGATCAGAACGACCCGCTCCCAGGACGATGTCGGCAGCTTCTCGCGCCACTCCACCGTCAGCTTCTCTTCCCGGCGGCGCGCTTCCGGGGTCTGCCAGATGTCGTCGGGCACGTCCTCGGCGGTTCGTTCCGTCGCAGGGGGCGGGCTCGCGAAAAGGTCCCGCAGGCTGCCGAAGAGGCCTTTCTTGGTCACGCGACGAACCTAGGCAAGAGGCGGCGCGAGCGAAAGGGGTGTATGAGCTTGGCAACTCGGCAGAACTTTGGCAAGCAGGGCGGAATCGCTGGTGGGAGAAAGTTGCATGACGCTCGCGCGGATCCTGATTGCCCTTCCCCTTGTCGTCGCGACCGCGACCCCGGTTCTGGCCCAGCCGACGACGACGACCGGACAGACGAACGCGACCGAGGCCAGCGAGCGCCGCGTGTGCCGCTCGCGCCAGGTCACCGGCTCCAACGTCCGCGCCCGGCGGGTCTGCCTCACCGAAAGCCAGTGGCGCGCACGCGACCGCCTCGACCGCGAGCGCGTCGACGAGCTCAACAACCGGACGAACGGCGCCTGTCGGCCTGCCTCCGAAGGCAGCGGCTGCATCGGCAACTGATCATCACATCACGCGCCGGCGCGGAGTCCGTTCGCGCGGCAGCGGCGGCATGCGCGGCTGGCTGACGGTCAGCAGCTCGGCGTGGCTGATCGCGCCGTCCGAGTCGCGGTCGAGCCGCATGAAGTGCCGGCCGAACTCGGCGAGCAGCTCCTCGCGCGAGATTCTGTCGTCCCCGTCGGCATCGATCGCATAAGGCCCGGGCAAGGCTGTGGCGCTGCCGAGCCAGGTCGTCGCCCAACCTGAATATTCGATATAGCCGAGCACGCCGTCGCCATCGCGGTCGGCGGTCGCGAAGCTGCGCAGCAGCGCCTCGTTGAGCTCGGCGCGCGTGGTCAGTCCGTCATGGTCGGTGTCGAAGGACGCGATGGCCAGGCCGATCGGCTCCGCCGTCTCGCTGATCGGCACCGCGCTCACCCCTTCCGGCCGCTCGCCGGGGCGGATCTCGACCGGGTCCTGGGGCTGCGTAAGGGCGATCAATGCGGCAAGGCTGATGAGGACGGGCAAGGCGTTTCCTTCGGGACGGGGGGACCGGCCTTAACCGGCGGGATTGGCGACCCGCTCGCGGCGGCGGTAGCTTTGCAGCAGCTGGTTGGCGCGGTTCACTGCCGCCTGCATCTGCGCCGGCGGCAAGGCGAGCCCGGCCAGCGCTTCGCGCGCGCGGCTGTCGCGAAGCGCCTGAGCGGCGAGAAACCAGGCCGCCGCCTCGTTGGCCGACGGCGCGACCCCGAGGCCGTTCTGATAGAGCAGCCCGACCCCCAGGAACCCGGCGCCGCTGCCAAGCTCGGCGGCGCGACGATAATAGCGCATCGACTGGACATAATCGGGCCGCACGCCGCGGCCGTTGGCGTACATCACACCGAGGCTGACATGGGCGTTGACGTCGTCGTTGCCGGCTGCCTGGCGGAACAGGCGCAGCGCCTCCGCCGGGTTTTCGGGCACGCCCTGGCCGAGGTCGTACATGACTCCGAGGCGCCACTGCACGCTGGGATTGTCGCGGACGACCCGGCGATAATATTCGGCGGCGCGGGCATAATCCTGTTGGACGTGCCGGCCGGTGTCATAGAACCAGCCGAGCAGAGCCACGGCATCCTCGTCGCCACGCCGGGAGGCCGCCTCGACCCGCTCGAAGGCCTCGGCTTCCTGGCCTTGCGCGAGCAGCCTCCGGGCCTCGTCGGTGGCCGGCGACGCGGCCGCCACCGTGACCAGCCAGGCGGCTATCAGGAAGGACCGCAGCATCGTCACTCCTCGAACAATCTCGACTTTATGGCAGCAACAGGCTGGCGTCGCCATAAGAGTAGAAGCGATAGCCCCGAGCGATCGCGTGGGCATAGGCCTCGATCATCCTTTCTCTGCCCATCAGTGCTGAAACCAGCATGAACAGCGTCGATCGCGGCAAATGGAAATTGGTGACGAGGCCGTCGACCGCCCGGAAGCGGTAGCCGGGCGTGATGAAGATCGCGGTGTCGCCCTCGAAGGGCTGGACCCGCCCATCGTCCCCGGCCGCGCTCTCCAGCAGCCGAAGCGAGGTGGTGCCGACCGGGATGATGCGTCCACCCGACGCTCGGGCCTGGTTGAGCCGGTCCGCGGCGGCGGCATCGATCCTCCCCCACTCGCTGTGCATCACATGATGCTCGGTGTCGTCCGCCTTGACCGGCAGGAAGGTTCCGGCGCCGACATGGAGGGTCAGGGTGACATGGTCGACGCCCGCCTCGGCCAACGCCCCCATCAGCTCCGGGGTGAAGTGCAAGGCGGCGGTCGGCGCGGCGACGGCGCCAGCCTCGCGCGCGAACATGGTCTGGTAATCCGCCTGGTCGCGGTCGTCGGTCGGGCGGCGCGACGCGATATAGGGCGGCAATGGCATGGTGCCGGCGCGCTCCAGAAGCAGCTCCACCGGCTCCTCGCCGTGGAAGCACAGCAAGGCGGAGCCGTCCTCGCCCTTGTCGAGCGCGGTCGCATGGACGCCGTTGCCGAAATCGACGACGTCGCCGATCCGCACGCGCCTGGCATTGCGCAGGAAGGCCCGCCACTCGCGAACGCCCTCGCGCTTGTGGAGAGTCGCGCCGATACGCGCGTCCCCCCGCCTGCCCTCGAGCTGGGCCGGGATCACCCTGGTGTCGTTGAACACGAGCAGGTCGCCCGGCCGAAGCAGCGACGGCAGGTCCCGGACGCTGCGGTCCGCGAGTTCCTCTCCCACGACCAGCAGCCGAGCGCTGTCGCGCGGCTCGGCGGGCCGAAGCGCGATCCGGTCGGTGGGAAGGTCGAAATCGAAAAGGTCGACGCGCACCGATCAGTTTTGCGGAGTCGTCGTCCCCGCAGGCTGCGGCGTCGGCACCTGGCGCTGGGTCGGGCTGCCGGTCAGCGACGGCACGTTCATGAGATTGAGGCCGCCTGCCTGCGTCGGCGCGGGCGCAGGCGCGTTGGCCGCGGCGATCTCGGCGGCGGTCGGCGGCGGCACGTTGTCGCTGCCGATCGAGGCGCGGACGATCCGCGTGGGTTGCGCCGGCGGCTCGCCGCGCGCGATTCGGTCGACCGCGTCCATGCCCGACACGACCCGGCCGAACACGGTATAGTCGCGGTCCATCGCCATGCGCGGCACGAACATGATGTAGAACTGGCTGTTGGCGCTGTTCGGGTCCTGGGTGCGCGCCATCGCGACGGTCCCGCGCAGGTGCGGCAGGTCGTTGAACTCGGCGGCGAGATCGGGAAGGTCCGACTGGCCAGCGCCGGTCCCGGCCGGGTCGCCGCCCTGGGCCATGAAGCCCTCGATCACGCGGTGGAAGCTGAGGCCGTTGTAGAAGCCGCTGCGGGTCAGCGCCTTGATCCGCTCTACATGGCTCGGCGCCGCGTCGGGACGCAGCTGGATCGAGACCCGGCCGCCATTGGAGAGGTCGAGGACCCATGTATTCTCCGGCTGCAGCGCCGGAGTCGTGGTTGCGGTGCGGTTGACCGGGAGGACGAAAATCGGGGCGACGGTGTTCACCGGCTCAGGGGGACGGCGGCGCTGGCCTTGCCCGCCTTGCGCAAGTGCCGGATCAACCACCACCAAAGCCAATATGGCGGCAGCCAACATCTTGAAACGCATCATCTAATCCGATCCCACCCGATTCTAATGGAGAAGCGTCATTCTAGCGGTTTGCGCGTCAGCCCTCAACCGTTCGGCCGATCCGTTCCACGCGCGCGCGCACCTGGTCGGCGACGCTCGGAGTGACGAAGCGACTGATGTCCCCGCCATAGAGCGCGATCTCCTTAACCAGACGTGACGCGATCGGCTGGAGCGCGACGTCGGCCATCAGGAAAACGGTCTCGATATCGTCGTTCAACTGCTGGTTCATGCCGGCCATTTGGTATTCATATTCGAAGTCGGCGACTGCGCGAAGGCCGCGGATGATGATGCTCGCGCCCTCGCGCTCGGCGAAATGCATGAGCAGCGAGTCGAAGGCGACGACATGGATCTCCGCCGCGGCGCCATCGACTCCGTCGACGATGCCCTCCACCTCGCGTCCGACCATCTCCATCCGCTCCTCGAGCGTGAACATTGGCGATTTGGAGGCGTTGGTGGTGACTCCGATCACCAGCCGGTCGACGAGATGCGCCGCTCGGCGGATGATGTCCATGTGCCCGAGCGTTATCGGATCGAAGCTGCCTGGATAGACGCCGGTCCTGACCATCCCCCTGCCCCTCTTCAATGATCGCGCTCGACCGCGAAGCGCGCAATGTCGCGAAGCAGCTCCGCTTCCTCGCCGAAAGCATGCAGGTGCTCGATCGCCTGGGCGACCAGCAAGTCCGCCTGCTGGCGCGCGCGATCGGCCCCGAGCAGCGACACGAACGTCTCCTTGCCGGCCTCGCCGTCCTTACGGACTCGCTTGCCGGTGCGCGCCTCCTCGCCCTCGACATCGAGCAGGTCGTCGGCGATCTGGAAGGCGAGGCCGAGGTCGCGGGCATAGCCGCGCAGGCCAGTGCGTCCGTCCGTCGGCACCCGCCCCATGATCGCCGCCGCCTCGAGGCACCAGCCGATCAGGGCGCCGGTCTTGAGCTGCTGGAGGCGCGTGACTCCGGCAAGGTCGAGATCGCCGCCGCCCGCCTCCAGGTCCATCATCTGGCCGCCCGCCATGCCGGCCGGCCCGGACGCCCTGGCGAGCTCGGCGATGAGCTCGGCGCGGACGAACGGATCCTCATGCGTTCTATCGTCGGCAAGTATCTCGAAGGCGAGCGCATAGAGCGAGTCGCCGGCGAGGATCGCCGTGCTCTCGTCGAACGCGCGGTGGACGGTGGGCTTGCCGCGGCGCAAATCGTCGTCGTCCATGCACGGCAGGTCGTCGTGGATGAGCGAATAGACATGGATGCACTCGACCGCGAGCCCGGCGCGGACCGCGCGCTCATGATCGACCTTGAACAGCCGGCAGGCGGCCGTCACGAGCAGCGGCCGAAGCCTCTTGCCGCCGCCGATCGCCGCATAACGCATCGCCTCGTAGAGCCGCGCGCGCGAATCCAGCGGGACCGGCAACAGAAGGTCGAAGGCGCCGTCGATGTCGCTAGCGACTCGCTCGCGCGCCTGCTGGAGCCGGTCGGGGGCGTCGGTCACGCGGGGCTCAGCCGTCGCCAAACGGCACCGTTCCGGAGGGCGCGCCGTCGCGGCCGAGCGTGATCTTCTCGATCCGCGCCTGAGCCGCCGCAAGCCGCGCCTCGCATTGCTGCTTCAGACGGTCGCCCTCGGCATAGAGGTTGATCGCCTCGTCGAGCGGCGCCTCGCCGCTCTCGAGCTTGCGAACGATCTCCTCGAGCCGCCGCAAGGCGGCCTCGAACGATAGTTCGGAAACGGCGGATTGGTCTGGGGTCGTGGGCTCGAGCATCAGGCGGTCAGCATTGGCCGCCTGCCGGGCGAGGGTCAAGCAGGGCGCCAGGCGAGCGGGTGATCGCGGAGCTTATCGTCGACCGTCAGCAGGCGCATGCGCTCGGCGGCGCAGATCGCCAGCAGGAGCCGGTCGAACGGGTCCCTCACCGGCGCCGCCGGGGTCACGCCCTGAATCACATGGGCGGTCCGGATGGTCATCGCGCTGACGTTGAGGCTCCTCAGCGCCGCAGACCAATCCTTCAGCGGGCAGGGCAGCGGCAGCTTCCGCAGACGGTGCTTGATCGCGACCTCCCAGATCGATGCCACGCTGGCGGAGAGTTCGGCATCGCTATCAAGGAGCGCATCGCGCACCCAGCCGGGCAAGCCGCGGCCGCCCCGTCCACCAGCGGCACCAGGATATTCGTGTCGAGCAACAGCCTCACGGCCGCTCGTCTTCATCCGGATAGCGAAGAGGAGTGATCAGGAAATCCTCAGGGAGAGGATCGTCGAAATCCTTGGGCAGGGGTCCGACGACATGCTGCGGCAGGCCGCGCTCTTCCTTCCAGCGGTCGAGCGCATCGAAATCGATACCACCGCGCCGAGGTTTGACCATTTCGAATGCCGGCTCGCCGTGCTTGGTGACGATCACGCGTTCGCCCCGATCCAACAGCCGCACCAGCTCGCTCAAGCGGTTCTTGGCTTCCTTGATCGGAACCTGGATGGTCATGCGGGAAATGCAGCTACTGGTGGCTACTTTGTCCAGCCTGGCTGTACCAGAACACCCCGTCGCGCTCCTCCCGCACCGCCCTCCCAGTCACCTCGAGATGGCGCAGATGCGCCATCGCTTCCCCGGTGGCGAGGCCGTAGACGCTGTCGTCGATCGCCCGGCCAAACAGGATGCGGAAGCAATCGACCGCGCGCTTCGGCTCGGCGAGCCGCTTGACGAGCGCGTCGAGGCGGCCGTGATGGCCCTTGGCGAGAACGTCGAGCCGCGCGTGGAGGCCGGTGAACGGCTCGCCGTGCGACGGCAGCACCAGCAGGCCGGGGTCGAGCGCCCGCAACTTGTCGATGCTCGCGAGCCAGTCGCCGAGCGGATCGCCCTCGGGCTCGCTGAGGCTCAGCGACACGTTCGACGTGATCCGCGGAAGCACCTGGTCGCCGGCGATCATCACGCCGCCCGAGCCTGGCCCAGACCCCGATCCGGGGACGACGAGGCAGGCATGTTCCGGCGAATGACCGTTGCCGGTGACGATCCGCCAGCGGCGGTCGCCGATCGGGATGACGTCGCCGTCCTCCATCCGGATGATGCTGACCGGCACCGGGCTCACCCCGGATGCGAAGCGGCCCCAGCCTTTCGACTGCTCGGCGGCGATCCGCTCGTCGCTCCAGCCCGCCGCGCGCTGGTAGGCGGCGGCTTCCGGCGGAGGCACGTCGCGCACGTCGCAGCTGAGCATGCGCGCGAACAGCCATTCGCCGCGGGTCATCCACAGGCGAACGCCGAACCGCTCGCACAGCCAGCCGGCGAGGCCGATATGATCGGGATGGAAATGGGTGCAGATCACCCGGGTCACGGCGCGGCCTGCGAGCGGCCCCGCGAACAGCGCGTCCCACGCCTCGCGCGCGACGGGGAGGTTGAGGCCGGTGTCGACGAGAGCCACGCCATCGCCGTCGTCGAGCGCCCACACGTTGATATGCTTGAGGGCGCCGGGCATCGGCAGCCGCGCCCAGCCGATCCCGGGCGCGATCTCGATCAGCTCGCCCTGCTCCGGCACGCGCCGGCCCCAGGGATAGGTGAGACCGCGGTGGCTGGTCGGCTCGGGCTCGGTCAGGGAAATGTCGGGCGCAGGGGAGCTGCGCTGAATTCGGGCTGAGCTCGTCGAACCCCTGTCCGTTTCGTCCATCCCTCAGGGAAAGCAGAAGGCCAGGAATTCGACAAGCTAAGTTTCACGAGAAAACCGAGTGGGCGCCTCAGCGCTCGGCAGAATCCTCGTCCGCCGGCGCCGCATCGGCCGGATCGCCGACGCCCCACAGCTGCTGCTCGGCCGTGAGTGCGACCTCGGCCTCGCGATGGGCGGCGTCGCGCTCGGCGCGCAGCTCCTCGATCAAGGCCTCGCGGTCCTGCTGGATGCGCGGATCCTGCGGCGCGGCCTCGATGCCCGCCTGCTTGGCGGCCTTGGCGACGGCGGCGTCGAGCTCGCGCTGGCTGGTCAGGCCGAGCGTGACCGGGTCCTTCGGCTGGATGTTGGCGATGTTCCAGTGGCTTCGCTCGCGGATCGCCTGGATCGTCGAGCGGGTGGTGCCGATCAGCTTGCCGATCGCTCCGTCCGACAGCTCGGGATGGTTGCGGATCAGCCAGGCGACGCCGTCCGGCTTGTCCTGGCGCTTCGACACCGGCGTGTAGCGCGGGCCCTTGGTGCGCACCGCCTTGTCCGGCTCGCGCTGAAGCTGGAGACGATAGGCCGGGTCGGCCTGGCCGCGGTCGATCTCCTCCTGGGTAAGCTCGCCCGAGCGAAGCGGGTCGCGGCCGGTGAGCTTGGTCGCGGCGGTATCGTCGGCGATCGCCTGCACTTCCAGGATGTGGAGGCCGCAAAATTCGGCGATCTGCTGGAACGTCAAGGCGGTATTCTCGACCAGCCAGCTGGCGGTCGCGTGGGGCATGAGCGGCTGGGCCATCTCTCCCTCCTTCGGGTGCTAGAAACGATAAGGGCCGCCCCGTCAGGAGCGGCCGCTTGTGGCGCGAACCTTAAGCCGACCGCGATCCGTGCGCAAGCGGAACCGGATCGGCAGGCCTAGGCCTCGGCCAAGGCGGCCGACGCCACCATCCCTGCCGGTCCATGGCCGATCGGAAACAAGGCCTCGAGGAACTGCCGGGCGCTCTCGTCCCACCCGAAATTGCCGGCATAAGCGGCACAGGCGGCGCGGTCGCGGGTCAGCGCGATCGCCGTCGCCCGAGCCAGGTCCTCGTCCATGCAGGCGACCTCGTCGGTGAGCACGTCGATCGGACCCTGCACCGGATAAGCGGCGACCGGCGTGCCGGCGGCAAGCGCCTCGATCAGGACCAGGCCGAACGTGTCGGTGCGGCTCGGGAAGACGAAGACGTCGGCGCTTCTATAGGCGGCGGCGAGATCGGCGCCGGTGATCTTGCCGAGGAAGCGGACCTGCGGAAACCTCGCCTTCAGAGATTCGAGGGCCGGACCGTCGCCCACGACCACCTTCGTGCCGGGATGGTCGAGGGTCACGAAGTCCTCGACATTTTTCTCGACCGCGACCCGGCCGACATAGAGCAGGATCGGGCCTGCCATGTCCTCGAACGCCGGATGCCTCGGCCCCGCGGGCGTGAACAGCTTGAGGTCGACCCCGCGGCCCCAATGGCGGGTGTGGACGATCTTGTTGTCGCGAAGCTGCTTCTCGACCGTCGCCGTCGACACCATCACTGCCTTGGCAGGCGCGTGGAACCAGCGAATGTAGCGCCAGAACCAGCGCGCCGGCAGCTTCGTGCGCTTGGCGACATAATCGGGAAACTGGGTATGATAGGCGGTGGTGAAGGGCAGACCCTGCTTGACGCAGTATCGGCGAGCGGCGACGCCGAGCGGGCCCTCGGTGGCGACGTGGATCGCGTCCGCCCCCGCCTCCTCGATCCGCTTGCCGACGCTCGCCGTCAGGGCGAGGCGGATCTCCGGATAGGTCGGGCACGGCAACGAACGAAACTGGTCGGGCGCGATCAGCTCGACATGATGGCCCATCCGCTCGAGTTCGGCCCGCACCGCCTGGAGCGTGCGCACGACACCGTTGACCTGGGGCGACCAGGCATCGGTGACGATGAGGATCTTCACGGAAGCAGCCGCTATGCCGCCGCCTTGAGCTTGAGCTTCACCGGCTGGTCGGCTCGCTTCTTGATCTCGTCCGGCCAGTGCAGGATCTCCATGGTGCCGTCGGCATGCTCGACGAGGGCCGTGCAGCCTTCGACCCAGTCGCCGTCATTGTAATAGACGGTCCCGCCGAAATCGCGAATCTCGGCGGTATGGATGTGGCCGCAGACCACTCCGTCGACGCCTTTGCTCCTGGCCTCGTGGGCAAGCGCCTCCTCGAAGCGCGAGATTACCGAGACGGCGCTTTTCACCTTGTGCTTGGCGTGCTTCGACAGCGACCAATATTCCATTCCGAAGAAACGGCGGAACGCGTTCACCGCGACGTTCAGCTGCATCAGGGTGCGGTAGGCCCAGTCGCCGAGGAAGGCGAGCCAGCGGTGGGCGAGCACGATCGCGTCGAACTCGTCGCCGTGAACGACCAGCAGCCTGCGCCCGTCCGCGGTGTCGTGGATCGCCTTGGATCGGATCTCGACCCCGCCGAAATTCATGCCGACGAACTGGCGGAACATCTCGTCATGATTGCCGGGGATGTAGATCACCCGCGTGCCCCGGATCGCGCGCTTCATCACGCGCCGCACGATCGCGCTGTGGCGCTCGGGCCAGTAGAAGCGCTTCTTCATCCGCCAACCGTCGATGATGTCGCCGACCAGATAGAGAGTCTCGCTGTCGACATGGTCGAGGAAGTCGATCAGCATTCGGTCGTTGCAGCCGCGCGTGCCGAGATGGACATCGGAAATCCAGATGGTGCGGTAGGAGCGGCGCGGCGCTCCCGACGGGCCGACGCTCGGGCCGCCTTCCGACGGCGCCTGGCGCAGGTCGGCGAGGTCGCCCCTGGCAAGGTCGCCCAGCCGGGTCACCGAGTTCATCATTCCTCTCCCCGCCGCCTCGACCGGCCAACCTATCGCTTATTCTTGTGACGAATTGAACCGCGCAAAGACGACAGGTTCGTGACTGTCGCGGCCGGCGATGCGGCCCCCGCCCGGGCGGCCATAACCCGAAAGCCACTGTGACTCCACGTCTTTCAGCGCGGATCGAGGCCGTCTCGGCGCGCGAATCGGCGGGTTTGCGCCGGCCGCGGCGGCTGCTAGCTTCGCTCGACGATGATCGACTGGACGATCAGGCAGACGATTTGCGGGCTCGACGAGCTCGATGCGCTCGGCAGTGCCGGGGTGACCCACCTGCTGTCGATCCTCGACCCCGATCAGCCCGAGCCCGCCTCGTTCAACGCGGCGCCGCCGCAGCGCCGGCTGACCCTTCGATTCCACGACGTCATCCTGCCGCTTCCCGGAATGGTGATGCCGACCCGCGACGACATGGCGGCGCTGCTCGAGTTCGGCCGCGCCCTCCCGGCCCGCGATCCCGCGCACCTGCTCATCCACTGCCACATGGGCATCTCGCGCTCGACCGCGGCGATGGCGGCGATGATCGCGCAGGCCCTTCCCGACGCGGACGAGGACGAAGTGATCGCCCAGGTCGAGTCGACCCGTGCCAAGTCCTGGCCCAATTCGCTGATGATCCGCCATGCCGATGCGATGCTCGGCCGCGAGGGCCGGCTCGTCGCCGCGGTCGGCCGGCTCTATCGCCGCCAGCTCGAGCGCCACCCGCAATTCGCCGACCCCCTGCGCCGGGGCGGCCGCCTCGCCGAAGTCGAGATGGCCGAGGCCGCGGAAGGCTAGCATACCCACCGCTCACCTCGAGCGAAGTCGAGAGGTGTTGTTCGAGCGAAGCCGAGAACGGATTTGGCCTCGACTGCGCTCGGTAAGGTGTCTCGACGTCGCTCGACACGAGCGGAGGTTTAGAGCGCCTCGACGATGGTCACGTTGGCGGTGCCGCCGCCTTCGCACATGGTCTGAAGGCCCCACCTCTTGCCGCGCCTGCGCAGAGCGTGGACCAGGGTCGCCATCAGCTTGGCGCCCGACGCCCCGAGCGGATGGCCGAGCGCGATCGCCCCGCCATTGACGTTGAGCCGTTCCGGGTCGGCGCCGGTGTGCTGGAGCCAGGCGAGCGGTACCGGGGCGAACGCCTCGTTGACCTCGAACAGGTCGATGTCGCCGATGCCCATGCCGGCCCGCTGAAGCGCCCGGTCGGTGGCGTAGAGCGGCTCCTCCAGCATGATCACCGGGTCGCCCGCGGTGACCGTGAGGTTGTGGATCCGCGCCAGCGGGGTCAGCCCGTGCGCCTTCACCGCCGCGGCCGAAGCGATCATCACCGCGCTGGCGCCGTCGCAGATCTGGCTGGCATTGGCGGCGGAGATGACTCCGTCGGGATTGAGCAACTTGACGGAAGCGATCCCCTCATAGGTGGCGTCGAAGCGGATGCCCTCGTCCTGTTCATGCATCTCTTTGCCGTCCGGACCGTCCACCTCCAGCGCAACGATCTCGTCGCCGAAGTCGCCGCGCCGGGTCGCCGCAATGGCGCGCTCGTGGCTGGCGAGTGCGTAGCGGTCGAGCGCCTCGCGGTCATAGCCCCACTTCTTCGCGATCATCTCGGCGCCGATGAACTGGCTGAACTGGACGCCCGGATATTTGGCCTCCTGCCCCGGCGACTTGGGGCCGCCTAAGCCCTCCTTCATGAACAGCATCACCGTCGATCCCATCGGCACCCGGGTCATGCTCTCGACCCCCGCGGCGATGACCACGTCCTGGGTCCCGCTCATCACCGCCTGAGCGGCGAAGTGGATCGACTGCTGCGAGCTGCCGCACTGGCGGTCCACGGTCACCGCCGGCACATGCTGCGGAAGCTTGGACGCGAGCACCGCGTTGCGGCCGACCTGGAAGCCCTGCTCGCCGCCCTGGCTGACGCAGCCCATGATGACGTCGTCGACCGCGGCCGGATCGATCCCGCTCCGCTCCACCGCCGCGTCCAGCACCGCCGCGGCCATGTCGACCGGATGCCAGCCGGCCAGCCGGCCGCCCCTGCGCCCGCCCGCCGTCCGGCACGCCGCGACGATATAAGCTTCACCCATCACCCGCTCCTTTTCGCTTTCCCAGCCACTTAGGAACATGAGCGGGCAAGGGCCAGCCCGGCCCCGCCTTGTCCCCCGCCCGCGCCGCCAATAGGACGGGGCCATGGCGCATCCCGAACGGCAATATCTCGACCTTCTCGCCCGAGTCCTGGACAAGGGTGACGAGCGCATCGACCGCACCGGAATCGGCACGAAGTCGCTGTTCGGCGAGCTCCTCCGCTTCGACCTCTCGGGCGGCCAGGTGCCGATCCTCACTACCAAGCGGGTCTATTGGAAGACCGCGGTCAAGGAGATGCTGTGGTTCCTCACCGGCGGCACCAACATCCGCCAGCTGCTCGAGCAGAATGTCCGCATCTGGTCCGACTGGCCGCTCGCCAGATATCGCGAGGCGACCGGCGAGGACATCGCCCAGGAGGCCTTCGAGGCCCGGATCCTCGCCGACGACGATTTCGCCGCCAGGTGGGGCGAGCTCGGCCCGGTCTATGGCAAGCAGTGGCGCCGCTGGCTCGATGCGCAGGGCCGGGAGCACGACCAGATCGCCACCCTGATCGAGACCCTGAAGACCAACCCTGCCAGCCGGCGAATGCTTTTCCACGCCTGGAACGTCCCCGAGATCGGCCAGATGGCGCTTCCGCCCTGCCACATGGTCTATCAGTTCCATGTCAATTCCCGCCGCGAGCTGAGCTGCCTCATCTTCCAGCGCTCCTGCGACCTGTTCCTCGGCGCCCCGTTCAACTTCACCGGCGGCGCGGCCCTCGTCCACATGCTCGCCCAGCAGGCCGGCCTCACCCCGGGCGAGCTCGTCTGGGTCGGCGGCGACGTTCACATCTACCTCAACCATGTCGACCAGGTCCGCGCCCAGATCGCCCGCGAGCCACGTCCGCTTCCGACCATGAAGCTGCTCCGCCAGGCGCCTTCCATCGACGATTACCGGATCGAGGATTTCGAGGTCGCCGGCTACGATCCCCATCCCTCGATCCAGGGCGACGTCGCCGTCTGACCGCCCCGCCGGGCGGGGGCGCTCAACTTGACTTCGCCGGGGCCGCCCCCATAGTCGAGCCATGGCAAGGAACGTCCAGATCGGGCATCCGGAGCTTCACCCGGGCAGCAGCACCGCACGACCTTAGGCGCTAGGTCGACGCCCCCCGCTTGGGCGCCCATGGCCTAGCGCGCGCAAGGGGCGGAAGCCCCGTGCCGGCTGCCCGATCCAGAGCAGCCGTCTTCCGCAGAACCCGGGGAACGAGCCGCCGTCGTGCGGCCGGTGATCGCCGATCACATCCTCGCGTTCGGTCTTTAATCGCTGAGGAGCTGCACATGTCCGACATGGCCGATCGATTTGTCGTCGAAGCCGACAAGAAAGTCGTTGGGATCGCGGTCAAGGTCCCCGGCGGCTACCGCTTCTTTTCCTCCGATCCCGACTTCCTCCAGCTCGAGGGCAAGACCTTCCCGCGCGCCAAGGCGATGGCTCAGCGCGTTGCCCAGATCGTCCGGCTGCGCGGAGTCCGGGGCGTCGAAGCGCCGACGCCCAGCGTGCATTGACGGGACTGCCGGTTATGGAACCAAGCCCGCAGATGACCCTCGCCGACAGCCTGAGCGGAATCTGGGCGGCGCTCCACAGCAGCGCCGAGCTGCATATCAGCGAGAACGAGGTCCACTATCTTCGAACGCTCGCGCTGGCGCTCGACGACGACATCGTCTCCTGCCTCCTGCTGCGCAAGCTTCGGCTCGCCACCGTGCTTCCGACCGAGGAGATCGAGGCGGAGACGGTGGCGATGAACAGCCATGTCGAATTCACCAATGACGGCAGCGCTCCACAGTCGCGCCAGCTCGTCCACCCCTCCCCCCACCAGCCGGACGACGGCCTCAGCATCGCGACGCTCCTCGGCGCGGGCCTGATCGGCATGCGCGCCGGCCAGGCGATCCTGTGGCCGAACGAGAAAGGCAGCTTCTGCGATCTCTACGTCTCCAGGGTCGACAACCGCGCGGCGGCACCGATGATGCGCAGCGCGGCCGGGGGATGAGCGCGATGGGCTTCGAGCCGCGCCTCCTGTGGGTGACCCGGTCGGCGCCGGACAACCGCCTGACCGAGCGGCGGCTGCGCTCGCTCGGCCACAAAGTCATCAAGGTGCCGGTCCTGGACATCGAGCGCGTCGAGCCGTCGGTCCCGGTCGCTCCGCCGGACGCGATCGTCTTCACCAGCGGGCACGGCGTCAGCCACCACAGGTTCCGCGACGACTGGACGCAGGTTCCGGTCTACACGGTCGGCGATCATACCGGCCGCGCCGCGCTCGGGGCGGGCTATCGCGACGTCCGGTCGGCAAAGGGCGACGTCACCGATCTCCAGAAGCTGATCGTCACGACCCTGGCGAGGCCGGCCCATGTCGTCCATTTCAGCGCCGAACAGCCCGCCGGGGACCTTCGAGTCTATCTCGAAATGTCGGGCTACGAGGCGACCCGGCAGGTGGTCTATCGCTCGCGCCCGGTGGGAGATGCGGATCTCGGCCGAGCCATCGGCGCGCTGCCGCGGCTCGACTCCATCCTCGTCCATTCGCCGAAAGCAGCGCGGCGGGTCGCGGAGCTGGTCGCCGCCTACAATTGGTCGGGCCGGGTCTTCTGCATCTCGGAGGCCTGCGCCGCCGAGCTTCGTCATCTCCCCGCCTTGAGGGTCACCGCCGCCCCGCGGCCGACGGAGGAGTCGCTCGTCCACGTCGTCAGCCTCGCGCTCGGCCGGAGGCCGATTCGTCCCGGCGCGCGCCGCCTCACCGCCATCGCCGGCGGCAAGGCCAGGTTCGCCGCCGTCGCCAACGACAATATCCGCAGCAGCGCGCCCGGCCGCCCGCCGGCGCCAGACGGTCCCGACGATCCTCCGCCCAGCGCGGCGTGACGCCTTCTCACCGCGCCTCGCCCGAACTCGTCGCCGGGACCATGGCGGAGCCCTCTCGCACCTGCTAAGCGCAGGCGATCATGAGATTCCCTAATATGTCGCAGCGCAGGTTGGACCTCGGTATCGATCTGGGCACGGCCAACACCCTTGCCGTCGTCCCGGGCTCCGGAATCGTCCTCGACCAGCCGTCCATCTGCTGCTTCCAGGCCTATGACGCCGTGCCGCGCTTCGTCGCTGCCGGCGCGCTGGCCCACAGCTATGTCGGCAAGGTCGCCAAGCCGCTCAAGATCATCCACCCGCTGCGCAGCGGCGTGCTCAGCGACATGGCAGCGGCGCGCGAGCTGCTTGCCTTCGTCCGGCGGGCGGTTCGGCCGCGCTCCATGCTCGGCCGCCTGCGCCCGGCGATCGGAGTCCCCGCCGACGCGACCCAGGCCGAGCGGCGCGCCTTGTCCACTGCAGCGATCGACGCCGGCTTCGCCGATCCGGAGCTGGTGCCCGAGCCGCTTCTCGCGGCCCTCGGCCTCGGCTTCGAGATCGACGACGCCCGCGCGCGCATGGTCATCGATTGCGGGGCCGGAACCACCGAGATCGCGGTGATCTCGCTGGGCGGGATCTGCGTCTCCCAGTCCGTCAGGGGCGGCGGCGACGCGCTCGACCAGTCGCTGACCGACTATCTTCATCTGAAGCATCGCTTTCACATCGGCACCGCCTCCGCCGAGGCCCTGAAGCTCAGGCTTTCGGACGTGCTTGCCGGCGGCGACCCCGCGCCCGTCGAGGTCCGCGGAATGGATGCCGCGTCCGGGCTGCCGCGCGAGCTGTCGATGTCCCCGGCCGAGCTTCTCGGCGTGTGGAACAAGCATGCCGATCAGATCGTCACCGCCGTCCGGGAGGCGCTCAGCGAGACTCCGCCGGAACTGTCCGAGGACATTTTCGAGGATGGCATCACCCTGACCGGCGGCGGCGCGATGACCGCCCTGCTCGCCGACCGAATCGCAGCGAGCTCCGGGATCGCCGCGACGATCGCCGAAGCGCCGCTCGGCACGGTGGCGGCCGGGCTCCAGCGCGGCATCGAGGAAGGCCGCCTCTCGAGCAACCTCCGCTCCGTCGCCTGAAACTCAGATCAACCCCTCCCCTTAAGGGGAGGGGCCAGGGGTGGGGGCGAGCCGCAGGCTCGCGCGGCGCGAGCACCGCCACCAACCCTTCGGCCTGGAGGTGCGCTAATCGCCGTTCACGCGTGAAGCGGAGGCGCCGGCACGGACGCTGACGCCTCGCTGTGCTCCAGCAGCAGCTCCTCGCACAGATTCTCCCGCGCCCGGCCGATCGACGCCGAAGCCTTGAGAACACCGCCTTCATAGAAGCGCACCGTGCAGTCGCCGTCGGCCACGGAGCCGTCCACCGCCAGATCGTCCCACGACCGCGCATGGCCGACATAGAGGATCGCGGAGTCGTAATGGCGGCTCCAGAAGAACGGCACGTCGACGAACGGGGTCCGCTCGCCGAGCATGTTGCGGGCGGCGGCCTGCCCCTGGCGCTGGGCGACCACCCAATGCTCGATTCGCGCGCGGTCGCCGTGGCGATAGGGATGGTTGGCGACGTCGCCGGCCGCGTAGATGCCCGGCACATCGGTTTCGAGATAGGCGTCCACGAGGATGCCGTCATCGGTCGCGAGTCCGGCCGCCTCAGCCAGCTCGATACGCGGCCGGACCCCGGTCCCCAGGATCACGACATCGGTGTCGATCGAGCTGCCGTCGTCGAGGATCAGCGACGTCCCGTCGAAGCCGGACGCGGTATGGCCGAGGTGGAACGTCACGCCTTCGCGCTCGTGAAGCGCACGTACGAACGCTCCGATCTCGGGACCGAGTACCTTCGCCATCGGCACCCGGCCGGGCGCGACGACATGCACATCGAGGCCGCGCGCCCTCAGCGACGCCGCCGCTTCCAGGCCGATGAAGCTCGCGCCGATGACGACGGCCGTCGCGGCGCTTCCGGCCGCGGCGATGATCGCGCGCGAGTCGGCCAGCGACCTCAGCACATGGACGTTCGCGCGGTCGAAGCCGGGGACCGGCGGGCGGACCGGCTCCGCGCCGGTGGCGATCAGCAAGGCGTCGAAGCCGACCGCCTCGCCGCCTTCGAGCCGGACCTGGCGCTTGCCGGTATCGATTCCGGCGACCCGCACGCCGAGCCTGAGGTCGATGCCGCGGTCGCGATACCAGTCCGGCCCCTGAAGCGGGATCCACTCCTCCGGGGCGGTTCCGGCGAGATAGTCCTTGGAGATGTTGGGCCGGTCATAGGGCGCGTCGACATCGTCGCTCAACATGGTCAGCGAGCCCGAATAGCCCAGCCGCACGAGCATCTCGGCTGCTGCGAAGCCGGCCGCGCCGCCGCCGACGATGACGATTCGGTCGGGGACGATCCGGTCAGGGGCGGACCGCGCGTGTGCCGGCGGCGACTCTTCGTCATCCCTGGCGCGCACGAAGACTTTGTCCCCGTCGCGCTCGACCTTCCACCGCTGCAGCGGCGCGAAGGCGGGGGCCTTCAGCGCGATTCCGCTGCGCAGGCTGAAGCAGGCATGGTGCCAGGGGCAGCGGACCGTGTCGCCGACCGCCAGCCCTTCGGCGAGCGGGGCGCCATAATGGGTGCACGCCCCTCCCACCGCGAACAGCTCGCCGTCGTGGAGCGACAGGATCACCGGCTCTCCCGCGACATGGCCGGCGAGCATTCCCTCCGCCGGCACGTCGCTCAGCTTCACGCCTCGCGACAGATCCGGACCCGTCGGTGGTGCACTTTCGGCCATGATTTCCTCCGCGCCGCCTGAGCCCCTTGCTCATAGCCTTGGATGCCGCTCGGCGGCCATGGTTCCCGGCGCGACCCTGGAACCCGCGTCCTCCAGCCCCATTTGCTAGTCATGGACCGGTTCGAAGCCCTGGCCGAGCAAGTGCGCGCGTGCCGCGCCTGCGCGGACGTGCTCCCGCTCGGCCCGCGGCCGGTCTTCCAGCTGTCGCCGACCGCGCGAATCCTGATCACCAGCCAGGCGCCGGGCACCAAGGTTCACGCCTCGGGCGTTCCGTTCGACGACGATTCCGGCGAGCGGCTGCGCTCCTGGCTCGGCATGTCGCGCGAGAAATTCTACGACGCAGGGCGGGTCGCGATCCTGCCGATGGGACTATGCTATCCCGGCCGCTCGAGCGGCGGCGACGCCCCTCCCCGGCCCGAATGCGCGCCGCGCTGGCGCGAGCCGATCATCCGCCATCTCGGCGAGCTTCGCCTGACCCTGCTCGTCGGCAGCTACGCCCAGCAGCACGTCCTCGGCAAAGGGGCGGTCACCGACCGGGTCCGCAATTTCCGGTCCTGGCTCCCCGAATATTTCCCGCTGCCCCACCCGTCGTGGCGCTCGCGCCTGTTCGCGCAGCGCAATCCCTGGTTCGAGGCCGAGGTCCTGCCGGCGCTTCGAACCGAAGTCGAGCGAGCGCTGCGATGACCGACCTTCCCGTCTTCACGATCGGCCATTCGACCCGGACGATCTCCGAATTCGTCGACCTTCTGCGCGCCGGCCAGGTGCAGCTCGTCGTCGACATCCGCACGGTGCCGCGCTCGCGTCGCAACCCGGACTATAATCTCGACGCGCTTCCCGACGCGCTCGCGCCCTGGCAGATCGGCCATCTCCGGATCGAGGCGCTGGGCGGCCTGCGCGGCAAGCAGCGCGACGTCCCGCCGGAGGTCAACGGCTACTGGACCAATCAGAGCTTCCACAATTACGCCGATTACGCCCTTTCGGACGAATATCGGGCCGGCCTCGCGCAGCTTCAGGACGTGTCGCGCGACAGGCGCACCGCGATCATGTGCGCGGAATCCGTGTGGTGGCGCTGCCACCGCCGGATCGTCGCCGACTATCTGCTCAGCGAAGGCCGCGAGGTCTTCCACCTGATGGGCGACTCCCGGGTCGACCCGGCCAAGCTGACCCCCGGCGCCGAGCGCCACCCCGACGGCCTCCATTACCCGGCTTCCGAATAATCCCGGGAACCTCCGCCGCCCGCCGCCATCCAACAGGCGGCAACAAGGGAGAGCGTTCGTGGAATTATGTGCCTGCCAGGATCTCGCCCCGGCGAGCGAGCTGTTCGCCCCGAGCGCCGCGCCGCGCCGCCCGAGCCGGTTCGAGGTCGAGCGCGCCGTGCGCACGCTCATCGCCGCCGCCGGCGACGATCCCGATCGCGAAGGCCTCGCCGACACGCCGGCCCGGGTCGCCCGCGCTTATGGCGAATGGTTTGCCGGCTATGCGGTCGATCCCGCCGCCTTGCTCGAGCGGGTCTTCTCCGAGGCCGAGGATTATGACGAGACCGTGCTCCTCAAGGACATCCCGCTGGTCTCGACCTGCGAGCATCATCTCGCGCCGATCACCGGCCGCGCCCATGTCGCCTACCGCCCCGCCGGCCGTGTCATCGGAATCTCCAAGCTCGCCCGCCTGGTCGACGCTTATGCCCGCCGCCTCCAGCTCCAGGAGCGGCTCACCAACCAGATCGCCCGCACCCTGAACGAAGTGTTGCAACCCAGAGGCGTCGGCGTGATCATCGAGGCCAGCCACGGCTGCATGTCCACGCGCGGGGTCAACCAGCATGGCGTCGCGATGGTCACCAAGGCCTGGCTCGGCGACTTCAGGGCCGATCCGGACCTGCGCCGCGAGCTGATGAGCTCGATCTCCGGCTTCACGGGAGCGTGACATGACCGCCCAGGCAAAGGTCGATTACGAGCTTCTCGACGATCCCGCGCTCGCCCGGCTCATCGCCGAGCGCGACGTCGCTGCGGTGCGTCTCGTCACCATGCGCAACAACCAGCGCCTGTTCCGCGCCGCCTGGTCGATCCTCAAGAACCGCGCCGAGGCGGAGGACGCGGTCCAGAGCGCCTATCTCAAGGGCTTCGCGAAGATCGCCGGCTTCGAGGGGCGCTCGTCCCTGTCGACCTGGCTGACCCGGATCGCCATCAACGAGGCCCTCGCGCGCGACCGCTCGGCCCGCCGCCGCCGCTGGAACCTGGACAATGCGTCCGTCGCGGTCCTCGACGATTATCGGGAGAAGCTCATGCGTGGATCGATGAGCGGCACTGCGCCCGACGCCGACCTGGCTCGAATGCAATTGCGGCGAGTCCTCGAGGACGCCATCGCCGGCCTGCCCGCGCCGTTCCGGACGGTGTTCGTGCTTCGCGAGGTCGAGGGGCTGAGCGTCGAGGAGACCGCCGAGTCTCTCGGCATCGTCCCCGCGACCGTGAAGACCCGCCTCCTGCGCGCCCGCCGCCGGCTCCAGGAAGCGCTCGCGCCCGAAGTGAAGAATGCCCTGTCCGGCACCTTCCCGTTCGCCGGCGCGGACTGCGCGGCGATCACCGAGCGGGTGGTGCAGGCATATTGCGGGAGCGACGGCGAGCGGGCATGCCCGCCCGGTGACCAGCCAGACCCCAATCCCTGACTCTTCCCGCGCCCCTGAGATCACCCTCGTCGTCGCCCGCGCCGCCAACGGCGTGATCGGCAGGGACGGGCGCCTGCCCTGGCACCTGCCGGCCGACCTCCGCCACTTCAAGGAAGTGACGATGGGCACCCCGATGATCATGGGCCGCCGCACCTTCGACAGCCTGCCCGGCCTTCTCCCCGCCCGCCGCCACATCGTGCTCACCCGCGACAAGAGCTGGTCCGCCGAGGGAGCGGTGGTGGCTCACAGCGTCGATGAAGCGATCCGCGCCGCCAATGCCGACTATATCTCGGTGATCGGCGGCGCCGAGATCTTCGCATTGTTCGAGCCGCTTGCCCACGCCGTTGAGCTCACTGAAGTCCACGGCGCGATCGAGGGCGACACCATCCTCCCCCCCTTCGACCCCGCCGTCTGGCGCGAGGAAACCCGGGTCGACCACGAAGCCGAAGACGGCCGCCCCGCCTACAGCTTCGTCAGGCTGGAACGCCGTTAAGGGAAGGTCGTCACCCTGAACTTGTTTCAGGGTCCATTTCTCCGCCCGCTCCGAAACTCGAGAATGGATGCTGAAACAAGTTCAGCATGACGGTGGTGCGCAAATCGAGCTCCGACCGCGTCCCTCCCCGTTCCGGGCGAAGCCGCCTTCAAGGCTCCGCCGGTGCACTGCGCCGGTGGAATGGCGGTGAAGGGAGGATTGTTGCTCCATTTCCCCTCCCCTATAGCGCGCGCCATGGAGCGCCTGGACGGGGGCTCGGCGGTCCCTGACGCGTATCGCAATGGCATCGTCGCGCTTGGCAATTTCGACGGCTTTCACCGCGGCCACCAGGCCGTGGTCGGCCGCGCCGTCGAGCGCGCCCGCGCCGAAGGCCGCCCCGCTCTGGTCGCGACCTTCGATCCCCACCCGGTCCGCCACTTCAAGCCTGACCTGCCGCCCTTCCGGCTCACCACCCTCGGCCAGCGCGAGCGTCTGTTCGCCGAGGCCGGCGCCGACGCGATGCTGGTCTTCCACTTCGACGCCGCCCTCGCCGCCGTCACCGCCGAGGATTTCATTGCCGACTGGCTCTCGGCCCGCATCGGCGCCGCGGGCGTGGTCACCGGCGAAGACTTCACCTTCGGCAACCGCCGCGGCGGCAATGTCGACGTCCTCCGCGCCCTCGCCCCGGCCCATGGCATGAGCGTCGACGCGGTCGGCCCGGTCGAGGCGGACGGCGAGCCGGTCTCGTCCAGCCGGATCCGCGATGCTCTTCGAGACGGCGACCTCGCCACCGCCAACCGCCTGCTCACACGCCCGTTCGCGATCGAGGGGATCGTCGAGCATGGCGACAAGCGCGGCCGCGCGCTCGGCTATCCGACCGCCAACATGAGCCTCGGCAAGTATCTCCGCCCGCGCTTCGGGATCTACGCGGTGCGCGGCCGACTCCCCGGCGGCGAGATCGTCGACGGAGTTGCCAATCTCGGCGTGCGCCCGACCTTCGATCCGCCCAAGGAGCTGCTCGAGCCCTATTTCCTCGACTGGTTCGGCGACCTCTACGGCCGCCGAATCGAGGTCGAGCTCCACGCCTGGCTCCGCCCGGAGATGAAGTTCGACGACCTCGAATCCCTCAAGGCCCAGATGCAGGCGGACGAGGCGGCAGCGCGCGCCATTCTGCAGGGGTCGTCACCCCGGACTTGATCCGGGGTCCACCTTCTTCGTGGGCAGGAAAGGTAAAGGTGGATTCCGGATCAAGCCCGGCATGACGAAGAGGGCGTCAACCCTTCCCTTTCAAGGGAGGGGTTGATCCTCACCACACACCCCCTTGCAAAATAGGATTTCATCTGGTTCACACTTTACGTGACAGTGAACCAAATACGCACTGGATTTTCCGACGGCCACAACCGCCCCCGCCCTAAGTTCACGATTTTGTCGGGAGACAGTGAACTTCGTGAACTTCACTCCGCTGGTGTCGCTCTTCCGCTCGGGTGTTTCCTTGGCCCCTATAGACCGCTAAGCGCGCGCTGATGTCCGACAAGAAAGACTGGCGGGACACCGTTTTCCTGCCGAAGACCGATTTTCCCATGAAGGCCGGCCTCTCCCAGAAGGAGCCGGCGATTCTCGCGCGCTGGCGCGAGGAGGATCTGTACGGCCAGCTCCGCAAGGCCCGCGCCGGGCGCGAGCGCTTCATCCTCCACGACGGCCCGCCCTACGCCAATGGCGACATCCACATGGGCCATGCGATGAACAAGGTCCTCAAGGACATCGTCGTCCGCTCGCAGTCGCTGATGGGCAAGGACTCGCCCTACGTGCCGGGCTGGGACTGCCACGGCCTGCCGATCGAATGGAAGGTCGAGGAAGCCTATCGCAAGCAGAAGCTCGACAAGGACCAGGTCCCCAAGGCCCAGTTCCGCGCCGAGTGCCGCGCCTATGCCGACAAGTGGGTCGCCGTTCAACGCGAGCAGTTCCAGCGCCTCGGCGTGATGGGCGAGTGGGACGATCCCTATCTCACCATGAATTTCGGCGCCGAGGCCGCGATCGTCGGCGAGCTTCTGAAGTTCGCGGAAAGCGGCCAGCTCTACCGCGGCGCCAAGCCGGTCATGTGGAGCCCGGTCGAGAAGACCGCTCTGGCCGACGCCGAGGTCGAGTATGAGGACATCACGTCCACGCAGATCGACGTCAGTTTCCGGATCCTGGAAGCGCCCAATTGTCCGGCCATCTCCAAGCTCATCGAGCGGGGAGAGCAGGTCTTCGGGGTCGTATGGACGACTACACCGTGGACGATCCCCGTTAATCAGGCGATCGCATACAGCTCGACCGCAAAGTACCGCATCCTCCTGGAGGGTGGAGTCGGTCGGGCCTGGGTCATTGCCGAAGATCTGTGGGAGCAAGTGGCGGAACGGGCGTTCAAGTTCGACCGGGAGGTCGTCCACTACGGCCTGCACTTTGAGCCTATCGGCGGCTACCCCGGTACCGATGAAGGACTGTTCCTAGGGAGTGAACTGAGCGGGGCCGTTGCGCAGCACCCGATGCACCGGCTGGGCGGCTTCTTCGCCAAGCCCCGTCCCTTCCTCCCCGGCGCGCATGTCACGACCGACGCCGGCACCGGCCTCGTCCACATGGCGCCGGACCATGGCGAGGAGGATTTCGAGGTCTGCAAGGCGGCCGGAATCGGCCCGGTCTTCGCGGTCGACGACGCTGGCCGCTACCGCCCCGGCTGGGAGTGGCTCGGAGGCCAGGGCAGCGTCATCAACGGAAAGTTCAACGCCTCCGACGGCCCGATCTGCTCGGACCTGCGCGACGCCGGAGCCCTGCTCGCCGCGTCCGACGACTTCCGCCACTCCTACCCGCACAGCTGGCGCTCCAAGGCCAAGGTCATCTACCGCTGCACGCCCCAATGGTTCATCCCGATGGATAAACCCCTCTCCCCCTGGGGGGTGTGGGAGGGGTCCGCTGCGCAGCAGCGGGAGGGTGAGGGCACGAGCGGCCACGACAGGCCCTCTCCCGACCTCGCTTCGCTCGGCCACCCTCTCCCGCAAGCGGGAGAGGGGCATAACGGCCCCACCCTTCGCAACCTCGCGCTCGACGCGATCGAGCGCACGCGCTGGGTCCCGGAGAAGTCGAAGAACCGAATCTCCGCGATGGTGGAGGGCCGCCCCGACTGGGTGATCAGCCGCCAGCGCGCCTGGGGCGTCCCGATCGCGCTCTACGTCCACCGCAAGACCGGCGATTACCTCCGCGATCCGGAGGTCAATGCCCGAATCGTCGCGGCCTTCCGCGAGGGCGGCGCCGACGCCTGGTTCTCGGCCGACCACCAGCAGCTGCTCGGCGCCAATTACGACGCAGCCGACTACGAACCGCAGAACGACATCCTCGACGTCTGGTTCGATTCGGGATCGACCCACGTCTTCACCATCGAGCAGCGCTACGGCGAGGGCGTCCGCGCCAACCTCTACCTGGAAGGCTCGGACCAGCATCGCGGCTGGTTCCAGTCGTCGCTTCTCGAAAGCGCCGGCACCCGCGGCCGGGCGCCCTATGAGGAGGTGCTCACCCACGGCTTCGCCCTCGATCCGCAGGGCAAGAAGATGTCGAAGAGCCTCGGCAACACCGTCGATCCGCTCAAAGTGATGGACGAGAGCGGCGCCGACATCCTGCGCCTGTGGGTCGCGTCGACCGACTATTTCGAGGACGTCCGAATCGGCAAGGAGATCCTGGCGGGGACCACCGACGCCTACCGCAAGCTCCGCAACACCTTCCGCTACCTGCTCGGTGCCCTCGACGGCTTCACCGACGCCGAGAAGGTGCCGGTCGGCCAGATGCCGGAGCTCGAGCGCTGGGTGCTTCACCGCCTCGCCTTGCTCGACACCGAGCTTCGCCAGGCCGCGAACGACTATGAGTTCAACCGCTACACGCGGGCGATCATGGCCTTCGCCAATGACGATCTCAGCGCCTTCTTCTTCGACGTGCGCAAGGACGTCCTCTATTGCGAGGTCGGCCCGAACGCGCCGCAGGGAACGCTGAAGCGCCGCGCCTACCGCACCGTCCTGGACACCGTTTTCCACGCTTTGGTGCGCTGGATGGCGCCGATCCTCTCGTTCACGACCGAGGAGGTGTGGGGCACACGCTTCCCCGACGGCGGCTCGGTCCACCTGCTCGAATGGCCTGGGATCGATGCGGCCTGGCGCGACGACGCGCTTGCTACCGGCTTCGACCTGATGCTGGCCACCCGCCAGAGGGTGACGGAAGCGATCGAGCCGCTTCGCCGCGACAAGGTGATCCGGTCCAGCAACGAGGCCCGAGTCCTGATTCCGGACTCGCAGCTTGACGTCCTCGTCCAGCCTCGAACAGACCTGCCGGAGCTTTTCATCGTCGCCGAGGTTGCCGGAAACCAAAGCGATCAGGTCGATGTCGAGCGGACCGACTTCGCCAAATGCGGGCGCTGCTGGCGGCACCTGCCCGAGGTCGAGGAGGATGGCGATCTGTGCGGGCGTTGCGGGGAGATGGTGAATGGCTGAGCTGAGCGAAGCCGCTCCCGAGGGCACGCCGCGGCGGCCGCATGTCGGCGATCCGGATTACGTCCCGCCCGCGGTGCGCAAGAATCGCGCTTACGGCTACGCTCTCGCTTTCCTCGTCTTCCTCGCCGACCAGGCGACGAAATGGGTGGTGATCTACCCGCTGCAGCTCCAGTTCCGCGGCGAGATCAGCATCACCTCCTTCTTCAACCTCACCTGGGTCGAGAATCGCGGCGTGTCGATGGGCATGCTGACCGCAAGCAGCGAGGCGATGCGCTGGGGGCTGGTGGCGATGACCACCGCCATCGCCCTGTTCGTCGCGATCTGGCTGTGGCGCGAGAAGAGGCGCGACGACGCGTGGGGCCTCGCCCTCGTGCTCGGCGGAGCGCTCGGCAACATCGTCGACCGCATCCGCTTCGGCTATGTCGTCGACTTCATGGATTTGCATATCGGCACCTGGCGGCCCTTTTTGGTCTTCAATGTCGCCGACGCCGCGATTACCATCGGCGTGCTGTTATTGCTGGTGCGGGCGCTCCTGACGCGTAAGGAGAAGCCGGCCCGATGAAGGAAGTGACCCCAATGCGTCGTTTGATGATCCTCGCCGTTCCTGTTTCCCTGGTGCTGGCGGGGTGCGCCTCGGGCGGTCCGTTCAACCGCGCCCGCCCCGACGAATTCGCGGTCACCCGCGCTCCCGAGCTGATCGTCCCGCCGGAATTCGCGCTGACCCCGCCGCGGCCGGGCCAGGCCGATCCGGGCCAGAGCGATCCGCGCGCGCAGGCTCTGCAGGCCCTGTTCGGCGGCCCGCAGCCGCGCAGCGCGGTCGAGCAGCGCATGCTCCAGCAGGCCGACAGCGGCGGCGCCCGCGCCCCCCACGGTGCCCCCACGGTCCCCCGCGCCCCCGCCACCCACGTCGTCAACCCCC
>JAEZFL010000034.1 GCA_023417515.1 Pseudomonadota bacterium | reverse complement strand
GGTCCGAAATATGCCGGAGCGCGGGCGAGAGTGGCCAATTGCTGTTCCGACAGTCTCAGGGCTGACGGCTACTGCCGAAACGCAAGCTCTTGACCACTGATGCGTGTCTTCTGCGGCCTAACACCTGAGTTAAGCCGGACCGCTTTGCGGCCTTGGGCAAGTGAAAGTTGCAAAGAACTTGCACGAGGCCGCGAAGCGGGCTCGGCTTGAACGAATTGTTAGGTTTGACGCTCTTGCTAGTTGACCTTCATGGATACAGGTACGTCCTCACACTCTGGGCGTTCTGTTCCGTCTGGTCTCACGTGAGGAAACTTCCAGCGTTTCGCTGCCTGAAAAACAGCGCGATCCATCTTTTTGTCGCCGCTCGACTGAACCATTGAGATGTCATATGGACGTCCTTGCTTGTCGGCGCACACCCGGATGACGGCGCTCGCATCAGCGCCCGTCACTCCGACCGATTGAACCGGCTGCTGGGTAGGCTCGCCGGCCAATGCATTCACCGGGGCTACTGCCACGAGCGCCAACATCAAGTTGCGAAAAAAATTCATGTCAAACCTAACGCTTGAATTAAGCCGCGCCACGAAGCGGCGTCGGCTTGAATGAATTGTTAGGCCGCTGGCGCCGAAATGCCAAGTCCCGCGACCACGAATGCGATGGCTTGCTCAACACTGTCCGCTGTGAGTCGATCAGCCGACCCTGAGCTTTCGGACAAGAAGGGACAAGTGCCGGTACTGGACTCAAGTTGCACCTCAACGTCAGTAGCCGGACGGCGGAAGAACCACAAACCGTCGTCGTCAGCGCCGGGATGTAAGACGGTCAGCTGCGCAGCTGATATGTCCGGGTGTGCCAGATGCAGCTGAGCGATGATTACGTCAATGTCCCGCACACTGTCTCCTGCGGCCTAACGCCTGAGCTAAGCCGGGCCGCTGCGCGGCATTGGCGATGGTTCAATCATAGCGCCAGCGCCGAGGCCGCGAAGCGGGCTCGGCTTGAGCGAATTGTTAGGCCGCGCAAGTTAACAAAGTAAGTGCAACACCTACGACGCCTCAGGAAGAAGTGGTGAGCTGGCAGACTGAAGGGGATCACTCCGCCAAGAGAAGATCCTCTATGTACAGCCAGCTCACCGAGCCGGAACGATACACCGCGTCGGCATTCAAGCGCCAAGGTTGGTCGATCCGGGGCATTGCTCGCGCCCTGGGACGCCAGCCGAGCACGATTAGCCGCGAGTTCAAGCGCAACGCGACGAACGACCAGCGCAAGCCGAACCCGCTGTACATACCGAGCAAGGCGCAGGAACAGGCCAACGGTCGAAGGCGACGAAGCAGGCGGGTGAAGCACCACGCACCCGAAGTCTATGCCGAGGTTGAGGCGCTGCTGGCCGAAGAGCAGTGGAGCCCCGAGCAGATCGCCAGCCAGCTACCCCAGCGGCTTGGTGTGCGGTTGAGCCACATGACGATCTACCGCCACGTGCGGCGCGATCAGCGCTTGGGCGGGTTGATGTTCCGACAGTTGCGGCAGGGCGGAAAGCGCCGCCGCAAGCGTACGTATGGTGTTGAAAAGCGCGGGAAATTAGCCAACAAGCCGATGATTGATACGCGCCCCGAAGCGATCGAGCTCCGCCAGGAGGCCGGGCACTGGGAGGGGGATACCGTCATGGGTGCAGCAGGCGAACGCGACTGCCTCCTGACCTTGGTGGAACGTGCCACTGGCTTTGCGAAGGTCGTGCGCCTGCCGCACCGCACGGTACTCGCGGTTAATCGGGCCACGGTTGGCCTGATCCAGCGCAGTGGCCTGCCGTTCAAGACGATCACCTGGGACAACGGCACCGAGTTCCACGGCTACCGACAGATAGAAGAGGCGACAGGCGTGCGGTGCTTCTTTGCCTATCCGCACCATCCGTGGGAGCGAGGCAGCAACGAGAACTTCAATGGATTGATCCGTCAGTACTTCCGCAAGGGAAAGCGCCTCGCCGGCAAGCGGCAATCCGACTGCGACCAGGTGGTCGCTAAACTCAACTCACGACCGAGGAAACGCCATGGCTTCCAGACGCCAATCCAGCGCATGCAACAACTCTCAGGGGTGTTGCACTTGGGGTGTTAATTCACCCCGCACCAGCCAGGCTTTGCAGGCTTTCCCGAAAACGGGCCTGTGCAACTGGCTGAACTGCGATTGGTGTCTGCCAAGTCCGCGTTGGCCGAAGGCTTACGCGGCCTAAGATGAAAGGCGGACGCGTGTGAAGCACTGGGCCTTGGCGGAATGCTTAGCTCCCGATCAACCATTCTCTTTCATGGCTGCGGCCTAACGCCTGAGTTAAGCCGGACCGCAGCCGGCGAGTGAGACGCGCGCGAGACCGCGAAGCGGTCTCGGCTTGAACGAATTGTTAGCCCGCTATAGGTCTCGCGATAACCCAAGCAGTGACGAGTCCGCCGATCAGCACTGCGCCCCGGAGAATCCAAATTGAGTGAATTCTCTCGGGTCCTTTCTCTTTTGCGGCCCAGGACTCGTTGAATGCTAGCCCCAGCTGCTCCCGTGCAGCAAAGAGACGCGCGTGTCTAACTTCAATTGAGTTCTGAAGCTTGGATAGAACTATCAAGCCAGCAATTGCGATCAATAGAACCAAGACAATGAGAGCGCCACGCTCCCAAGCCTGCATGACCCCGAGCACTTGAGTGATTCCAACAATGCCGGCTAGCAAGAGAATGACGTGGTTGGTCAGCGACCACTGCTGAGACTTGAAATAGGTCAAGTCGCTGACCGTGATTTGGTAGAGGGCCATTTGCCCTTCATGAGACTTTGAATCTTCATTTGCCATGCGGGCTAACGCCTGAGTTAAGCCGCACCGATTTGCGGCGGCGGCAGGCCACAATCTTGCCACGGCCTGCCGACGCCGCGAAGCGGTGTCGGCTTGAACGAATTGTTAGCTGGGTGAGCAGCTGCGGAACCATGCCCGCGGCCCTAGCCCAATTCACGTAAAGGGTCAGGGGTGGCCTTTGGTCCAGGCCGGCAAGCCGCTCTTGCGACTGGATCACCAACGGAACGCCGAGCCAATGTGCAATGGATGGCCAAGTCAGGGGCTTCTTGCCTTGAGCCAGTGAAAGCCCGCCTGCACCCAGCTAACGCCTGAGTTAAGCCGCACCGATTTGCGGCGGCGGCACAGCTACGATCTTAGCTAGCTTTGCCGACGCCGCGAAGCGGTGTCGGCTTGAACGAATTGTTAGGCGGCGCTCGCGTTGAGTGCGAGGCCACCGATTGCGAACAGTACCAGCCACGAAAGGTGCCTGCCGCGGGTAATGACAAGAGGCAACAAGCCAGATGCAATGGCGGTGTAGCCGATGATCCGCAGGGCGTTTTGCGAGTTGAGCTCGCCTTGGCTTGCAGCGAACACCAAGGCAGCAAGACCAAACCAGGCGATGGTGGTGATGTGCCACGCAAAGCGCAGCGTCCGGACGGTAAAGTCTGAGCTGCCGAAAATCTTGGGCAGATCAGGCCGACGGAATAGGCGAACGAGGATGTACCGCTCACCGAGTACCGAGTGGGCCACGCCGAGCGCAACGATCAGGAGAGCAGCAAGTTGCAACATTGTTTGATAGCCGCCTAACGCCTGAGTTAAGCCGCACCGATTTGCGGCGGCGGCAGAGCCACAATCTTACGAGGCTTTGCCGACGCCGCGAAGCGGTGTCGGCTTGAACGAATTGTTATGTGGCCCGCCTAGCAGTATCACTTGATTTGCACCGCGTGAAAGGACCTCAACTCAACGTAATACGGGAACTGGCCATCTTGACGATCGTCGTCCCGCACTAGGCGCCCCGTAAAACGCCCGTGAATCTGCTTGTCAGTTGGCCGCATTGCCATGCACAGAGCATCTCCAATC
>JAEZFL010000026.1 GCA_023417515.1 Pseudomonadota bacterium | reverse complement strand
CGGCCGGCTCATGCGGCCAGGGTAGCGCCCGGCCCCGTTACTTCAGGGAGTGCTGCGGGCCCTGCGCCTTCTTGTACAGCGCCTTGAGCATCCGGTCCCGGAACGCGGCGTTGTCGATGAGCTTGATGCCCGCGTCCGCCAGCTTCGGATAACCGATGAGCTTGTGCATGTACCGGCCCCGTCGATACTCCCGGCCCCACGCCGCCTCCATACGCTGGGCGTAGTTGGTGAAATCGTCGGGTCCACCGTTGGTCAGCGCGGCGATCGCACATTCACCGGCGGCCAGCCCGGACTCGAGAGCCTTGGAGATGCCCGCGCCCGAGGCCGGCTTGCCGGCACCCAGCGAGTCGCCGGTGAACAGCACGCCCGGGCGCCACGGCGGCCAGGCGGTGAAACCCATCGGCAATCGCCACGCACGCACGCTCTTGTTCTCCTTGAGCTCCTCGATCGGCGGCGCCTCCCACTCCGGGGGCAGGCTGCGCAGGAAATCGCCCAGGAACTGGGTGGCGTTGATCGCCTGCCAGTTCTTGTAGCTGTTCACATAGCCCAGTCCGATGTTGAAGACGTTGTTGCCCATCGGGAACACCCACCCGTAGCCGGGCAGCTGGTCGCCCTGGAAGAGCAGCTTCAGATAGATGTCGAGGCTGTCGTTGTCGGGTCGGTTCAGATGCATCTCGGAGCGGATCGCGATCGCGGAGTAGCCGTTGTACTCCGAGTCGATCTTCAACGCCCGCTTGATGGGGGAGTAGGCGCCGTCGGCGGCGATGACGGCATCGCCGAGGACCTTCTCACCACTCTTGAGCACCACGCCGACGACGCGGCCGCTGGCATCGAGTTCCGGGCCCGCGACCTCGGCACCCTGCCGGATCTCGGCACCCGCAGACTCGGCGTGTTTGAGCAGCACGGTGTCGAGGTGCTCGCGGGCCACCGTGTGCCCGTGATCGGGCATCCCGGGGCGGCGGGGGAACGACAGCTCCCAGGCGCTCGGGCTGTACACCGTCACCTTGTTGACCCGGTGATAGGTGGCGACCTCGTCGGCCAGACCCATCTTCTGCAGGTAGCTGACCGCGCGGGCGGTGAGCCCGTCACCGCACGGCTTGGCCCTGGGGAACTGTGCCTTGTCGCACACCAGCACCTTCGCGCCGGTCTGCGCGGCCTGCCATGCGGCGGCCGAACCGGACGGTCCTCCACCTGCGATGACCAGGTCGTATCGCTGCGTCATTGATCTCTCTCGTCGAGCGGCTGTCGCAGCGATAGTACCGAAAGTCGCACCATTCGGCCGACCAGGTCTGAGCAGGTCAGCGAGGTCTGAGCGGGTACAGTGATCGGGTGCGACGAGGGTCGAGAGCGCGTTCTGCCGAGCAGGCGGGTGTCAAGGTGGACGCCCGCAGCGAACGGTGGCGCGAGCACCGCAAGAAGGTGCGCTCGGAGATCGTCGACGCGGCGTTCCGGGCCATCGACCGGCTGGGCCCCGAGGTGTCTCTGCGCGAGATCGCCGAGGAGGCCGGCACCGCCAAACCCAAGATCTATCGCCACTTCACCGACAAGTCCGACCTGTTCCAGGCGATCGGTCAGCGGATGCGGGACATGTTGTGGTCGGCGATCTTCCCGTCGATCAACATCTCCACCGATCCGGCGCGCACGGTGGTCTTCCGGGCCGTCGAGCAGTACGTGCGACTGGTCGACGAACATCCGAACGTGGTCCGGTTCCTGATGCAGGGCCGCTTCGCCGAGCAGACCTCGTCGGCGATGCGGGCGGTGAACGAGGGCCGCGACATCACGCTCGCGATCGCCGACATGTTCAGCGACGAGTTGAGTGACATGGAACTCGACTACGCGGCGTTCGAGCTTGCCGGTTTCGCGACGTTCGGCGCGGCGGCCTCGGCGACCGACTGGTGGCTGGGCGCCGAGCAGGACAGCCCGCGGCGGCTGCCGTCGGAGAAGTTCGTCGACTACCTGACCACGATCATGGTCGGATCGATCAACGGCACCTGCGAGGTGCTGGGTGTCAAGATCGACCCCGACGTGCCGCTGCACGAGGGTGTCAAGCGCCGCGAACAGGTCGCCTGAGGCGCAACCCGTCCCGGCAGTCGCCGAGATTGCGTCCGCGCAGGAAGAGTGCGACTGGAGGCCGGCCGGAATGCAATTTCGGCGCAAGAAGTTGCGGCAGATGCCTCATGAGCGGGCCGCGCCGCGGGCCGACGATCAGGACATGTTCACTCACCTCACCCCCAGGGCCGCAGCCGCGGCCGTCACCGCACATCCCGTCCTGCCCGCCGGCGACGACGAACGGTTCGTCGGATTCGGCATCATGGGCCTGCCGTTCACGAGCGGCCACTATCTGGCGCTGCGCCAGTTCCCCGCAACGACGTTCGCGCCCGCCTACGTCTCGGTCTGGCACCGCGACGCGGCATGCACCTGGACGTTCTACGCCACCACCCCGGGCGCGCAGAGCTGCGCGCGCTACTTCAGCTCCGCCACCCCGAACGATCCGGTCCAGTGCGGCATCGACCTGGTCTGGGAGTCGGAATGGTCGGTGCGCGTGGAGATTCCGGGACTCCTCCGGTGGACCGTGGAGATGCAGAACACCTGGGCCACCAGGCTGATGACCGCGATCGGGGGCCGGCTGCCCGAGGCGGCATGGACGAGTCCGGCCGCACTGTCGACGATCAGCCGGATCGCCGGACCCACACTCGGGGCCGGAGACATCCGGCTCACCGGCACGGCGGCCAACGGTCAGCGCTACATGGTGGCGCCGAAGACCGTCTGGGCGGTCAGCGCGTCGACGGCGACGCTGCACGGCGACGACCTGGGCCCGATCGGGCCGCTGATGCGTCAGGCCCGCCTCGGCGATTTCCGGCTGCCGCAGCGCGGCATCGGCGTCATCGGATCCGGTCATTTCGAGATCTACGACGCGGCGCGGCATTCGGCGGCCGACCGCACCGTCGCATTCGGCTGACCACGCCGTCCTGCGCAGGCAGAATCATCCGATGGCGCCGCCGGCCCCACGCCCGTCGCGTACGC
>JAEZFL010000008.1 GCA_023417515.1 Pseudomonadota bacterium | reverse complement strand
GCGCAGGACGAGCCGGCCGACGACGCCGGCAATGTCGCCGCCCCGCCCGCGGCGGGCCCGCCGGCCCAGGCGCCGGCCGCCGGCGGATGGGATCTGCAATCGGCCGGCGAAGGCTCCGCTTTGGTCCTGCTGTCGGCGTCGGGCGAGCCCGCCGTCCGCCTGTTCTGCACGGCCGCCGCCGACCGCCTGCTCGTCAACGTCCCCGGCTTCCGTCCCGTCGGAAGCGAGGAACGGATGTCGGTCGGCAGCGGCGGCGAGGTGGTCGCGCTCGTCGCGGACACGCGCGGCGATCGCCATCGCGGCGGAGTCACCGGCACGGGCGACGTTCCCGCCAATCTCGCCGTGCTTATCGCCGGGCCAGTCGCCGTCAATTATGGCGCCCAGAATAGCGGCCCGCACCCGGCCCCGCCGGCCGACCTCGCCCGCTCCTTCGTCCTCGCCTGCAACGATCGCGCCCCCGAAGGCGACGCCCCTGCCGCGCCGGGCGCAACCGCCGGGGTCAGCCCCTGCCTGGTCCAGGGCAGCGAACGCCTCCGCCTCACTCCGCTCCGAGCGGTCGGCACCGAGCCCTTCTGGGGCGCCCGGATCGAGGGCCGCTGCATCACCTATTCGCACCCTGACGACCAGTCCGGCACCCGCGTGTGGACCCGCTACACGCCGACAGCGACCGGCGGCACCTGGTCGGGAGCGCTCGGCGGCCAGCGCTTCGAGCTCACCACCCGCGCCGCTCCGGGCTGTTCCGACGGCATGTCCGACCGCCGCTACCCGATCGCGGTCGACCTGCTCGTCGGCGGCGAGCGCCGCCGCGGCTGCGCCGCCCCGTCGTGACGGGCGCGGCGGGCCGTCCTTCGCGATGAAGCGGGGCGGCGGCAGGGTGGAAGGCCGCGGTGAAAGGCCCGCGCGGCGCGTGCATGCTGCGACGTTCCGCTGCTAGGAATGCGCGCCGCCATTGCCTCGTTCGGGAGAGACGCAGCCATGACGAAGAGCGATCCCGCCAAGCCCCGACTTCTGTCCGGCGGCAATCCGCAGATTCCCAAGGGCGAGGGCGATGCGCCGGTCCAGGCCTATATCGCCGCCATGCCCGGCTGGAAAAGCGAGGTCGGCCGCCGCCTCGACGCGATCATCGAGGCCACCGTCCCGGGCGTTCGCAAGGCGGTCAAATGGAACTCGCCTTTCTATGGCGCGCCGGATTCGGAGGGCTGGTTCCTCAGCTTCCACGTCTTCACCAAATACGTCAAAGTCACCTTCTTCCGCGGCACCTCGCTCGATCCCGTTCCCGCCGGCAAATCGAAGCATCCGGAGGTCCGCTATCTCGATATCCATGAAGGCGCGCTCGACGAGGCCCAGGTCGCCGACTGGGTCCGCCAGGCCAGCTTGCTTCCCGGAGAGAAGATGTGACTGGGCCGGCCTCCGACCTCATCGATGCGAAGATCGCCGCGCTCGGCGACTGGCGCGGCGAAACGCTGGCGCACATCCGCGCCCTGATCCGCGAGGCCGACCCCGACGTCGTCGGGACGGTGAAGTGGCGCAAGCCCTCCAATCCCTCCGGCGTTCCGGTGTGGGAGCATGACGGCATCCTGTGCACCGGCGAGACCTACCGGAGCTACGTCAAGTTCACCTTCGCCAACGGCGCCGCGCTTGCCGATCCCGCCGGCCTGTTCAACGCCGGCCTCGCCGGCAACACGCGCCGAGCCATCGATCTCCGCCAGGGCGATTCAGTCGACCCCGAGGCCTTCAAGTCCCTCATCCGCGCCGCCGTCGCGTTCAACCTGGAGCGCTCGGGCCGCGCCCGCGGCCGGAACGACGGTCCGCTGGCCGCGCCGCCCGTAAGCCGCTAGGTTGCGGGCACATTTTGGGAGGAAGTGCCATGCGTTGCTCCGCTCGTGCCGCCTTCATGTCCGCCGCACTGCTGCTGTCCGCGCCCGCGGCCGCGCAGGAGGAGCAGCCGTCCGCCGCGTCCGAGATCGTCGTCACCGGCGCCCGCGAGCGCGAGCGGCAAGTGCGCGATTTCGTGTCCGCGCTCACTCCGGCGCACCGCGACGAGACGATCCCGCGCTTCATCGACGAGGTCTGCCCGCACGTCTCGGGACTGGTGCCGGCGCAGAATGAAGCGGTCGCCGACCGACTGCGCTCCGTCGCCGAGGCGGCGGGCCTGCCCGTCGCCGGTCGCCGCTGCGCCGCCAATCTGTTCGTCGTGGTGACCCGCGACAAGGGCGAGTTCATCCGCACCCTGGCCAGCCGCCGTCCGGAGAGTTTCGCGATGATGACTGCGCTGCAGATCCGCCGTCTCGCCCGCTCGCCGGGGCCGGCGGCCGCCTGGCAGCTCGAAGGCCTGGTCGACAATCACGGGACTCCGCTGGTCTTCGATCTCGAGCTCAACGCCTTCCGCAACGACACGTTCGAAGCGGCGAGCCGGATCCGGACGCCGGCCCGCACGGCCTTCGATGCCGCCGTCCTGGTCGTCGAGAGCGAGGCTCTGGACGGCCTCACCCCGCTCCAGCTCGGCGACTATGCGGCGATGCGGCTCCTCGCCAAGGTCGATCCGGCGCGCCTTCCCGCGAATGCCCCGCAGACCATCCTCAACGTCCTGACCACCCCGATGGGAAGCCCGGTTCCGATCACGATGACGAACTGGGATCTCGCCTTTCTTCGCAGCCTCTATTCGGTGGCGCCCGACGTCTATGTCTCGGGCCAGCGCTCCGACATGGCGCGCCGGATGATCCGCGAGGTCGACCGCGCCGCGGCCCGGGAACGCGAAGAGGATTGACGAGGGACGCTCAGCGCCTTCGCCCGCGCAGCTGACGCGCTGCGGCGAGCATCGCCGGCACATGGCCCTGCCAGTCGCCGGCGCTGTGCACCGCGGCGATCCGTCCGTCGCGGCCGATCAGGAACGAGGTGCGGTTGCTCATCGGCGATCCGGCGCGCAGGCGCACGTCATAAGCGTCGATCATCGCGCTCGTCGCGGTCGCCACCGGGAAGGCGCTTCGGCACGCCTCGACCGAGAATCGGCGCAGGGTCTCGGCATCGTCGGCCGACACCCCGACGACATTGACTCCGAGCGCTCGGAAATCGTCCATCGCCTCGGAGAAGGCCCGCGCCTCCAGCGTGCAGCCCTCGGTGAAGGCACGCGGATAGAAATAGAGGACGAGCGGCCCCTCGCGCAGCTGCTCGGCGAGGTGGAGGCGGAACGTCCGTCCCCCCACGGATCCCTCGGTCCAGAAGTCGGGGGCCTGCGCCCCGACCGGCAGCGCCGCCGTCGCCGGCCCCGCAAGCACCAGCAGCATGGCGGCGATCATCGCGTGGAACAGGCGCGTCATGGCAAGTCTCCCCTGTCGATCGCCTTGGCTATAGCAGCATGGGGCTCCGGTCTCGACCCGGTTGGCGAGCGCCGGCAGGGCACTGGACAAATCCGTCCAGCGGGTAGAGCGACGGCGGCATGCCGCATTTCCTCCTCAGCTACGAGCTCGCGCCCGATTATCTCGAGCGCCGTCCCCAATTCCGCGACGCCCATCTTGCCCTCGCCTGGCAGGCCGCCGATTCCGGCGCGCTGCTGCTCGGCGGGGCCGTCGGCGACCCGGTCGAATCAGCGCTCCTTCTCTTCACCGACGTCGACTCGGCCGACGCCTTCGCCCGCGCCGATCCCTATGTGCGCGAAGGCCTGGTCAAGAGCTGGCGGGTGACGCCTTGGTCGACCGTCGTGGGCCCTGCCGCAGCCAATCCGGTCCACCCGATGGCCGCTCAGGGCTGAAAACCGCCGACGCCTGGAACGCAATCGCGCTCAAGCGGCGCGGGGTATGATTCGGTCGAGCTTGCCGTTCAGTGCTCGCTTTGCCTCGAGCAATTCGTAGCTGGTTTGAAGACGCAGGAAAAAGCCTTCGGACATGCCGAAATAGCGGGCAAGGCGAAGATCGAGGTCGGCGTCGACCCGCTGCTCTCCGGCTATCGCCGCTGCCAGCCGTTCAGCGGGAATATCGAGTGCATCCGCCAAGGTCGCCACATCGAGGCCGAGCGGCTCCATGAACTCGGTCAGAAGCATCTCGCCGGCATCGGCATTATGCAGCCAGTCCGGGTTAATGGTAGTCGGTGATCTCGACATCGTCGGCGCCTCCGTCGCGCCAGACGAAGCATATACGATATTTCATGTTGATTGAAACGGAGTGCTGGCCGGCGCGGTCGTCCTTCAAGGCATGAAGGCGGTTGGAAGGCGGGATCGCGAGATCGGCCAGTGCTTCCGCTGCGTCGATCAGCTTGAGGAGTTTGAACGCGCGACCCTGGATGTCATGCGGCAGCTTGCGACTGCGCTCGCCGTTCCAAATGCGCTCGGTCTCAGGATCGGCGAAGCCGCGGATCATATTCTACTCCCTCGTTCGAGTGAGTAGCCCAATTAGAGGAGAATGCGCACCGTGCTGTTGGGCCTTGTCTAACCGCGCTCAACCAATCAGCGCCCTCCGCGCCGGCCGCCCATCCTGATCGCTTTCTGCTTGCCGTAGCGGGTCTTGCGGGTGCCCGGCTTGCCCTCGGTGGAGTGGCCGAGGACCGGAGCTCGGCGCTGGTGGTCGGGGAGGCCGAGCTCGTCATTTTCGAGCTTGCGGATCTCGTCGCGCAGGCGCGCGGCCTCCTCGAACTCGAGGTCGGCGGCGGCCTTGCGCATGCGGCCTTCGAGCTCCTCGATGTACGCGCGCAGGTTATGGCCGACGAGGTGCGGAGTCTCCTCGTCGCCGGTGTCGACCATCACGCTGTCGCGGTTGGAGACGTCGGCGAGGATGTCGCTGATGTTGCGCTTGATCGTCTGGGGCGTGATGCCGTGCTCGCGATTATAGGCCTCCTGCTTCTCGCGGCGGCGGCTCGTCTCGTTCAATGCGCGCTCCATGCTGCCGGTGATTCGGTCGGCATAGAGGATGACCTTGCCCTCGACGTTGCGGGCGGCCCGGCCAATCGTCTGGATCAGCGACGTCTCGGAGCGGAGGAAGCCTTCCTTGTCGGCGTCGAGGATCGCGACCAGCCCGCATTCCGGGATGTCGAGACCCTCGCGCAGAAGGTTGATGCCCACGAGCACGTCATAGACTCCGAGCCTGAGGTCGCGGATCAGCTCGATCCGCTCCAGGGTCTCGACGTCCGAATGCATGTAGCGCACGCGCAGCCCAGCCTCGTGGAGATATTCCGTCAGATCCTCGGCCATGCGCTTGGTCAAGGTGGTGACGAGGGTTCGGTAACCCTTGGCCGCGGTCGCCTTGGCTTCCTGGATGAGGTCCTGGACCTGCTCCTCGACGGGCTTGATCTCGACCGGCGGGTCGATGAGGCCGGTGGGCCGGATGACCTGCTCGACGAACACGCCGCTGGTTTGCTCCATCTCCCAGGGGCCCGGAGTGGCCGACACCGCGACGGTCTGCGGGCGCATCGCGTCCCATTCGTTGAAGCGAAGCGGCCGGTTGTCGATGCAGCTCGGCAGCCGGAAGCCATACTCGGCCAGAGTGATCTTGCGGCGATGGTCGCCGCGCGCCATCGCGCCGATCTGCGGCACCGTCTGGTGGCTCTCGTCGACGAATAGCAAGGCGTTGTCGGGGAGATATTCGAACAAAGTGGGGGGCGGCTCGCCGGGGAGGCGGCCGGTGAGGAAGCGGCTGTAATTCTCGATGCCCGCGCACGAGCCGGTCGCAGCGATCATCTCCAGGTCGAAATTGGTGCGCTGCTCCAGCCGCTGGTGCTCCAGCAGCTTGCCCTCCGCCTCGAGCTCCTTGAGCCGCTCCGAAAGCTCGTGGCGGATCGCCTCCATCGCCTGCTTCAGGGTCGGTCCGGGGGTCACATAGTGCGAGTTGGCATAGACCTTCACATAGTCCAGCGACGCCACCTTCTTGCCGGTCAGCGGGTCGAACTCGACGATCTCCTCGATCTCGTCTCCGAAGAAGGAGATTCGCCAGGCGGTGTCCTCATAATGGCTCGGGAACAGCTCGAGGCTGTCGCCACGCACCCGGAAATTGCCGCGCGCGAAGCCCTGGTCGTTGCGCTTGTACTGGAGCGCGACGAGCTTTCGGATGATCTCGCGCTGGTCGACGGTCATGCCCTTCTTGAGGCTGAACACCATCGCCGAGTAAGTCTCGACCGAGCCGATGCCGTAGAGGCAGGACACCGAGGCGACGATGATCACGTCGTCGCGCTCCAGCAGGGAACGGGTCGCCGAGTGGCGCATCCGGTCGATCGCCTCGTTCACCGAGCTTTCCTTCTCGATGTAGGTGTCGGACCGCGGAACGTACGCCTCGGGCTGATAATAATCGTAATAGCTGACGAAATATTCGACCGCATTCTCCGGGAAGAAGCTCTTGAACTCCCCGTAGAGCTGGGCGGCGAGGATCTTGTTGGGTGCGAGGATCAGCGCCGGCCGCTGCAGGCTCTCGATGACCTTGGCCATGGTGAAGGTCTTGCCCGAGCCGGTGACTCCGAGCAGCACCTGGGTCTTCTCGTCCTGGCGCACCTGGTCGACCAGCTCGGCGATGGCCTGAGGCTGGTCGCCGGCCGGCTCGTAGTCGGAGACGAGCTTGAACGCCTTGCCGCCCTCGGCCTTCTCGGGACGGGCCGGCCGGTGCGGCGTGAAGTCCTGCGCCTCGGGCTCGGCCAGGTTGGTGCGGATCGCGATTGCCATGGCGTCCATATGGCCATTGCGGGCGCGCCGCGCTACCGTCCGGCCATAACCACGACAGGGGAGGACAGGATGCGTTACCTGGGATTTGCGGCGCTTGCCGGGCTCGCCGCGTGCGGAGGCGGAGGCGATGACGAGACCAATGCGGCCGCCTCCGAAACGCTGCGCGCCGGCCTATATGAAGTGACCGCCGAAACCACCCAGTTCCGCCAGGCCGACTCCGGCGAAGCCGCGTTCAATATGGCGGTCGGCACCCGCGAGGTCCGCTCGGTCTGCATCGGCGACACGGCGCCGCCGGAGCTGTTCGCCGCCGAAGGCCAGACCTGCCGGCGCGGCTCGTCCGATTACATGCGCAGCGGCACGATCAGCTCGACCTACAGCTGCACCATCGAAGGGCGTCAGGGCGAGATCGCGGCAACGATCAGCGGCACGTTCACCGACGACAGTTTCGAGGTGACCCGCAATCTGCGCACCGCATTCGTGGGCCAGGGCGACGTCGTGGCCGATGCGCGGCTGACCGGCCGCCGCACCGGCGACTGCACGCCCGGAGCCGAGGGCGGCAATATGGCGGCTCCGGCCAACACCAACTAGGGACGATTGCTTGCGCCTGTCCGTTCTCCTCGCCGCGTCCCTGCTCCTCGCGGGCTGCGGCGGCGGGAGCGAGGCGCCGGGCAACATGACCCGCGACGAGGTGGCGGCCGAGGTGGCCGACGTCCGGGTCACAGCGGGCGAGTGGGAGCAACGCAGCGAGATCCTGGCTGTCGAGGCCCCGGACATGCCGCGCGAGCTGGTCGCCCGCCTCCGGCAGCCCCGTCCTCCGTTACGCTATTGCATCACGGCGGAGCAGGCGGCCCAGCCGGCACGGGTGAGCGACGCCATCGCCCGCCCGCAGGCCGGCTGCACGATGCGCGGCTTCACCATGCGCGACGGGCGGATGGAAGGCCGCATGGTCTGCCGCGAAGGCACGGCCACCCAGGTCAGCACCGACATGAGCGGGGCCTATTCACCGGAGAGTTTCGACTATAGGTCGCGCATCGAGATGCCGCCGCCGATCGGCGGCGGAGTCATCCGGCTCGAGGTCAGGACCACCGGCAGGCGGATCGGCCCGTGCCCGGCACAGGCACCTGGGGAGGGTGAGGAATGATCGGTTATGTGACGCTCGGCACCAACGACCTCGAGCGGGCGCGCGCCTTCTACGACGCGCTTCTGGCCGAGATCGGCGCCAAGCGGCTGCTTCAGCTTCCCCACGGCTTCACCATGTGGGGCACGGCGATGAACCGGCCCGGCCTGGTGGTGACTCCGCCTTATGACGGCGAGCCGGCAGTGCCCGGCAACGGCAATATGGCGGCACTGGTCGTCGACAGCCGCGAGAAGGTCGACCGTCTCCACGCCAGGGCGCTGGAGCTGGGCGGTAGCTGCGAGGGCATGCCCGGCCTGCGCGGTCCCGAGGAGCTCGGCCAGTATTTCGCTTATTTCCGCGACCCTGACGGCAACAAGCTGGCGGTGTTCAGGATCGGCCCCGCCTGACCCGGCTTACTCTGCAGACCGCGGCAGGATGACGAAGCCGGCGGGCGCCCGGTCCTCGCGATGCTCCTCGTGATATTTGTCCATGACGAGCGTGACGCGGCCGGGCGCCGCGCTGCCGCAGTCGAGCGCATAGCCGTCGACCAGCGACCCGAACGCGCCCGCGCCCATCGCCGCCGGCGCGCCGATTCGCGGAGCGCTGCCGTCGCCGCAACGCAGCCGCGCGAGATAGGCCTGCTCGCCCTCCGGCCCGCCGACCCGCACGGGATTCTCCATGGTGCCGAGCGGCCGGTCTTGGGCGGCCGCGATCGCCGCTTCCTCTTCGGACATCCCGGCCGCAAGACCCTGAAGCATCTGCTGCGGAGCGGTGGTGCGCTGGCCGATCGGCGGGCTCGGCTGCTGCGCGGAAGCGAGCAGGGCGGCAGCGGTGAGCGCGACAAGGGACATGTTCTCTCCGGGTTTGGCGTTCGCCGCCGGGCTTAGCCGATCGGCAGACGCGCGCCTAGCGACCGCTCAGCGACGCCGCGCAGGCGGCGTGGTCGGCGTCGCGGCCGTCGGGCAGGCGCGCGTCGGCATGGGCCGAGACCGGCTCGCCGCCCCGTTGCGGCGGGTAGAGATAAAGGTCCAGGACGCAGGCGGCACCGGAGAATTGCAGCTTGCGCCCCGAGCCCTCGCGGACGTCAAGCGCGGGCCGTCCGAACAAGGCGACGAGGCTGGCCGCGGTGCGGCCCATCAGCGGATCGTTCGGATCCGCGACATGGCGGCCCGGTTGTGCTCCTGGCTGCCCGGTCGCCGGCGGCATCGGCCGGCCCGCCGACACGCATCCGGCGAGCAAAGCCAGCATTCCCGCCATTGCCAATCCGCGCGCTGTCCGACCCATCATTCAGCTCCTCACCTTTGGTTCCTAGGAATCACGAAGGCGCGCCGGCCGCAAGGGCCGTTCCCATCGCGCGGGCGCGCGGCTATGTTCGGGAGCCATGGCCCAGCTTCACCCTTTTCACCTCGCTTTCCCCGTCGACGACCTCGCCGCCGCGCGCCGCTTCTATGGCGACCTGCTCGGCTGCCCGGAGGGGCGAAGCTCCGACCGCTGGGTCGACTTCGATTTCTACGGCCACCAGATCGTCGCTCATCTTGCCCCCGGCATTGCCGCTCGGCGCGACCAGAACGAAGTGGATGGCGCGGCGACGCCGGTACCGCATTTCGGAATCGTGCTGCCGATCGCGGAATGGGAGGCGCTGGCCGAGCGGCTTCAGGCCGCCGGAGTCGAGTTCGTCATTCCCCCGGCGATCCGCTTTGCCGACCAGCCGGGCGAGCAGGCGACCATGTTCTTCCTCGACCCGTCCGGCAACGCCATCGAGATCAAGGCGATGCGCGACCCGGCCCTGCTGTTCGCCAGGCAGTGATCAGCACGGATTGATGTTGCCGTACTGGCCGTTCCAGTAGAGCAAAGGCGAGACGTCCTCGCGCACGCACACGTCCTCGATCACTCCGATGAAGATCGAGTGGGTTCCGAACTCGTGATGGTCGATCCGCCGGCACAGGATCGAGGCCTGGGCGTCCATCAGCCGCGGCGGCAGGTCCGGCGACAGCTCCCACCCTTCCGCGAAGCGCCTGTCCTCCTCGCGCCGGTCGGCGAACATTCGGGCGATGTCCTCCTGGTCGCGGTGGAGGATGTTGACCCGGAAATTGGCCATGTCGGCCATCGACGCGTGGACCGCGGCGGCGCGGTTGATGCAGGCGAGCAGGCTCGGCGGCTCCATCGACAGCGACGACACGGCCGTGGCGGTGATCCCGAGCGGTCTCCCCCCGACGTTGATGCTGATCACGTTCACCGTCGCTGCGACTCGGCGCATGGCGCGGCGGAACTGGCCGATGACGTCGTCGTCGCTGCCGTTCATGCCTCGAACCGCATCTCGTAGCCGATCAGAATTTCGCAGACCCAGCGTGCAGCTGTGAGCGCGGTGATCTCGCCGACGTCGAGCGAGGGATCGAATTCGGTAAGGTCGACGAGCGCCACTTTTGGATGGGCGGCGAGGATTCGGGCGGCGAGGAAGAAATCGTTGACGCTCATCCCGCCCGGCCGCGCGCCGGGAGCGCCGGGGCACTGGCTGCGGTCGATCACGTCGATGTCGAAGTCGACGATGATCCGCTCGACATGGTCGAGATGAGCGAGCGCGTCGTCGACGACGTTGGCGATGTCGTCGCGGTGGACCATGTCGATGTCGATGACGTCGATCCCGGCCTCGACCGCATCGTCGTGCATCTTCGCGGTATTGGCGAAGGGCGCGAGGCCGATCTGGCAGATGTTGCGCCCCGGCAGCCCATCCTCGAGCAGGCAGCGCACCGGATTGCCGTTGCGGGGGCCGTCCTCGGTTCCGCGCATGTCGAAATGCGCGTCGAGCGTGATCAGCCCGACCTCGCTGAGCGGCACGCCCAGGCCGTGCGCGGCAGGCCGGGTCACCGCATTGTTGCCGCCGAGCAGGATGGTGAGGCGATGCGTCGAGGTCGCCGCCGCGACCGCGTTGCGGATCGTGGCGAATCCGTCGGCGGGCATCAGCCCGGTCACCGGAAGGTCGCCGCGGTCGACGACTCGGCGGTGCAGCTCCTCGCCCGACAACAGGTCGTAGCTGCTGAACCGGCGCAGCGCCTGGCGGATCGTGGCGGGCGCGAGGTCGCAGCGACCGGGGGTGACCGAGCCCGCCTCCATCGGCGCTCCGATCAGCGCCACCTCCGCCGATTCCTCGTTTCCGATCAAGTCCGTGATGCGGGGCCAATCGCTCATGGTTGGCGCTTATCGCTCCTTCATGCCAAAGGCGAGTGCATGTGGGATCTTGTCCTCACCGACTGCAACATCGCGACGATGGACCCGGCTGTGCCTGGACCGTTCGGGGCGATCGAGAATGGCGCGATCGGAGTCATCGACGGTCGAATCGTCCAGGTCGGCCGTCGCTCCGAGCTCGCCGGCTCGCGCGCCAAACGAGTCGAGGCGCTCGGCGGCGCCTGGGTGACGCCGGGCCTGGTCGACTGCCACACCCATCTCGTGTTCGGCGGCAACCGCTCCAACGAGTTCGAGATGCGCCTCCAGGGCGCGAGCTACGAGAACATCGCCAAGGCCGGCGGCGGCATCGTCTCGACCGTCTCCGCGACGCGCGCGGCGAGCGAGCAGGATCTGGTCGATCAGGCGCTGCCGCGATTGGAAGCGCTGATGCGCGGCGGAGTCACCACCATCGAGATCAAGTCGGGCTACGGCCTCGACAAGGCTACCGAGCTCAAGATGCTCAAGGCGGTGCAGGCGCTCGGCCGCGACCGCGCCGTGCGCATCGCGCCCACCCTGCTCGCGCTTCACGCGCTTCCGCACGACTACAAGGACCGCCGCGAGGCCTTCGTCCGCCTCGCCACCGACGAGATCATCCCGGCCGCCAAGGCGCTCGGCCTTGCAGAGGCGGTCGACGCCTTCTGCGAGGGGATCGGCTTCACCCCCCCAGAGGTTCAGGAAGTATTCGAAGCCGCCGCCGCCGCCGGGCTCAGGATCAAGCTCCACGCCGAGCAGCTCAGCAACTTGAGCGGGGCCGCACTCGCGGCCCGTTACGGAGCGCTGTCCGCCGACCATCTCGAGCATCTCGACGAGGCCGGCGCGGAAGCGATGGCGCGCGCCGGAATGGTCGGAGTGCTTCTGCCCGGCGCCTTCTACGCGCTCAAGGAGACCCGCAAGCCGCCGGTCGACCTTCTGCGCAAGCACAAGGTGCCGATGGCGGTGGCGACCGACTGCAACCCGGGCACCTCGCCGGTCCTGTCGCCCACGCTCATGCTTAGCATGGCCTGCACCCTGTTCGGGCTGACTCCGGAGGAAGCGTTGGCGGGCATGACGTTGAACGCCGCTCGGGCGCTCGGCCGGGAGGACGAGATCGGCTCGATCAGCACCGGCAAGATCGCCGATCTGTGCGTGTGGGAGGTCACCCGCCCCGCCGAGCTGTGCTACTGGATCGGCCATCCCGGGCCGCAGCGGCGGTTGTTCGGCGGCGCCGAAGCCTAGTCCGGCAAGAGGGCGCGCGGCCGCCCGCGGCCTCGAGAATTGCTAGGCGGCGCGTGCGCCGATCGCCTTCTGGCGGCGGCGCTGCACTGAGGAGCCGATGCCCATCGCTTCGCGATACTTGGCGACGGTGCGGCGCGCGATGTCGAAGCCCTCGCCCTTGAGCATGTCGACCAATGTGTCGTCGGAGAGGATCTTGTGCGGATCCTCGGCGGCGATCAGCGCCTTGATGCGGCTCTTGACCGCCTCGGCCGAGACCGCGTCGCCGCCATCGGCCGACTGGATGCCGCTGGTGAAGAAATATTTGAGCTCGAACAGCCCGCGGTCGCAGGTCAGATATTTGTTCGAGGTGACCCGGCTGACCGTCGATTCGTGCATCCCGATCTGCTCGGCGACGGTGCGCAGTGTGAGCGGCTTGAGGTGCGAGACGCCGTGGCGGAAGAAGCCGTCCTGCTGCTTCACCAGCTCGGTGGCGACCTTGATGATGGTTCGGGCGCGCTGGTCGAGCGCCTTCATCAGCCAGTTGGCGTCGGCGAGGCATTCGGCGAGCCAGGCCTTCGACTTCTTGTCCTGAGCGCCGGTGGCGAGCTCGGCATAATAAGTGCGGTTGACGAGCAGCCGGGGCAGGGTGGCGCTGTTGAGCTCGATGGCCCAGCCCACGCCGCGGCGCGCGACGATGATGTCGGGCACGACCGCATCCACCCGATCCTCGCGCTCGAAGCGGCAGCCGGGCTTGGGATCATAGGCCCTCAATTCGCGGATCATGTCGGCGAGATCCTCGTCGTCGACTCCGCAGATGCGCTTCAGGGCCGTGAAATTGCCTTTGGCGAGATAGTCGAGATTGGCGATCAGCCGCGCCATCGCCGGATCGTAGCGGTCGGCGTCCCTCGCCTGAAGCGCGAGGCATTCGGCGAGGTTGCGGGCGCCGATGCCGGCCGGGTCGAGCGTGTGGATGACGCCCAGCACGCGCTCGGCGTCGGCGAGCGAGATTCCGAGCTTCTGCGCGAGATCGACGAGCGAGCCGAGGAAATAGCCGGTCTCGTCGATCTGGTCGATGATGCGCTCGGCGATGAACAGGTCCGCGCCGGACAGTAGCTCGCCGGCCTGCGCCATAAGATGCTCGTGGAGGTTGCGGCCGGCGCCTTCGAAACTGTCGAAATCGGGGCCGTCCTCGCCACCGCCTGCTCCTGCGGCCGTGCCTGTAAGGCCGAGGCCGCCGTCGAGCCCGCCGATCCGGTCGGCGGCGCTGTCCTGTGCGAAATCGTCGCTGTGCGGATCGATGTCGAGCGCGGTTTCCGCGAGCGGCGCATCCGGGCGAACGATCTCGTCCAAACCTTCGGGCTCGGTCGCCTCAAGCGTTGCGTCGCCGGGGGGCTCCGGCATGTCCAGCGCGGGTCCGGCGTCATCGCCGCCGGTGTCGAGCAGGGGGTTGCGCTCCAGTTCCTCGGCGATGAAGGTCTCGATCTCGAGGTTCGACAGAGTCAGCAGCTTGATCGCCTGCTGAAGCTGCGGCGTCATGACCAGCTGCTGGCTCTGGCGCAGGTCGAGGCGAGGAGCGAGGCTCATGCCCGCTCCTTATTCCACCAATGGTTACCGATGTCATTCCCATACAAGCACGAATCGTGCCCGCAGCGAATTTTCCCCGATTATGCTCGGTTCAGCAGCGTAACGATGGCGCAAATGCGCTAGAGAGCGAAGCTTTCGCCGAGATAGAGGCGGCGGACATTCTCGTCGAGCACGAGGTCTTCGGGGCTCCCGGCGAACAGCACCTGGCCGCCATAGATGATGCAGGCGCGGTCGACGATGTCGAGCGTCTCGCGGACATTATGGTCGGTGATCAGAACGCCGATGTCGCGCTGCTTCAGCTCCTTGATGAGGTCGCGAATGTCGCCGATCGAGATCGGGTCGATGCCGGCGAACGGCTCGTCGAGGAGCATGATCGAGGGGTTGGCGGCAAGCGCCCGGGCGATCTCGCAGCGGCGCCGCTCGCCGCCCGACAAGGCGGTCGCCGGCGCGTCGCGAAGCCGTTCGATGTGGAATTCGGAGAGGAGCTGCTCCAGCCGTTCGCGCCGCGCATGGCGGTCGGGCTCGGCGATCTCCAGGACCGCCATGATGTTCTGGGCGACGGTGAGGCCGCGGAAGATCGAGGTTTCCTGCGGAAGGTAGCCGAGGCCGAGAATGGCTCGGCGGTACATCGGCAGGCCGGTAATGTCCTGGCCGTCGAGCATGATTCGGCCGCTGTCCGGCTTCACCAGACCCATGATCGAGTAGAAGCAGGTGGTCTTGCCGGCACCGTTGGGTCCGAGCAGGCCAAGCACCTCGCCGCGCTCGACATGGAGCGACACGTCGGACAGCACCACTTTCTTGTCGTAGGATTTGGCGATCGAGACGACCGACAGGCCGCGCGTCGCCGCGGCCGCTTCGGCAGCGTCAGCCGCGTCGTCGTGGCGGGTGATCGCAATCGTCTCGTTCATTGAAAGCCTGTGCCCCGGAAACCAGCGACTTAGGCCATGGTGCCCGCCGCCTCAACCCGCGCGGGGCAGGCGGGACGGAAAATCCGTCGACCCAGATCGGGAAAGGCTCAGCCGCCGCGGCCCTGGGGCACGGTGAAGCGGCCGGTGACCCGACCATTGGGGTTGGTGCCAGTGCCGCGTGCGCCCGGCACGCCGCCGTCCATCACCGCTCGGCCGGTGTCGAGATCGAGCACGAGGCGGCCGCCGCGGACGACATTCTCGCCCTGGTTCAGAACGACGTTGCCGAGCATCGTGACGATGCGCTCGTTCAAGTCGTAGATGGCGGATTCGCTCCGAGCGGTCTCGGACGGGCTGGTCAGGCGGACTCCGCCCGTTGCGTCGATGCGGTCGATGTCGATGCCGCCCCGGCTCGAATAAGCCACGGTGATGCGCTCGGAATTGAGCTGCAGGCGCCCCTGGCGGACGTCGACATTGCCCGAGAAGACGGCGCGGTCGAGCCGGTCCTGCACCTCGATGCGGTCGGCGGCGACGTCGACCGGGGCGTTGGTATCGTGATTCTGCAGCGCCGACCCGGGCACCTGCGCGAGCGCCGGCGCAAGCGCGATCCCGCCCGCGGCGGCAGCCAGGCCGAAGCCGGCGATGGTGAGGAAACGGCGCGTCATGGCTGTCTATTGAGACCCCCCTGGACGATATGCAAGCGGGCGCGGCCGTCGAGCACGACCTTGCGCTCCGGAAGGTCGACCGCCATCCGCTGCGCTGTGAACGTGCCGAGCGGAATGCGTCCGCTGACCGCGCCGCGGCTCTGCAGCGAGCGGTCGCGCAGGTCGATCATCACGTTGCTCGTGTTGAGCTGATAGCCGTCGGCGGCGCGGAACAGGAGCGGCCCCAGCACGCCGACCTGCGCAGTGTTCATGTTGTAGCGCGCGCGGTCGGCAACCAGCGAGGCGGGCCCCTCCTGGAGCTGCAGCTGCGCCTGCATGCCCTGGACCTCGAGCACCGGCACCGCCGAACTGGCCTGGACCGCATAGCGGGCGTCGAGCGTGAACGGCCGGCCGGCCTCGTCCTGGCCGCGATATTGGGCGTTCTCGATCTTGAGCCGCTCGTTGGCCTTCTCGACCTTGTTCTTGTCCAGGAGGAAGCTGACTTCCTTGCGCTCCTCGAGCGGCATCAGCGCGAGGAAGGCGAGGATCAGGCCGATCAGCAGCGGCAGGCCGAACTTGACGAGACGGATCAGGCGGTCGTGCGACGAGCCCGGCCGCGCCCAGCGGCGCTTGGTCCTGCGATCTTGTTCGGCAAGCTGCGACATTCAAATTTTCTCAGAAGCCCTTCATTCAGACATGGGCGAAGATGTCCTCGTCGGCCCAGCCGGCGAGGTCGAGCAGCGCCCGGTGCGGGAGGAAGTCGAAACAGGCCTGCGCCAGCTGAGTCCGCCCTTCGCGCGCCAGCCGCTCGTCGAGGATCTCCTTCATCGCGTGGAGATAACGCACGTCGGTCGCGGCATATTCCATCTGTGCGTCTGAAAGCGTCGGAGCGCCCCAGTCCGACGATTGCTGCTGCTTGGAGATTTCGTGTCCGAGCAGCTCGCGCACAAGGTCCTTGAGGCCGTGGCGGTCGGTATAGGTGCGAATGAGGCGCGAGGCGGTCTTGGTGCAATAGACCGGCGCCGCCATCACGCCGAGATAGGCGCGGATCGAGGCGAGGTCGAAGCGGGCGAAGTGATAGAGCTTCAGCCGCTGCGGGTCGGCGAGCACGGCCGTGAGGTTGGGGGCAGCGTATGAGCTTCCCGGGCCGAAGCGGACGAGATGCTCGTCGCCGCGCCCGTCGGAGATCTGCACTACGCAGAGCCGGTCCCGGCCCAATTGCAGGCCCATCGTCTCGGTGTCGACGGCGACCGGGCCGGCCGCGAGCACGCCTTCCGGCAGGTCTTCTTCGTGAAAATGTACGGTCATGGACTCATCGCTTAAGCGCAAGCGGCTGAAGGCTCAATGACCGGGCTTGATCGAGGGACGGCGCCCCGGCACAGGGGCGCCTCGAAACAGGGAGCCGAAACGCATGGCCGGTGGACTTGCTGCGCTGCTGGACGATGTCGCCGCGATCGCCAAGCTGGCCGCGGCGTCGGTCGACGATATCGGCGCCGCCGCCGGAAAGGCTGGGGTGAAGGCCGCCGGCGTGGTGGTCGACGACACTGCGGTGACTCCGCGCTACGTCACCGGCTTCACGCCCGATCGCGAGCTGCCGATCATCTGGCGGATCGCCAAGGGCTCCTTGTTCAACAAGATCGCCATCATCCTGCCGGTGGCACTGCTGCTGAGCTGGCTTCTGCCCCAGGCGATCACGCCGCTGCTGATGATCGGCGGCGCCTATCTGTGCTTCGAGGGCGCCGAGAAGGTGTGGGAGGCGGTCGCCCATAAAAAGGAGAGCCTCGCCGAGAAGGCGGAGGAGCTCAACAGCGCCGACCATGAGAAGAAGATGGTGTCGGGCGCGGTGCGCACCGACTTCATCCTGTCGGCCGAGATCATGGCGATCGCTCTTGGAGAGCTCACCAGCAATCCCGCCGAGCAGCCTTCTTTCTGGCTGCTCGCCGCAAGTCTCGCCGCGGTCGCGCTCGGGATCACCGTCCTGGTCTATGGCGCGGTCGGGCTGATCGTGAAGATGGACGATGTCGGGCTCCACCTGTCCCAGCGCGGCAACCCAGGGACCCAGGCCTTCGGGCGCGGCCTCGTCCGCCTCATGCCCAAGCTGATGACCGGCCTGTCGGTCGTGGGAATCGCCGCGATGATCTGGGTCGGAGGGCATATCATCGTCGCCGGCCTCAATACGCTCGGAGTCTCCGAGCCGTACCGCTTCTTCCACATCCTCGCGGAGGGCGCGGCGCACGCGCTCCCCGCGCTCGGCGGATTCGTCGGCTGGTTCGTCACCACGCTGGCGGACGGCCTGTTCGGGCTTCTGGTCGGCGCGATCATCGCCGCGGCGCTCCACCCGTTCATGAAGCGCAAGCATTAGAAACGCGTTGGAAATCGCCGCGCCGACAGCTGTGGATGGCGGTGTGAGCAAAAGAGTCAAAACTGTGGCGAAATCACTATCTTGACGCCACTTTTTGCATTAAGGGGATTCGTTGGCGCCGTGGGTTTGGCGCCAGGGGCTGTTGCGCGCGTCGGCCCAGCGCGGCGGTTCAGAGGACAGGGGATGCGGCGCCGGGAAGACTATTAAGACATATGAGTTTCGACAAAGGGCGCCGTGGTGATCGCGGCGGGCGCGGCAGAGACAAGCGCGATTCGTTTGGTGACGACAATTTCGGGGGCGGCTTCGGCGGCGGCGGCTTCGGCGAGCGCTCCGGCGGCGGCTATGGCGGCGGCGGTGGCGGTGGCTATGGTGACCGCGGCGGCTTCGGCGGCGGCGGTGGTGGCG
>JAEZFL010000007.1 GCA_023417515.1 Pseudomonadota bacterium | reverse complement strand
GGCGGCCTCCCCCCCCCGTTGGGCGGGGGGGGGGGGGGGGGGGCGCGCGACTGCGGCGCGCGCGCGGCTGTGCCGCGCCCCCACCCCTTAATCCCCTCCCCTGAAGGGGGAGGGGAGAACTCGGCCTTATTCCGCGGCGGCGTCGTAGCCGGGCCGGCGCGCCATTGCGGTTTCGACGGCGGCGGCGAGCTGGGCGATGGTGAAGGGCTTGCGAAGCACCGCCCGCCCGCCGAGCTCGTCGAGGGTTCCCGCCTCGCCAACATAGCCAGTCACGAACAGGATGCCGAGGCCGGGATAGGTGCGGCCGACCTCGCGGGCGAGTTCGACGCCGGTCATGTTGGGCATGACGACGTCGGTGATGATGAGGTCGAAGCCGCCTTCCTCGTCGAGGACCTTGAGCGCGTCGGCCCCGCTCGACACCGCATGCGGGCGATGGCCGAGCTCTTGCAGCGCGCTAACCGTGGAGCGGCTCACGCGCGGGTCGTCCTCGACGACGAGGATGCGCCCGCTGCGGAGGGCCGGGGCGACCTCCTGAGGCTGGCCGAAGCCGCTGCGCGGGGCTTCATCGCTGGAGGTGACGCCCACCGCATGGGGCAGGTAGATCGACACGCTTGTGCCGCGTCCGATCTCCGACTGGAGGACGATGTCGCCGCCCGACTGGCGCGCGAAGCCGAAAATCTGGCTGAGGCCGAGACCGGTGCCCTTGCCGACCGGCTTGGTGGTGAAGAAGGGCTCGAACACCCGCTCGATATGCTCGGGCGCGATGCCTCGGCCGGTGTCGGTGACGGTCACGCGCACATATTCGCCCGCATCGAGCGCCCCGACCTCGCCCTCGCCGAGCGTGACGTTGGCGACGGCGATGGTGAGGTCGCCCGTCGCCTCCATCGCGTCGCGGGCATTGACGCACAGGTTGAGGATGGCGTTCTCGAGCCCGTTCTGGTCGGCCCACACATACCAGGGCTCGTCGGGAAAGCTGGTGTGGACGCGGATTCGCTCGCCGATCGTCCGGTCGATCAGCTCCAGCATGTCGTTGACCAGGGTGGACGGGGCGATCGCCTCGGGGAGAAGCGGCTCGGCGCGGGCGAAGGTGAGCAGACGGCGGGTCAGGGCGGCGGCGCGCGTCGCGCCTTCCAGAGCGCTGTCGATATGCACCTCCGCCTCGCGCGGCGTGGTCCGCAGCCGGCGCTTGGCGAGGTCGAGCCCGCCGACCACCACGGCGAGCATGTTGTTGAAGTCGTGGGCGATGCCGCCGGTGAGCTGGCCCACCGCTTCCATTTTCTGGACCTGGCGAAGTCGCTCCTCGGCGGCGGCGCGCTCGCTCATCTCGTCCTGCAGCCGCTCGTTGGCGGTGCGCAATTCGCGGGTGCGTTCGAGGACCGCGCGCTCGAGCTCGGAGGCGCGCTCGGCCTCCAAATCGGCCTGGGAGCGCGCGATTCGTCCTTCCGCGAACGCCCTGTAGGCCCAATAGGACAGGGCGATGGCAAGGAGGCTGATCGCGACCGCGACCCAGCCCAGCCACAGCATGAACCGGTCGGCGCTGTCCGCGGCCGCCTGACTTGCGCGCACCCGCTCGTTCAGGGTCTTGCGCGCCGCATCCTCGATGGCGTCGAGCTGAGCCTGAAGCTGGGTCAGCGTGGCCGAGCCCGCGGCGGAATAGAAGAGGCCGAGCGCCGCGGTGCCCTCCTGCCGGCTTGCCGCGCTGGCCGCCCTGCCGAGCTCCTCGCCGCGGCGGTTGAACAATTGGCGAAGCAAGGTCACCCGCTCGAGCTGCGCCTCGTCGTTGCGGACGAGGTTGCGCAGCCGGCCGATGTGAAAGGCGGCCCGTCGCCACTCCTGGTAATAAGAGGTGCCGGAGGTCTCCACGTCCTCGTCGAGGGCAAAGCGCCCGAGCGCGGCCTCGGCGCGCGCGATCGAACCGTCGACCGCGCGCACGAGATGCATGGTTTCATAGACGTTGCGCTCGAGCTCGAGCGCTGCCTCGCGGTTGCGGTTGGTGAGCGCGACGAGGCCGAGCAGGCCGATCAGGATGATCGCGCCGACCAGCGCCACGGCGCTGGCCCACCGACCCTGCCACGCGGCCGGCTCCGAGGCGTCTAACGCGACGGTGCTGGTCTCATCCGCCATCCGGCCCTCCTATTAGAGGAAGGTTACCGGCATTTAAAGCATACAGCCGGTTGATACGGTGTCGCCATCTCCCGCGGGCGCCTCAGCCGATCACGCCCGTCGCTCGGCCGGCCCGCTCGAACATCGCCAGGATCTCGCCGACCTCGGCCTCGCTATGCTCGGCGCAGAGCGAGCAGCGCAGCAAGGTCATGTTGGCCGGGGTCGCCGGCGGGCGGGCGAGATTGACGTAGAGGCCCTCGGTCAGCAGCGCTTCCCACATCGCCGCGCCCTTCTCGAGGTCGGGCATGATCACCGCGATGATCGCCGATTGCGGCGCGTCGGTGCCGAGCTGGAAGCCGAGCGCCTTGAGGCCGGCATGGAGCCGCTTGCTATTCTCCCACAGATGCGCGCGCTTGTCCGAGCCGTGCATGAGCTTGCGGATCGACGTCGCGGCGGTGGCGACGACGCTGGGCGGAAGCGAGGCGGTGAAGACGTAGGGGCGGCAGACCAGCCGAAGGATCTCGAACTTGGGATGGTTGGAGACGCAGAAGCCGCCGACCGTTCCGACGCTCTTGGAGAAGGTGCCGATGACGAAGTCGACGTCGTCGAGAACGCCCTGCGCCTCGGCGACTCCGCGGCCATTCTCGCCGATGAAGCCCATCGAATGGGCCTCGTCGACCAGAACCATCGCGCCCGCGGCCTTGGAGACGGCGACCATCTCCTTCAATGGCGCGATGTCGCCGAGCATCGAATAGACGCCTTCGAGCACGACCAGCTTGCCCGCATCGGCAGGGAGGCGGCCCAGCCGCTTGTCGAGATCGTTGATGTCGTTGTGGCGGAAGCGGACGATCTCGGCGTCGCCCTGCTTGCAGCCGTCATAGATCGAGGCGTGGCTGTCGGCATCGAGGATGACGTAGTCGCCCTTCCCCGCCAGCGTCGAGATCATGCCCAGATTGGCCATGTACCCGGT
>JAEZFL010000148.1 GCA_023417515.1 Pseudomonadota bacterium | reverse complement strand
GCGCGCCACAGCGGCGTTTCCTCCGGCCGCTGGGCGAGGTGAGTGACCGACGCGACCTGCTGCGGATCGGCGAGCAGGAGCAGAAGCTCGTCGGTGCACAGGTTGAGCGACACCACGCGCGCCGGCGGGCCGCCGCGAGCGACCGGCGCCGGCGGCGCGTCGCAGGCGGCGAGCGCCAAGCTAATCGCCGAAGCTAAGCCGAATGCCCGCATGAACCGACCGCCCCGGAGTCGCATAGCCAACCACGTCCCGATATTGTTCGTCGAACCCGTTCTCGACCCGCGCATAGGCTTCGAGCCCGTCACTGATGCGATAGGCAAATCGTGCGCTGGCAAGCACATAGGCGTCGAGCTTCACAGCAGGTGCCGGGAACAGATCGAAGTCGCGGTCGCTCCGCTCGCCGACATAAGCGAGCGATCCGCCCAGCGTCACCGGTCCGCTCCGCCAGTCGGCGGCGAGATTGGCGGTATGCTCGGGCCGCCGCACCTCGCGCAGCGCCTCGCTGCCCGGGCTCTCCGGCTCGCGCGTGTCGGTATAGCTGTAATTGGCTGAGAAGCGCAGGCCGGCGGCGGGCCGCCATTCCGCCGAAAGCTCGATCCCGCGCCGCCGGCTCTTACCCGGCGCGTTCACCACCGTGTAGTTGGGGAAGATGCTGAAATCCTCGACGATCTCGTCCGTGAGGTCGTTCGAGAAGGCGACCGCCTCGAGCGACATGGCCGGGCGCTGCCAGCGGATGCCGCCCTCGAACCCTTGCGACCGCTCGGGCCGAAGGCCGGGATTGCCGACGAAGCCCGAGCCCGGACCGAAGCCGAACAGGTCGACGAAGCTCGGCTGGGCAATGCCCTCGCCATAGCCGGCGACCAGTGAGGCGCCGCCGCCGATGTCCAGCTCGGCATGGAGTCGCAGGGTCGTCGCGTCCTCGAAGGCACTGAAATCGTCGTGGCGGATTGCGACGTCGGTCGTGAGCGCCCCCCATTCGGCGCGCCACTCGCCGACGAAGGCGGTTCGGCTGCGCTCGAGGTCGCGGTCGGAGGCGCCGCCGAACTGCAGGTCGCGGGTGCCGAACGCCTCGTCCTCATGCTCGGCGGCGGCGATCAGGACGTGGCGCGTGGCGCCGACGTCGAGACGCCGTACCGCCTGAGCGCCGAAGCGGGCGCGGCGGCCGTAGCTGTCGTTGGTGCGGATGGCGCCGACCCGGTTGCGATTGTCGCTATCGAGATGCTGGGCATCGATCCGAACCTGCCATGGCGTCACGGCGTCGCCATGGGCCAGCCACACCCGCCCCGCCTTGGTGTCGACCTGCGAGACATCTGCCGTGTCGGCGCGCTGGAAGGTGACCGGGTCGTTGGCGTCATATTCGGTTTCGTGGCGGAGATAACGCCCCGCCGCGCCGGCGCTGAAATCGCCGAACCGGACCGTCCCGCGCAGGGCCGCGGTCAGGTTCTCGAACCCGTCGCGATCCCCGGCGCCGCCGCCCAGGATGTCGATGCCGTCGCCCCGCGCGAAACCGACGCTCCCGGAAAGGCCCGCTCTCTCGCCCCCGGTGACGAAGGCACCCGAGGTCCGCAGGAAATCGCGGCTGCCGATCTCGGCACTGGCGGCAAGCCGGCGCGGACCGAGCGGGTCAAGGCTCTCCATCGCGATGACCCCGCCCAGGGCCTCGGATCCCCACAATGCCGATTGCGGCCCACGCACCAGCTCCAGCCGGCCGAGGCCGTCGGCGCTGAATGTCTCGAATCGCGCCTGGTTGCCGGCGGCGAGGTCGTTGAAGGCGATCCCGTCGACGAAGACGAGCGTGTGGTTGGCCTCGGCGCCGCGCAGGCGCACCTGGGCCAGCGCGCCCTGGCCGCCGGATACCGACACCGATGCGCCGGGCGCGAGCCGGATGAGATCGCTCGCCTGGCTGAACCCCAGGGCCTCGATCCGCCCGGCATCGAATATTGTGACGGACGCCGGAGCGTCATTCTCCGGCACCGGCACCAGCGCGGCGGTGACCACGAGCTCGTCCTGCCGCTCCCCGAAATGGGGCATGTCGCCGCAATCGGCCGTCTCCGGGGAGACGTCGCAGGGGATCGGCCCGGTCTGCAGGGCGGTGGACAGGACCAACAAGGACAACATGCAATTCCTCCTCGAACGACACACCAATGTCGTCTCGGAGGAACCGGCGTGACGTCATGCCACGACGGCGCCACGCGCTGACGGCTGGTCCCGGCCGGGCGCGGACGACGGCGAAGGCAGGTCTCCTGGCTTGCGGCTCCGCGGACCCCACGAAAGTAGTACTTTCGTGGGAACCCTCATCGCACCGTCATCCTTTGCGGATGCGGGGCTCGCCGCTTACAGTTGCGGGCACAGCGCCGGTTTCGAACCGGCTTCCCATTTTCATCCCGGCTTGCGCCGGGACACCTTCGCGGTAACGGCGGCTAGGCCCGCCGCCCTACCTTGTCAATCGACCGGCCAGCCGCTAAGTGCGCCGCTTCCCAGACCAGTAGGCTGGTCGGAAACCAGCCGAAATCCCGGAAAGAATTCGATCCATGAAGACCGACATCCATCCCGACTATCACATGATCAAGGTGCAGATGACCGACGGCACCGTGTACGAAACCCGCTCCACCTGGGGCAAGGAAGGCGACACGCTGGCGCTCGAGATCGATCCCACCTCGCACCCGGCCTGGACCGGCGGCAACCAGAAGCTGCTCGATGCGGGCGGCCAGGTGGCGCGCTTCAACAAGCGGTTCGGCGGGCTTACCCTCGGCAAGAAGTGACGGTCCCGACAGGCCGTCATCCCGGTGCAGACC
>JAEZFL010000127.1 GCA_023417515.1 Pseudomonadota bacterium | reverse complement strand
ATGCAGCACGAATGGTTCGGGCATGACCGGTTCGGCCTGCAGCTCAGCGTCGGCACCGTGCCGCACGACAAGGTCATGAAAGCCATCGAGCTCTATGGCACGGTGGTGAAGCCGGCCATCGACAAGGCGCTCGGGTCCTGACCTATTTGCCGCTGCGCCTGATCGACTTGATTGCGAGCGGCGGCTGGCCGGACTTTTCGGCGATCGCCCGGTCCTGCTCTTCGATGGCGGCCTTTGCAGGTTCGTCGCCGTCGAGGCCACCGAGCAGGCTCGCGTCGACCTTGCGGTTCGAGCGCTGCGAGCCGTCCTCGTAGATCACGTCGAACAGGACGAATTCGGTGCGGGCTGTCGGTTTCCTGGCCATCTCGATACTCCAATATTGATAGTGCCCCCACCCGGGGAGCACCAGCCGCCTTGCGCGGCACAATTCTGCTGAATGGAAGGGCAGGAATTCCCGCGGCTAGCGGAAGATTCCCTCGCCCTGCTCGTCGATGATCTGCCGGCCCTTGGACAGCGCCAGCGCCACCAGATCGTCGCGAGAACTCATGCGGTCGGCGCGAACGAAGCGGTAGGTCTTCATCTCGCCGTCCACTTCCTTCTCGATCGTGCCGGCCAGCTGCAGCTCGCTGCCGGCGTTCATCTCGATCGCCTTGATCAGGAAGCCCTTGTAGTTCTCTTCCCCGAAGACCTTGTCTCCGCCGTCCGCGTTCGTGTCGGAACCACCGCCGAACAGCTTCTTCAGAAACGACATGCCGGTCTCCTCGTTAGTATCGTCGTACCCGCGGTACCACGAGCTCGCCCCGCTTTTCCATCTCTTCGCGCAGCCAGCCCGGCGAGATGTCGAAGTGGTTCGGCCAGGTGGGCACGCCGTTGGCCAGCCCGACCTTGCCGAAGTAGCTCCGCTCGCGCAATGGCTCGGTGCCCTCGCCCCGCTCGCCGAGCATCTGCGCCGCATCGAACGTGCCGTGGCTGCCGTCCGAGAACGTCACCACCAGCCGAAACGGCACGACCGCACGGATAGCGGTGACTTTGAGGGGCGCGGCCACGTGGTCAGTTGTCCAGGAAGCTCCGGAGCTTCCGCGACCGGCTCGGGTGCTTCAGCTTGCGCAGCGCCTTTGCCTCGATCTGACGGATACGTTCGCGGGTCACCGAGAACTGCTGGCCCACTTCTTCCAGGGTGTGATCGGTGTTCATGCCGATACCGAAGCGCATGCGCAGCACACGTTCCTCGCGCGGCGTCAGCGACGCCAGCACGCGGGTCGTGGTCTCGCGCAGGTTCGACTGGATCGCCGCATCGATCGGCTGGATCGCGTTCACGTCCTGGATGAAATCGCCGAGGTTGGAATCTTCCTCGTCGCCGATCGGCGTTTCGAGGGAGATCGGTTCCTTGGCGATCTTGAGGACCTTGCGCACCTTGTCCAGCGGCATCTGCAGCTTTTCGCTGAGTTCCTCCGGCGTCGGCTCGCGCCCGATCTCGTGCAGCATCTGGCGCGATGTGCGGACGATCTTGTTGATCGTCTCGATCATGTGCACCGGAATGCGGATGGTCCGCGCCTGGTCGGCGATCGAGCGGGTGATCGCCTGGCGAATCCACCAGGTCGCATAGGTCGAGAACTTGTAGCCGCGGCGGTACTCGAACTTGTCGACGGCCTTCATCAGGCCGATATTTCCCTCCTGGATCAGGTCCAGGAACTGCAGGCCGCGGTTGGTGTACTTCTTGGCGATGGAGATCACCAGGCGCAGGTTGGCTTCCACCATCTCCTTCTTGGCGATGGCGGCTTCGCGCTCACCCTTCTGCACCTTGTGCACGATGCGACGGTATTCGGCGATGTTGAGGCCGGTCTCGGTCGCAAGCGTGGCGATCTGGCCGCGCAGGTCGCTGATGGTGTCGGCTTCGCGGCGGGCGAACTCGGCCCAGGCCTTGTCGGTGTTGGCGGCGAGCGCCGCTTCCCAGGCCGGGTCGACCTCCTTGCCGTAATAGCTCTCTAGGAACTTGTCGCGCTTCACGCCATAGCTCTCGGCCAGGCGCAGCAGCCTGCCCTCGAGCTTCACCAGGCGCTTGTTGATGTCGTAGAGCTGCTCGACCAGGCTCTCGATACGGCTGTTGTTGAGCGACAGCGACTTCACGTCCGCAATCACCGCCGTGCGCAGTTCCGCAACACGGCTCTGCTCGGCCGCCGACATCGCCACGCTGCGATCTTCGGCGTGCTTGTCCTGCAGTTCGCGCATCGCGCCATAGGCGTCGGCGATCCGGTTGAAGGTCTCCACAACCTGCGGCTTCAGTTCGGCTTCCATCGCCGACAGCGACAGCGCGTTGTCGAATTCGTCGTCGTCGTCCTCGACCGGGTCCTGCGGCGGCTGCGGCTCGTCAGGAACGTAGTCGTCCTCGCCGTCGGCCGAAGCGGCACGTTTCGGTGCGGGCTTGGCCTTCTCGGCGACCGGTTCGGGCTTCGCCGCCGGGCGTTCCACCGGCAGTTCCGGAGCGGCCTGCTTGGCATCCGGCCCGGCATAGGTTGCCTCGAGGTCGATGATGTCGCGCAGCAGGATTTCACCGGCGGCCAGCTGGTCGCGCCAGATGATGATGGCCTGGAAGGTCAGCGGGCTTTCGCAAAGCCCCTCGATCATCGTCTCGCGACCGGCCTCGATGCGCTTGGCGATGGCGATCTCGCCCTCGCGGCTGAGCAGCTCCACCGCGCCCATCTCGCGAAGGTACATGCGGACGGGATCGTCGGTGCGGTCGACGGTCTCCTTCTTCTTCTCGACGACGAAGGTCTCGGAGCCGTCGCTGCCCTCCTCGGCGCCGACCTCCTCCGCGGCCTCCTCCTCGTCGGACTCGTCGGACTCGACGATCTGCACCCCCATTTCATTGAGGGCAGACATCACGTCCTCGATCTGCTCGGAGGACATCTGGTCCTGGGGGAGGGCCTCGTTCAGCTCGTCATAGGTGATGACTCCGCGCTTCTTGGCGCGGGCAATGAGCTTCTTGATCGAGGCTTCGTTGAGGTCGATCAGCGGCGCGTCGCCATTCTCGCTGCGCTCGTCCGTCTCGGCCGTTTCAGTCTTCGCCATCCGCTACGCCTGCCTTGTCTTCTTCGTCCAGGACCAGCCGCGCGAGCCGCCGGTCAGATTCTTCCAATGCCGTCCTCAGCCGCACCTGCTCGGCAAAGGTAGTCTCGTCAAACGCCTCCTTCAGTCGGGCGGTCGCCGCCTTGTAGGCTGCGTCCAGCTCCGGCCGTTCCGCAAGCGTATCAACGACCAGAACGAGGTCTCTTTGCGCACGCTCCGGGTCGCCGTCCCGCTTGGTGAAGGAAAAGCCAAGTCCACGCCCCTGGCCCAGCGCCTCGACAAGTGCTTCCGCACCATTGCCGGCCAATATGGTATGGAGCCTTTCCCGATCAAGCACATCGTGCGCGAGGGCCGCATCGAGAAGCGCGTCGCGGAGGCGCGTGAGGTCGCGGCCGCGGATGGGGAGGGCGGCGATCTGCTCGGCATGGGGCGCGATCTGCTCCGGATAAGTGAGCAGCCCGAACAGCACGGCGCGGCTCAGCGACGGGCTGAGGCCGGCGCTTCCGAGCGCCTTGGCCGCGTCCGAGGCGGGGCGGGGCGGCGGCTGGAAATTGCCGCGGCCACGCCACTGGCCGGGGGCGCCCTGGCCGCGGTTGAAGGGCTGAAACTCGCGGCGCGGCGGGCGGGTGACGTCGTCGAAGCGGCGCAGCAGCTCGGCGCGATACTGGTCGCGCACGTCGGGGTCGCCGATCGCGGAGCTGTGGTCGAGGAGGCGGCGCTTGAGGCCGGCCCGTTGCTCGGGCGTGGTCAGCGGCTCCGCCTCGCGCTCGTGGCGCCACAGGCGGTCGACCAGGGGTTCGGGACTGGCGAGCAGCTGCTCGAAGGCGCCGCGGCCCTGGGCGCGAATAAGATCGTCAGGATCCTGGCCGGCGGGCAGGGTGGCGAAGGCGAGCGAGCGGCCCGGGGCGAGGTGGGGAAGGGCGCGCAGGGCCCCGCGGACCGCGGCCTTCTGGCCCGCGGCATCGCCGTCGAAGCAGAGGATCGGCGAGGGGGCCATCTGCCACAGCAAAGCGAGCTGCATCTCGGTGAGGGCGGTGCCGAGCGGCGCGACCGTCTCGGCGATGCCGGCCTGGTCGAGCGCGATCGCGTCCATCTGGCCCTCGACGACGATCACCCGGCCTGCTTGGCGCGCGGCCGCGGCGGCGCGGTCGATGTTGAACAGGGTTCGGCCCTTGTCGAAGATCGGCGTCTCGGGGCTGTTGAGATATTTGGGCTCGCCGGAGCCGAGGATTCGGGCGCTGAACGCGATGACCCGGCCGCGGCGGTCGCGGATCGGGAAGGTGAGGCGGCCGCGGAAGCGGTCATAGGGCTCTCGATTATCGTCCGGAGCGACGAGGAGGCCGGCCTCGACCAGCTTGTCGTTGCCGAACTGCTTGAGCGCCGTCTTGAGCTTGCCGCGCGAATCGGGCGCGTAGCCGAAGCCGAAGCGGCGTCGGGTTTCGTCGGTGATGCCGCGCTTCTGCAGGTAGGCGCGGGCTTCCGCGCCCTCGAGGCCGCCCAATTGCTCCTCGAAGAAGCGCTGCGCCGCCTCGACCGCGTCGTGGAGGGTGGCGGCGCGCTCGGCCCGTTCGCGCGCCTGTGGGTCGGGCGCCGGCATGTCCATGCCGGCCGCCTGGGCGAGCTCCTTGACCGCGTCCATGAAGGGCAGGCCCTTGGCGTCGGTCAGGAAGCGGATTGCGTCGCCATGCGCCTGGCAGCCGAAGCAGTGATAGAAGCCCTTCTCGTCATTGACGTAGAAGCTCGGCGTCTTCTCGTTGTGGAACGGGCAGCACGCCTTGTACTCGCGCCCGGCCTTGGTGAGCTTCACGGACTTGCCAATGAGTCCCGAGAGCGGCGTGCGGGCGCGCAATTCGTCGAGAAAGGCGGGGGAGAGGGTCACGGCCTAACTCCCCTCCCGCTTGCGGGAGGGGCTGGGGGTGGGGGTGTACCCAACGCCTCACCAATCGCCGTCAGCACATAATCGATGTTCGAAAGCACGTCCGTGTTCCAGAAGCGGATCAGCCGGTAGCCGCTCGCCTCGATATATTCCGTCCTGGCCGCATCATAGCCGGCGCGCTCATCATGCTGGCCGCCGTCGTGCTCCACAACCAGCTTGGCCTCGCGGCACATGAAGTCGCAGATGTAGGGACCGACAGGCATTTGCGTGCTGAATTTGAAACCATTGAGCCGGCGCCGGCTGAGGTGGGTCCAGAGCCTTTTTTCGGCGTCAGTCGCGTTGTTGCGGAGCTTCCGGATTTTGAGCGTGGGCCGGTCGCGAAAGCGAGTCATCGAGGCTTCGTACCCCCACCCCCAGCCCCTCCCGCAAGCGGGAGGGGAGTTTCTTACGCTACGCCCCCAGCTTTCCGCGGACCATCGCGCCGGCCTTGGCCATGTCGATCTGGCCGGCGTGGCGCTCCTTGAGGGCGGCCATGACCTTGCCCATGTCCTTGATCGAGGCGGCTCCGGTCTCGGCGACGATGGCGTCGATCGCGGCGCCGAGTTCGTCGTCGCTCATCTGCGCCGGCAGGAAGCCCTCGATCACCGCGATCTCGGCGGCCTCGGCGTCGGCGAGCTCCTCGCGGCCGCCCTTCCTATACATGTCGATGGATTCGCGGCGCTGCTTGATCATCTTCTGGAGGACGTCGGTGACCAGGACGTCGTCGTCGCCGGGCTCCTTGCCGCGCAGCTCGATGTCGCGATTCTTGAGCGCCGACTGGATCAGGCGGATCGTCCCCACCCGCGGCTTGTCGCCGCTCTTCATGGCGCTCACCAGCGCCGCCTTGATCTCGTCGCGAATCATGACCTGTTCGTCCGTGGCTTTGGGAAACGGCCAACATAGGGCGGCCCGGCGAGGTTTAACAGGATTGACCTCATGCGCCCGCGTCTCTAGCCGCTGGGGCTTAGCGACATCGCCAGATTCTCGAACGGAGTGCCCGCCACCATGGCCGACGCCAACATCACGCCTGCGCCGAACCGGGCGACGGGCGTATTGGTCCTGGCCGACGGAAACGTGATTTGGGGAAGGGGTTTCGGGGCGGAAGGGCAAGCGGTCGGCGAGCTGTGCTTCAACACCGCGATGACCGGCTACCAGGAGGTGATGACCGATCCTTCCTACGCCAGGCAGATCGTCACCTTCACCTTCCCGCATATCGGCAATGTCGGCGCCAACCATGAGGATCTGGAGGCCGACAATCCCTGGGCGCTGGGCTGCGTGGTCCGTGAGGACGTCACCGAGCCGAGCAATTTCCGGGCGATCCAGGGTTTCGACTTCTGGATGAGGAGCAACGGCCGCATCGGCATTTCCGGTGTCGACACGCGGGCGCTGACCCGGCGGATCCGCCAGTCGGGCGCTCCGAATGCGGTGATCGCGCACAGTGCCGAGGGTCGCTTCGACATCGACGCGCTGATCGCCGAGGCGCAGAACTGGCCGGGGCTCGAGGGCATGGACCTCGCCAAGGAGGTTTCCTGCCGGCAGATGTACCGCTGGACCGGGCGCCGCTGGGACCTCGGCGAGGGTTATGGCGCCGACGAGGAGTGGGACGCCGGCGAGAAGGGCGAGCCCCACGTCGTCGCGATCGACTACGGCTCCAAGCGCAACATCTTCCGCAATTTGCGCGACGCGGGCGCCCGGGTGACCGTGCTTCCGGCGACCGCGACGTTCGACGAGGTGATGGCGCACAAGCCCGACGGCTTCTTCCTCTCGAACGGTCCGGGCGACCCGGCCGCGACCGGCGAATATGCGCTTCCGGTCATCCGCCGGATGCTGGAGACGAAAAAGCCGCTGTTCGGCATCTGCCTCGGCCACCAGCTGCTCGCCCTCGCGGTCGGGGGCCGGACGACCAAGATGCACCAGGGCCATCGCGGCGCGAACCACCCGGTCAAGCGCCTCGCCGACGGCCGCGTCGAGATCACCAGCATGAACCACGGCTTCGCGGTCGAGAGCGACAGCCTGCCGGCCAATGCCCGCGAGACCCATGTCAGCCTGTTCGACGGCAGCAATTGCGGGCTCGAGCTGACCGACCAGCCGGCATTCAGCGTGCAGTACCACCCGGAGGCGAGCCCCGGCCCGCAGGATAGCCAGTATCTGTTCGGAAAATTCGTCGGGCGAATTAGAGGCCGGTGACCCAGAAGCTTGTCACTTTGATGCTCGTCGTCGCGGTTGCGGGGTGTGATGGTCTCCCGATGGCGGCGCTTGGCCCGAGCGCCAGCGCTGAGCAGGTCGAAGAGATGATGCAGGCTTGCGGTTTCGTGACGAGGGATGTGCGTCCTCAAGTTCCAGGGGATGAGCACCTTGTCGTCAACATATGGGCAGACGAACCTGACGGCGCGCGGAAGCGCGACTGTCTGCGCACGGAGTCAAACCGGCGCGGAGTGGTGGTCGGCATTGCCGGACCAAGCGGAGCCCCGCCAGAACGTGTCGAAAACACTTTGGGCCTCAGCCGATGAGATTTCCGGTCGCTCTCTGCGCTGTGATCGGGCTCAGTGCCTGCGTGACTCCGACCCGCATGTATTCCAGCGACGAGCTGGCCGCGGCTGGCCGCGCGTGCGGCCTCGAGTTGGGCGAGTTGGCGCAGGAGGAGGAAGAGCCGCGGCTGCTGTTCTTCATCACGCCCAATCCGCCCCAGGCCCAGCGGGAGTGCGTCCAGCGCTGGGCGCGCCGCCGAAGCCTTCACGTCGTCATTATCGAAGGGGTTGAACGAGTACCCTGATGCCCAAGCGTACCGACATTTCCTCCATCCTCATCATCGGCGCAGGCCCGATCGTCATCGGCCAGGCGGCGGAGTTCGATTATTCGGGCACCCAGGCGGCCAAGACGCTGAAGGCCGAGGGCTATCGGATCATCCTGGTCAATTCGAACCCGGCGACGATCATGACCGATCCGGAGCTGGCCGACGCGACCTATGTCGAGCCGATCACTCCGGAATATGTCGCCCGGATCATCGAGAAGGAGCGGCCCGACGCGGTCCTCCCGACGATGGGCGGCCAGACCGCGCTCAACACCGCGCTCGCGCTCGCCAAGGACGGGACGCTGGAGCGGCTGGGCGTGCAGCTGATCGGCGCCGACGCGGAGGCGATCGACAAGGCCGAGGACCGGCTGAAGTTCAAGGACGCGATGACCCGGATCGGGCTGGAAAGCGCGCGCTCGGCGATCGCTCACAGCCTGGATGACGCCATCGCGGCGCTCGACAAGGTCGGGCTGCCGGCGATCATCCGGCCGAGCTTCACGCTCGGCGGCACCGGGGGCGGGGTCGCCTACAACCGCGAGGAGTTTGTCGCGATCGTGACGGGCGGGCTCGACGCGTCGCCGACCAACGAGGTGCTGATCGAGGAGAGCCTGCTCGGCTGGAAGGAATATGAGATGGAGGTGGTCCGCGACCGCGCGGACAACGCCATCATCGTCTGCTCGATCGAGAATATCGATCCGATGGGCGTCCATACCGGCGATTCCATCACCGTCGCTCCCGCGCTGACCCTGACCGACAAGGAATATCAGGTCATGCGCAACGCGAGCATCGCGGTGCTTCGCGAGATCGGCGTCGAGACGGGCGGATCGAACGTCCAGTTCGCCGTCAATCCCAAGGACGGGCGCCTGGTCGTCATCGAGATGAACCCGCGCGTGTCGCGCTCCTCGGCGCTGGCGTCGAAGGCGACCGGCTTTCCGATCGCCAAGGTCGCGGCCAAGCTGGCGGTCGGCTACACGCTCGACGAGATCCAGAACGACATCACCGGGGTCACTCCGGCGAGCTTCGAGCCGTCGATCGACTATGTCGTCACCAAGATCCCGCGTTTCGCCTTCGAGAAGTTCCGCGACAGCGAGGCGCTGCTGACGACGGCGATGAAGTCGGTCGGCGAGGTGATGGCGATAGGCCGCTCGTTCCACGAGAGCCTTCAGAAGGCGCTCCGCGGCCTCGAAACCGGCCTTACCGGCCTCGACGAGGTGACGGAGCTCAAGGGCGCGTCACCGGCGGAGATCGAGATCGCTCTGGCGCGGCCGACTCCGGATCGGCTCCTGGTCGCGGCGCAGGCGCTGCGCGAGGGTTTCACCCCGGCCGAGATTCATGCGGTCACCAAATATGATCCCTGGTTCGTCGAGCGCTTGAAGGAGATCGTCGACGCCGAGGACGAGGTGTGCAGCGACGGCCTGCCGCAGGACGCTCAGGGGCTTCGGCGGCTGAAGGCGATGGGCTTTTCGGACAAGCGCCTCGCCGAGCTCGCGGTGCGCGGCCTCCACCTCAAGGGCGATGCCGCGCTCGCCCGCTCCGGCCTCATCCACGAAACCGTTCGCGCGATGATCGGCGCCACCACCGAGCAGGAGGTGAGGGCGCTGCGCCATCGCCTCGGCGTTCGCCCGGTCTTCAAGCGCATCGACACCTGCGCCGGCGAGTTCGAGGCGAACACGCCCTATATGTACTCGACCTACGAGGCGCCGAGCTTCGGCGAGGCCGAGGACGAGAGCGCGCCGTCGGATGCGAACAAGGTCATCATCCTCGGCGGCGGGCCGAACCGCATCGGCCAGGGCATCGAGTTCGATTATTGCTGCGTCCACGCCTGCTACGCGCTCAAGGAGGCCGGCTACGAGACGGTGATGATCAACTGCAATCCGGAGACGGTGAGCACCGATTACGACACGTCCGACCGCCTCTATTTCGAGCCGCTGACCGCCGAGGACGTGCTGGAGATCGTCGAGACCGAGCGGTCGAACGGGACGCTCCATGGAGTCATCGTCCAGTTGGGCGGGCAGACTCCGCTCAAGCTGGCCCAGGCGCTCGACGCGGCGGGCGTTCCGATCCTCGGCACCCAGCCCGACGCGATCGACCTCGCCGAGGACCGCGAGCGCTTCGCCAACCTGGTCGACAAGCTTCATCTCCGCCAGCCCGCCAACGGCATCGCCCGAAGCCGCGAGGAGGCGCTCGCGGTGGCCGAGCGGATCGGCTACCCGGTGCTGACCCGGCCGAGCTACGTGCTCGGCGGACGGGCGATGGAGATCGTCGACGGGCCCGACCAGCTCGACCATTATATCCATAATGCGGTGAAGGTCAGCGGCGACAGCCCGGTGCTGATCGACCAATATCTGCGCGACGCGATCGAGGTCGACGTCGACGCCTTGTGCGACGGCAGCGACGTCGTCATCGCCGGCGTGATGCAGCATATCGAGGAGGCGGGGGTCCATTCGGGCGACAGCGCCTGCTCGCTTCCGCCCTACAGCCTGGAGGCCGACATCGTCGCCGAGATCGAGCGGCAGGCGCGCGAGCTCGCGCTGGCGCTCGGCGTGAAGGGGCTGATGAACGCCCAGTTCGCGGTCAAGGACGGGCGGGTCTATCTCATCGAGGTCAATCCGCGCGCCAGCCGCACCGTGCCGTTCGTCGCCAAGGCGATCGGGGTGCCGGTCGCCAAGATCGCCGCCCGGGTGATGGCGGGCGAGAAGCTGGCCGGCTTCGGCCCGATCGACCGCGCCATTGCGCACATCGCGGTCAAGGAAGCGGTGTTCCCGTTCGCCCGCTTCCCGGGCACCGACCCGGCCTTGTCGCCGGAGATGAAGTCCACCGGCGAAGTGATGGGGATCGATGCGGATTTCGCCCGCGCCTTCCTCAAGTCTCAGCAGGGATCGGGCGTCGAGCTGCCGAGGGACGGGACCGTGTTCGTGTCGGTGAAGGACGGCGACAAGCCGGTCGCGACCGCGATCGTCCGCGCCATGCTGCGGCTCGGCTTCCGCGTCGTCGCGACCGGGGGCACCGCCGACCACCTCGCCGAAGAGGGGCTGGAGGTCGACCGGGTCAACAAGGTCGCGCAGGGCCGGCCGCACATCGTCGACAAGATCAAGGACGGCGAGATCGACCTGGTGTTCAACACCACCGAAGGCTGGCAAAGCCACAAGGACTCCCAGTCGATCCGAGCCTCGGCGGTTCAGCACAAGGTGCCCTACTTCACGACCGCGGCGTCGAGCTCGGCCGTGGTCAAGGCGATCGCGGCCTTGAGGGAGCACCGCCTTGAAGTCCGCTCCCTTCAGGACTATTATTCCAAGTCCTGAAGCGAAACGACTTCCCACAGCTTAACCTACGTAACGGGATCGCTGATTGCGGCTCGCTACGGCAAGTTGTTGATGATGAAAGGCAGGTTTGATGGCCACGGTCGAGAAGATGCCGATGCTGGCGGAGGGCTATGAGAAGCTCCAGCTCCAGGTTCGGCAGCTGAAAACCGTCGAGCGTCCCCAGGTGATCGACGCGATCGAGGAAGCGCGCGCGCATGGCGACCTTTCCGAGAATGCCGAATATCACGCCGCCAAGGAGCGGCAGGGCCAGATCGAGTCCCAGATCGCGGACATCGAGGACCGGCTGAGCCGGGCGATGGTGATCGACCCCGCGACCTTGTCCGGCGACAAGGTCGTGTTCGGCGCCACCGTCCACCTGCTCGACGAGAACGACAAGAAGATCGTCTATCAGATCGTCGGCGAGACCGAGGCGGACGCCAAGGACGGCCGGATCAGCTACAATTCGCCGCTCGGCCGCGCCCTCATCGGCCGCTCGGTCGGCGACGAGGTCGAATTTTCGGCGCCGTCCGGCGACCGCTATTTCGAGATCGCCAAGATCGAGTTCAAATAAGCGGGTAGGGGACACGGAGCCCCCAGATGCGGACTCCCGATAGCTGGCACACGGCGCAGGCCACGGTCGCGATCGCCTGCGTGACCGCTTTCGTCTATCTGATCGTCAGCACCTTCCAGCTGGAGATGTGGGCGATCCCGATGGGCGCCTTCGTGCCCGCCGCGCTCGGGACCGATCTCGGCTTCGCGCGGGTGCCGTTCGTCCTCACTCCGCTGACCGCGGCGCTGCTCCATGCCGGTATCTGGCATCTCGCTTTCAACCTGCTGATCTTCCTCTTCTGCGGCCGCGCGGTGGAAGGGGCGGTGGGACCGGTGAACCTGATCATCCTCTACGTCGCCGGCGCCTATCTCGCCGCTGCAGGCCATTATCTGATGGGCCCGAACGAAATCGCACCGATGGTGGGCGCGAGCGGCGCCATCTCCGCGGTGATCGGGGCTTATGCGATGCTGTTCGGCAAGAACCGTGTGCGCGTCGCCAATCCGGCGCTGGCTTTGTGGCTGAACGCCTTGTGGCTGATGGCGGCCTGGGTCGGGCTTCAGATCGTGATGGGCATCGTGTTCCGCACCGGTCCGGGAATCCTGCTCGCGGTCGGGGCGCATATCGGCGGTTTCCTCGCCGGGCTGGTGCTGGCGCGGCCTTTGCTGCTGTGGCGCTATAGGAACGCCTAGGTTCGTCATGCCGGACTTGATCCGGCATCCACCTGCTTTCCGCCGCCTTGAAGAAGGTGGATCCCGGATCAAGTCCGGGGTGACGGTTAGGTCAGCGCCTTCCTGATCACCCGCGCGTAGATGCGCTGGAGGGCGTGGATGTCGTCGACGGACGCCGCCTCGTCGAGCTTGTGCATCGTGCCGTTGGGCAGGCCGAAGTCGATGACCGGGCAGAGCGCGATCAGGAAGCGTCCGTCCGACGTGCCGCCATGGGTCGACAGCCGCGGCTCGACTCCCGTTTCCTCGCGGATCGCCTCGGTGACGATGTCGTAAATCGGCCCGGGCGGGGTCAGGAACGCCTCGCCCGAAATCTTCGCCTCGACCGTCGAGCCGGGCGCGGCCTCCTCCGCAGTGCGCCGCACCAGCTCGACCAGGTCCTCGCCGCGCTGAAGGTTGTTGAAGCGAATGTTGAGCTGGATCGTCGCGCTGCCGGCAATGACGTTGGTCGCGCCATTGCTGGTGCGCACGTCGGTGATCTCGAGGTTGGACGGCTGGAAGCGCTCGTTGCCGTCGTCGAGATGGAGCGCGTCCAATGCGCTCACCACGCGGGCGAGCTTGGGCACCGGATTGTCGGCGCGGTGGGGGTAGGCGACGTGGCCCTGAACGCCCGGCACCGTGATCCACATGTTGACCGAGCCGCGGCGGCCGATCTTGACGATGTCGCCGAGGCGGTCCTCCGATGTCGGCTCGCCGATCAGGATCATGTCGGGGCGGATGTCGCGCTCGGCCATCCACTCCATGATCGAGCGGGTGCCGTAGCGCGCCGGCCCTTCCTCGTCGCCGGTGATGAGTAGGCTCAGCGTGCCACCATGCTCGGGCACGTCGGCGCAGGCGGAGACGAAGGCGGCGATCGAGCTCTTCATGTCCACGGCGCCGCGGCCGTAGAGAAGGCCGCCCTCGATGACCGGAGTGAACGGGTCGGTGCGCCAGCCTTCGCCGGGCGGCACCACGTCGACATGGCCGGCGAAGCCGAAATGCGGCCCGCCGGAGCCGCGGATCGCGACCATGTTCTCGACCGGTCCGTCCGGCAGGCTTCCGGACAGGAAGCGGTGGACGGTGAAGCCCAGTTCCTCGAGCGCCTCGCCGAGCACGGTGAGCGAGCCCGCCTCGCGCGGGGTGACGCTGGGGCAGGCGATGAGCCGGCAGGCGAGGTCGATGGGATCGATGGTCATGCGCATGTCTCTACGGGATTGGACTCCATATTCCACCACCCGCTCGCCCTGAGCTTGTCCCTTCGACGCCGCCTGTCGGCGTCGCTCAGGATAAACTTTGGCCTCTGGCCAAAGGGCTGTCCTTCTTCTTACGGAGAAGGAAGGGCAGGGCTTCGACAAGCTCAGCCTGAGCGGATGGGGAGGATAGGATGCCGAAACTCGATCTCGATTCCATCGAGCAGGTCAACCGCACCGGCTATCCGCCGCCGTTCAACGCGCCGATGGACAAGCGCCATTACCGCCGTCTCGCCTCCGCCGCGGGCCTAACCGATTTCGGAGTCAGCCATGTCGTCCTGGAGCCGGGCGGTATCTCCAGCCAGCGGCATTGGCACGAGGGCGAGGACGAGTTCGTCGTGATGCTCGACGGCGAGGCGGTGCTGATCGAGGATGACGGCGAGACGATCATGCGCCCCGGCGACTGCGCGGCCTTTCCCAAGGGCGTCGCCAACGGCCATCATCTCGTCAACCGCAGCGAGCGCCCCTGCACCTTCGTCGCGATCGGCAAGCCGGCGGCGAGCGACTGCCACTATCCGGATATCGACCTGCACCTCGACGGTCCGACGCAGCGCTACACGCGCAAGGATGGTTCGGAGTTCGGCTGAGTTCCTCCCTGTCCCCGCGCAAGCGGGGATGGGGAGGGGGACCATCTGCGCCAGCAGATGGTGGAGGGGCTGTCGCGGGAGGCCCGAATGGCCCCTCCACCACTCGCTTCGCGAGCGGTCCCCCTCCCCATGAAGCTGCGCTTCACAGGGAGGATTTTTACGCCGCCGGCTGCTCGTAATTCTCGATCACCCAGGGCTCTTCCTGGGCCGCGTGGATCCAGTCGTCGAGCCAGGGGTGGTTGAGGATCGCCGCGACATAGGCCTGGGCGAAATTGGGCACCTGGATCGAATGGGTGACGAAGCGGGTCACCACCGGGGCGAACATGATGTCGGCGGCGCCGAACGTGCCGAACAGATAGGGGCCGCCGCTGCCATGGCGGGCGCGCGCCTGCGCCCATAGCTCCATGAGACGGCTGATCTCGGCCTTGGTGCCTTCGCTGATCGCCTTGGCGGGGAAGACCTTGCGCACATTCATCGGGTATTCGCGGCGCAGATTCGGGAAGCTCGAATGCATCTCGGCGGCCATCGACATGGCCATTCCGCGCGCCTCGGGATCTTCGGGCCAGTAGCGCGCGCGATCGGTCTTGTCGGCGAGCCATTCGATGATCGCCAGACTGTCCCAGATCACCGCCTGGTCGTCCCACAGGATCGGCACCTTGCCGCCCGACGGCGCGAACTCGTCGCCCTCGCGGCGCCGGTCCCATTCCTCGTCGAACATCGGGACGGTGATCTCCTCGAACGGCAGCCCCGATTGCTTGACCGCCAGCCAGCCGCGCAGCGACCAGGAGGAATAAGCCTTGTTGCCGATGATGAGCTTGAGCACTCGCTTCCTCTCTTGTCATTCCCGTGCAGGCGGGAATCCACGCTTGTTGCCGGTCGATGAAGGCAGCTGGATTCCCGCTTTCGCAGGAATGACGCAAGAGGCAAGGCGACGTTCCCGTCGCGGCCGATCAGGCGAAGGCGGCTTCGACGACCGCTTCGCGGAGGCGCTCCATGCCCATTCCGCCTTCGCTCGACGTGGCGATGACCTCGGGGTGGGCGGCGCCGTGCTTGCGCGCCTCGGCCTCGGTCGCGGCCTGGACGGCGGCGAGCTCGGTCGCCTTGACCTTGTCCGCCTTGGTGAGGACGATCCGGTAGCTGACCGCCGCGGTGTCGAGCATCTCGATGATCTCGCGGTCGATCTCCTTGATGCCGTGGCGGCTGTCGATCAGCAGCAGCGCCCGCTTCAGCACCTGGCGGCCGCGCAGATAGTCGTTGACCAGGTAGCGCCAGCGCCGCGCGACGTCCTTGGGCGCCTTGGCGAAGCCGTAGCCGGGCATGTCGACGAGCCGAAGCACCGGCGGGGCGCCGACATCGAAGAAGTTCAGTTCCTGCGTGCGCCCCGGCGTGTTCGAGGTGCGCGCGAGGCCCGACCGGTTGGTGAGCCGGTTGATCAGCGACGACTTGCCGACGTTCGAGCGGCCGGCGAAGGCGATCTCCGGAAGCGCCGGATCGGGCAGGAACTTCAGCTCCGGCGCCGACTTCAGGAACGCGATCGGCCCGGAAAAGAGGCGCCGCGCCTCGCGCGCGAGCGCCTCTTGCTGTTCGTCCTCGCTCACCGCGCCTTCGGCTTGCGCCGTCCGCGCGGCGCGCCGCTTTCCTTGGCCAGCGTCGGACCGGCCGGGGCCGGGCTCGGCGACGGCGGCGTGCCGGGGGCGGCAGGCTTCATCCGCATCTCGGGATGGCGGAAATAGAGCCATTGCTGCTGGGCGATCGACAGGATGTTGTTGGTCGCCCAATAGAGCTGCAGCCCGGCCGCGAACGGCGCCATCACCACCATCAGGATCCACGGCATCAGGCCGAAGATCTGGCGCTGCACGGGATCCGGCATCGGCGGGTTGAGCTTCTGCTGGAACCACATGGTGACGCCGACCAGGATCGGCAGGATTCCGATGAGCAGGAAGCTCGGCGGCGTGAACGGCAGGAAGCCGAACAGGTTGACCGGCGTGAGCGGGTCCGGCGCGGAGAGGTCCTTGATCCACAGCTCCCACGGCTGGTGGCGCATCTCGACCGCGACGATCAGCACCTTGTAGAGCGCGTAGAAGATCGGAATCTGGAGGAGGATCGGAAGGCAGCCGGCCGCAGGATTGACCTTCTCCTCGCGGTAGAGGCGAAGCATCTCCTCCTGGAGCTTGGGCTTGTCGTCCTTGTGGCGCTCCTGGAGCGCCTGGATCTTGGGCTGGAGCGCCCGCATCTTGCCGAACGACTGGAACTGCTTCTGGGCGATCGGGAACAGGATGAGGCGGACGATCACGACCAGGGCGATGATCGCCCAGCCGAAATTGCCGATGATCCCGAACAGCCACAGCAGCAGGCCGAAGATCGGCCGCATGAACCATTCGAACCAGCCCCAGTCGATCGCCTTGTCGAGCGCCGTCCCGAGCTGGTCCTGATAGGCCTCCAGAACCTGCACTTCCTTGGCGCCGGCGAACAGGTGGCTGGTGACGAAGCGGCCGCGGCCGGCCGCGACCACGGCGGCTTGCCCGGCGACGTCGGCCTGGAAGCTGTCGATATTGCCGAAGTAGCGGAAGCCGGCGTCGACCGAGAGATTCTGGGCGGGAATGATCGCCGACAGCCAATATTTGTCGGAGAAGCCAACCCAGCCGCCGGTGGTCGAGAAGCGCCGCTGCCCGTCCTGGACGAGATCGGGATAATTGTTCTCGTAATCGGCAGCGCCGTTGAACACGCCGACCGGGCCGACATGCATGGTCCAGCTGTCCGGATCGGAGGATGCGCCGATTCGGTTGACGAGCTGGAACGGGCTCACCGCGACCGGCGCCGAGTCGACGGCGTTGATGACGTGCTGCTCGGCGGTGAAGAGGTAATTGTCGTCGACGCTGAGGCGGATCTCGAAGCGCTGGCCGGCGCCATTGTCCCAGCTCAGGGTAATTGGAGTGGTCGGGGTCAGGCGCTGGCCGCTCGCCTGCCACAAGGTGGTCTGGTCCGGAACGCGGACATCCTGACCCTGCCAGCCGAAATGGGCGAAATAAGCGTGTTCGGTGCCTTCCGGCGAATAGAGTCGGACCGGCGCCGAATCCGCGGCGATCGTCTCGGTGTGGCGGATGAGGACGAGGTCGTCGATGCGTGCGCCGCGGAGGTTGATCGAACCGCGCAGGCTCGGAGTCTCGATGGCGACGCGAGGGGTTTCGCGAAGCACCTGGGCGCGGTCGCGGATCGTGCGCGGAGTCTCCGGCGTGCCGGTTGGAAGGCTCGCCGGCTGTTGCTGGGGCACCACGCGGCCGTCCTCGACCGTGGTCGAGGGCTGCTGAGCGGTCGGAAAGAAGCGCTCGGAGAGCAGGCTCCAGCCCAACAGCACGAGCACCGACAGGGCGATCGCAGCGATCAGGTTCTTGTTATCGGTCACTCAGGCGTCCTCGGCGGAAAGAAGGGTCATGGCACCGGATCCGGTCCGGAGCCGCCCCAGGGATGACAGCGCGCGAGGCGCTTGGCGGCAAGCCAGCTCCCCTTGAGCGCCCCATAGCGCCCTAGTGCGGTGATTGCATAGGCCGAGCAGGAGGGCTGGTAACGGCATGACGGCGGCAGCACCCGCGACGGGCCGAGCTGCCAGCCGCGGGCAATCAGGATGAGGAGCCTGGCGATCATGGCTCCGACCTCTCACGGGCGCGTGCGGCCAGTTTCGAGAGCGCCTTGCGGAATTCCGATTCAAGCAGGCCATAATCGCGCTCGATGCCGCTCGGGCGGCCGATCAGGATATGGTCGGCGCCGGCGATGCCCGCTTCGGAAAGAACCTTGCGGGCGAGCTCGCGGAGGCGGCGCTTCATGCGGTTGCGCACCACCGCGCCGCCGACCTTGCCGGAGACGGTTATGCCGATTCGCTTGAGAGGATCGCCGTCGCCGCGGGGCCGCACCAGCAGGACGAATCCCGGCATCGGCGCCCGCAGCCCATTGTTGGCGGCGAGATAGTCCGCCCGCCGCGTAACGCGCCCCAGGTCCTCCCTGGCTCGCGCCGTCCCGACCTTTAGGCCGACAGCTTCTTGCGGCCGCGCGCGCGGCGCGCGTTCAGGACCTTGCGGCCGCCCACCGTCGCCATGCGGGACCGGAAACCGTGCCGGCGCGCCCGAACGAGATTGCTCGGCTGGAAGGTGCGCTTCATCGCTCATGCCCTCTAAACTGGAAAATTGAATAAGATGATCTGAAACAAAACAGCCGCCCCGGAGGCGGCCATGTGCCGGGTGCCCATAGGCAAAGCCGGCGGCCAAGTCAACGATCCTGCGTGGGTTCGACCGCCGCTGCCGTCGCCTTGTCGCGCTCGGCGCGGCGGCGCTGGCTCGGGCGGCGCAGGCTCCAGTCGGCCCAGGCGCCCTTATTGGGGTGGCGGCGCTTGAAGCGGGCATATTGCCGCTTCGCCCAGCGGCTGTTCTTGAGCATCAGGCCGGCCCCCGCCGCGAAGAAGACGACTCCGCCCGGGCCCGGGATCACCCCCACTAGGGGCGAGACGATCACCAGCAGCACGCCCATCCAGAACAGCACTGGCCGGAGCCACGCCGAGCTGCCTTGGCGCCTGGTCAGCGGGATTCCGGTCTCCTTGTCCCTCTCCATCACGGGGCATGTGGGGAGAGGAGGGGGTGGCTGCAATCGCGGAACGAGTCTGTGGACATATCAACCACTTCGCTCCAGAACGGTGCCGAAACGGAAGGGCGAGGGGGCACATGGTCGCGCATGTGGGCACGGTCGCGTTCCTTGGCCTGGAGGCGCGCGCCGTCGAGGTCCAGGTCCAGGTCGCGCCCGGTCTCCCCAAATTCCTGGTCGTCGGCCTGCCCGACAAGGCCGCGACGGAAGGGCGCGAGCGGGTCCATGCCGCATTGAGCGCGATCGGCCTGTCCCTCCCGCCCAAGCGCATCACCGTCAACCTGTCGCCCGCGGACCTGCCCAAAGAAGGATCGCATTACGACCTGCCCATCGCGCTCGGCCTGCTCGCAGCGATGGGTGCGGTCGATGTCGAGACCCTGGCCGGCTATATCGCCATCGGCGAACTGAGCCTCGACGGCCGCATTGCGCCGACGCCGGGCGTGCTGCTCGCCGCGCTCCATGCCTCGTCGCGCCAGCTCGGGCTGATCTGCCCCGCCGACCAGGGCGCCGAAGCGGCCTGGGCGGGCGAGGTCGAGGTGGTCGCGGCCCCCGACCTCATCGCCCTGCTCAACCATCTGCGCGGCGGTGCGGTGCTGAGCCCGCCCGAGGCCGGCGAGGTCGCGCCTTGGCGCAACGGTCTTTGCCTCAGCCAGGTGAAAGGGCAGGAGACCGCCAAGCGCGCTCTCGAGATCGCCGCGGCCGGCGGCCACAATTTGCTGATGAGCGGCCCGCCAGGGGCCGGCAAGTCGCTGCTCGCCGCGTGCCTGCCCGGAATTCTTCCCGAGCTGACCCCGGCCGAGGCGCTGGAAGTGTCGATGGTGGCAAGCGTCGCCGGAACGCTGGAGGGTGGACGACTGACCCGCGCGCGGCCGTTCCGGGCGCCTCACCACAGCGCGTCGATGGCGGCCCTCGTCGGCGGCGGCCTCAAGGCACGGCCGGGCGAGGTCAGCCTCGCCCATCTCGGAGTCCTGTTCCTCGACGAGCTGCCCGAATTCCAGCGCCCGGTGCTCGACAGCCTTCGCCAACCGCTCGAGACAGGCACGGTGCAGATCGCCCGAGCCAACGCCCACGTGACCTTCCCGGCGCGCGTCCAGCTCGTCGCGGCGATGAACCCGTGCCGCTGTGGCCATCTCGGTGACGCCGCGCTCGCCTGCAGCCGGGCGCCGCGCTGCGCCGCGGACTACCAGGCCAAGGTTTCGGGGCCTCTGCTCGACCGGATTGATCTCCATGTCGAGGTCCAGGCAGTCGCCGCCGCCGACCTGGTTCTTCCGCCGCCTAGCGAAGGCTCGGCCGAGGTCGCGGCCCGAGTCGCCGCCGCGCGCGACGTCCAGACCGCGCGCTACGAGAGCCACGGCGTACGCACCAATGCCGAAGCCGACGGCGCCTTGCTCGAGGACGTGGCCACGCCCGACGAGCCTGGCCGCCGCCTGCTCGCCCAGGCCGCCGAGGCGATGCGGCTCACGGCCCGCGGCTACCACCGTGTCATGCGAGTCGCGCGGACCATCGCCGACCTCGCCGGGAGCGAGGCGGTCGGACGCGTGCACGTCGCGGAAGCGCTCAGCTACAGGCGGCCGATGCCGCGAAATTGAGACTATTTCGTCTGGTTGCCCGGTGCCGGCAGGTCGACGTCGGGAAGGTCCACATCGGGGGCTTCGACGTCAACCTTGATGTCCGTCTTGTCGCTGCCGCCGAAGCCGTCGCCGAAGACGAGGAAGGCGACCACCGCCAGCACAACGAGCAGCAGCAAAGCGGCGACGAGGCCGCCGCTGCCGCTCCGCTCGCCCGTGTTGATGACGGTGGTGCGGTTGCGTTCTACCACCGGCTCCTCACGGACCACTTCACGCTCACGTTCGTCCATGATGCACCTGCTAGGAATTTAACCTGTGCAAGTGAACGTGGCGCGGTCCGCGGCGTTCCGCCCGGCTGATCAAGAAGAGGGTTAACCTAGCGTGCGCGCTGGAGATTCATCTCGAAGAAATCGGTGGTGCGGCCATCCGGGGCGATCTGGCGGCCGCGCTCGACCCAGCTGTCGGCGGTGAACTCGGCGACATATTCGACCTGGCCGCCGGGCGTGTCGATCCGCCAGGTGAAGCCGCCTGGCCGCACCTCGAGCGGGAAGTCGCCGCCCATGCCGGTGGCGAGCTGGGTGCGCATCCGGTAGCCGCCGGCGCGCTGGTCCCAGACGACGAGACCGATCGCGTCGTGGACCAGGGCGCCGTTCGGGCCGCGATGGCGCCCCTCGACCAGCAGGGCATTGCCGCTGAGCCGCGGAGTGACGCTCTCCTGCGACGTGAAATTGGTGCGCGCGCCGTCCCGGCCGAGGATCCAGCCCGAGCCGCGCCATTCCCCGACAAGGGCGGAAAGCGGCGTCATATGCTCGCTGTAGGTGGCGGTGGCGGCCCCTTCGGCGGGCTGGGCGGCGGCGGGCTGGGCGGCGAGCATTGCAAGCAATGAGACGGCGATCAGGCGCATGGCAAAGTCCTCTCCCCTATGAACGTGGCGCCAGATTATGCCGCCTGTGCCGGCCGGTCTTGAACAAAACGGACATCGCCGAACGACAGCAATTCGTGCCGGATACCGCCGAGATAGCCGCGCACCTGACGCGGCGCCGCGCCGAACCGCTCGCGGATGTCACGGACGAGATGGGGCTGGTCGGCGAACCCGGCTTCCTCGGCGATTCCGGCCCAGTCGGGATCGTCGAGCGACAAGAGGATGGCACGGCGCACGCGCTGGACGTCGGCATAGAATTTCGGGGCGAGGCCGGTCGCCGCCTGGAATCGCCGGCGAAACTGACGCTCGCTCAAGGCCGCATTGCGGGCGAGGGCGGGGATCGGCACGCTTCCGCCGCTCGCGACCAGCAGGTCGACCGCGGCCGCGACCGCCTCGTCGCCCGTGACTCCGCCGAGGCACATGACGGTTCCGCTCCAGTCGGTCCCGCCGGCATGCAACGCCTCGATATCGCGCCACACGGGCTCGAGCGGGCCGCCACGGGGAAGCTGGCGATAGGAACCAGTCGCCGGTTGCTCGCCAAGCACTTGGCGGGTGGCTTCTGGCCTCAGCTTGAGCCCGCCATACTGCCAGCCCTGCGTGGCCGGCACCATGCTGGACGTGACGCTGGGCCCCACGAAGCTCGAATGGAAGGCGCCGTCAGGCGAGCGCACCAGGACGAGGTTCGTCGTCCCGTCGGGCGGGATGCTGTGCTGGACCGGCGACGGGTCACCCGGCTCCATCACGAACTGCCACCCGCAGAAGGCTGCACGGCGCACCGTTTCGGGCAGCAGGATCTCGCGATAGATCATGGTGCGGACTCCCCGCAGTCGAGCCTATGCCAAGCTGCCCGGTGACGGTAGCCGCTTTCGCGGTTGCGCCCTTACTCCGGAAGGAAGTCCGGCACCGACAGATAGCGCTCGCCGGTGTCGTAGTTGAAGCCGAGGATGCGCTTGCCGGCGCCGATCTCGGCGAGCTTCTGGCGGATCGCGGCGAGGGTCGCTCCGGAGCTGATGCCGACCAGCATGCCTTCCTCGCGCGCGGCGCGTCGGGCCATGTTCTTGGCGTCGTCGGGAGTCACCTGGATGGTGCCGTCGAGCAGCGCCACGTTCAGGATCGCCGGGATGAAGCCGGCGCCGATGCCCTGGATCGGGTGCGGTCCCGGCTGCCCGCCGGAAATCACCGCCGAAAGGGTCGGCTCGACCGCGAAGACCTGGAGGTTCGGCCATTCCTTCTTCAGGACCTCGGCGCAGGCGCCGATGTGACCGCCTGTGCCCACGCCGGTGATCAGCACGTCGATCGGCGAGTCGCGGAAGTCCTCGAGGATCTCGCGCGCAGTGGTGCGGCGGTGGACCTCGAGGTTGGCCGGATTCTCGAATTGCTGCGGCATCCAGCCGTTCGGAGTCTGCTCGACCAGCTCCTGGGCGCGGGCGATGGCGCCCTTCATGCCTTTCTCCTTCGGCGTGAGGTCGAAGGTCGCGCCATAAGCGAGCATCAGCCGACGGCGCTCGATGCTCATGCTCTCCGGCATGACCAGGATCAGCTTGTAGCCCTTCACGGCTGCAACCATCGCGAGGCCGATGCCGGTATTGCCGCTGGTCGGCTCGATGATCACCCCGCCGGGCTTCAGCTTGCCGGTCGCCTCGGCATCCTCGACCATGGCGAGGGCGATCCGGTCCTTGACCGATGCGCCCGGATTGGAGCGCTCCGACTTGATCCAGACTTCGGCATCACCGAACAGTCGGTTGACTCGGATATGCGGGGTGTTGCCGATCGTGGCGAGGATGTTCGCAGCCTTCATGTGCCTTGTATCTCCACGTGCGAACGGGGCCCGCCGCTCCCTCAGCTGCGACCACGTCCGGACGGGAGCCCTATAGTGCGCCTTGCCCGGAGGGTGAAGTGACGCGGGGCATTTATGAGCGCGCCGACGCGTTCAGCCGGGCCGAATGCGCGGCCGTCCTGGCGCTCGCAGCGGCTCGAGGCGGCCGCGCGGCGCCGGTCACCGGATATGACGGCGAGACGGTCGATCCCGCGCAGCGGCGGGCGACGACGACGTCGATCGAGCGGGATCCGGAAAGCTTGTGGCTGTTCGACCGGCTCGACGCCTTGTTCGCGGATGCCGGCGACTCGCTCGGGATGCCGGTCGATGCCGTGAGCGAGCCCGTGCAGGTGGTGCGCTACGGGGCCGGAGACCATTTCCAGCTGTGGCATTCCGATGCCGGCCACGATCTTCACGAGCGGCGGCGCTTGTCCGCCTCGATCGAGCTCAGCGACCCGGCGGCATATGAAGGAGGGCTTCTGGAGATCATGCCGCTGCGGATGATGCCGGAGCGGGCGCCGGGGCAGGGGCATGCGACCATCTTCCCGTCGCGCGCGCTTCACCATGTCATTCCGGTGACTCGCGGCGTCCGTCACGCGCTCGTGGCCTGGACCGGATTACACGCCGCCTGAGGCGACCGGCGCCTTCTCAGGCACCGCCTCGGCCGGCACGTCGAAGGTGCGTGCGCGCCTCAACTCGGGGAACAGCCTCGTCCACAGCAAGGTGACCGCGACCGCGCCGATGCCGCCGGCGACGACCGCGGCGACCGGGCCGATCAACGCCGCGGTGAAGCCGCTGCGCGCCTCGCCGAGCTCGTTCGAGGCGGAGATTGCGAGCGTGGAGGCGGCGCTGACCCGGCCGCGCATCTCGTCGGGGGTGTAGAGCTGGATCAGCGACTGGCGGATATAGACCGAGAACATGTCTGCGGCGCCGAGCAAGGCGAGCATCGCGAGCGACAGTGGCAGCCAGGTCGACAGGCCGAACAGAGCGGTCGCGATTCCGAACACGACGACTGCCGCGAGCATCTTCGCGCCGACATTGGTCTTGATCGGCCTGAACGAGAAGTAGAGCGCCGTCAGCGTGGCGCCGAGGGCAGGAGCGGCTCGTAGGGGGCCGAGGCCCTCCGGCCCGACCTGCAATATGTCGCGGGCATAGACGGGAAGCATCGCGGTTGCTCCGCCGAGCAGGACGGCGAACAGGTCGAGCGTGATCGCGCCGAGCACGAGGCGGTTGTGGCGGACGTAGGAGAGGCCGTCGATCATCTGGCGCCAGGGCGGTCCGGTGCTGGTGATGACCGGTCGGGGCACGGGCCGGATCGCGAACATGCACAGGGTGGCGAGGCCGAACAGGAGCGTGCTGACGACGTAAGCCAGCCAGGGGATGATGTCGTAGAGGATGCCGCCGAGAGCGGGGCCGATGATCGCTCCGGCCTGCCACGCCATCGAGCTCATCGCGATCGCCTTGGGCAGGATTTCGCGCGGCACGAGGTTGGGCGCGAGCGCGCCCAGCGCCGGCCCGGCGAAGGCGCGGGCGACACCGAGCAGCGCCGCCACTCCGAACAGGATCGGCAGGTCGATCGTTCCGGACCAGGTCGTCCAGCCGAGGATCGCGGCGCACAGCATCTCCAGCGCCAGCACGGCGCGGGCGATGTGGCGGCGGTCGAGCCGGTCGGCGGTCCAGCCGCTGACCAGAGTGAGCAGGAACAGGGGCGCGAACTGGACGACGCCGATCAGGCCGAGCTGGAAGGACGCGTCCCTAATGCTCATCGTCTCGCGGGCAATGTCGTAGACCTGCCAGCCGATGACGATGACCATTCCCATCTGGGCGACGGTCGAGGTCAGCCGCGCGATCCAGTAGAAACGATAGTCGCGGATCGCGAAAGGCGAGGAGCTCGGCACCGGCGCGCCTTACGGTCGCGCGTCGGGGCGAGCAACCTTGCCTTAATAGGCGTCCTCTCGCGCCCGGCTCCGGCTCTCGCCGCTGCCCTCGCCGAGGAACTCGAGCAGGTCCGCGGTCAGCCGCTCACGGTGGGAGGCGAAGACTCCGTGGGGAGCGCCGTCATATTCGATCAGCCGCGCGTGGGGGATCGCCGCTGCGGCGGCTCGGCCGCTGGCATCGATCGGGACGGTCGCGTCGTCGGTGCCGTGGATGATCAGGGTCGGCAGGGTGAAGGCGGCGAGATCGGATCGGAAATCGGTGGTTGCGAAGGCCTTGGCCGCGGCGAGGGTCGGCCTGAGGCCGGCCATCATGGCCTGGCGCCAGCTGTCCTCGATCACGCCGTTGCTGACCGGCTGCGAGAGCATGCCGACGCCGTAGAAGCTTCGGAAGAAGGTCTGGAAGAAGGCGGCGCGGTCGTCGCGGATCTCCTCCTCCATGCCGTCGAACACCGATTGCGGGACTCCGCTGGGATTGTCGTCGGTGCGGAGCATGTAGGGGACGATCGAGCTGACCAGGGCCACGCGGTCGATGCGGCCGCCGCCGTGCCGGGCGAGATAGCGCGCGACCTCGCCGCCGCCCATCGAGAAGCCGACGAGAGCAACGCCGTCGCCGACGTCCGCGGCCTCGAGCACGGCGGCGAGATCGTCGGCGAAGGTGTCGTAATCATAGCCGTCCCAGGGCTGGTCGGAGCGGCCGAAGCCGCGCCGGTCATAGGCGATGACTCGGTGGCCCGCCTCGACCAGCGGCACCGCGATCGGGTCCCAGCTGTCGGCGGAAAGCGGCCAGCCGTGGATCAGGACGATCGGGCGGCCGTGCCCCCAATCCTTGACGTAGAGCCTGCTACCGTCGCGAGCCGTTGCGTAGGGCATGAGGGCCTCCTTGCTGGAGCGCTGAAATTGGGCGGGCGGGATCCCGCTTCTCATGAACCATCCGCGGTCCTTGCCGGTTGCTCAATCCGTCCCGTCATAGAGATCGACCGCCTCGAACAGGCGGACGAGGTCGGCGCGCTCTTGGTCGCTGATCTCCGGCCGCCAGATCTCGAACAGCAGGATCACGCGCAGCTCCGAGCCGCGGTTCCAGGCCTCATGCTCGAAGCTGTCGTCGAAGATCAGGGCCTCGCCTTCACGCCAGCTGCGCGTCTCATGCCCGACCCGGAGCGCGCAGCCCTCGGGGGCGAGCAGCGGCACGTGGACGATCAGGCGGGTGTTGAGCATGCCGTGGTGCGGCTCGATATGCGTTCCAGGCTTCAGCGCCGACCACAGGGCCATTGGCGAGCGGCCGGCGATTCGCGGCAGCGGCGCATGCTCGAGCGCCGCCATCGTTGCCGGGCAGCGGGCGGCATGATCCTCGACCACCTCGCCGTTGCGCCAGAAATAATAAGCGCCCCAATTGGGGTCGTTGAGAAGCTTGTTGGCGGGCAGCGGCCGGTTGGCCGAGCCGGTCACATAAGGCTCGAAGCGCGGCTGGTCGGCCAGCACCGCGCTGAGCTCGGCCTGCATCGCCGGCACCGCCGCCTCGATCTCCGGCAGCCAGTCGAACTCGTCGCGCTCGAAGAAGGGCCGCTGCGGCAGGCCGGGAAAGTAGAACATGCTGGGCTGCTGGAGATAGAGCGAGGCGCCGCCGCGCAGCATGTCGAGCGCGTAGGCGAGGCGCGGCGAGGGATGGAGGTCGGCGGCGCGCAGCCTCTCCTCGAGGTGCGCCTCGTAGCCCTGGTTGACCTCGCGAAGGAACGCTTGGCCGCGCTCGACCAGTGGCCGGTATTGCGGCGGCAGGTGAGGCGTGACCGAGGCCTGGCCGAGCGCTGCCTTGAAGAACGAGGCGGCGGCGCGCGGATCGCCCTGGCGGACCTTGAGTTCTGCCATGGCGAACAGGGCCGGGAGGTCGCGCTTGCTGGCTTCGAGCAGGTGCTGAAGCGCCTCCTCCTCGCCGGCGACATCGCCGGTGAGGTTGCAGGCGCGGGCCAGCGCCAACCACGGCACCTTGCCCCCGCCTTGCGCCGCCCGCCGGAGGAGGTCCCGGGCGGTCGACGCGTCGCTCCGCCGAAGCGCTTCGAGGGCGTTCTCGACGAGATGGGGATCGGCGCCAGCGGCCATCTTCTCCCTCCGGCTGCTTTGTCGGGGGCACGGGGTGCCATTTCGTTCAGGGAACCGCAACCGCGGCCCTGCGCTTAATCCCGTTAAGTCGGAGGTGTATCATGCGTAAACTGCTTCTCACGGCCGGAGTCCTGGCCATGTCGGTGGCGACCGCGAATGCGGCGAAACCGGGAGAAAACCGCGGCGGCGGCGCCCGTGCTGAACAATCCCAGGGGCGTGGCCATGGCGCCCATCGCGGCCGGGCCGAGAACCGCCGCGGCGGCAACGATCGCGCCCAGCGCGGCGGCGAACGCCGCGAAATGAGGACGGCGCAGCGCGAAGATCGACGCGAAAATCGCGCGGAACGTCGTGGAAATCGCGGCGAGCAGCGCGCGGACCGGCGCGAGGATCGTCGCGAGCGTCGTGCGGAACGGCGAGACGATCGCCGGGAGTTCCGGGCCGAGCGCCGCGACAACCGTTTCGAGCGCGGCGACGATCGCCGGGACCGGCGCGAGGGTCGCGCCGAGCGCCGCGACGACCGCTTCGACCGCGGCCAGCGGCGTGCCCAGCGGCGCGCGGCGGTGCTTCGGGACTCACGCCAGATCCAGCGCCTGCGCTTCGACCGCGGCGTCGGCCTGATCGACGGCTGTCCGCCGGGCCTCGCCCGCCGCAACAACGGCTGCATGCCGCCGGGGCAGCTGCGCCAGCGCAGCCGCGCCTGGTACAGCAATTGGTGGGACAGGCGGGACGATGCCGCCGACTTCGTCTATGACGACGGCTATCTCTATCGCCTCGCGCCGAGCGGCGCGGTCGCCGGCTTCGTGCCCCTGCTCGGCGGCGCTTTGTGGCCGGGCCAGACCTGGCCGGCCCGATACAGCGGCTATGACGTGCCGGATTATTATGTCGACTATTACGGCTTCGACGACCCCTACGATTATCGGCTCGCCGACGGCGTGATCTACGGCCTCGATCCCGAGACTCAGGCGATCCAGTCGATCCTTGCGCTGGTCACCGACAATGACTGGCAGATCGGCCAGCGCATGCCTGACGGCTATGGCGTCTACAACGTGCCCTACGCCTATCGCGACCAGTATTTCGACACGGCCGACAGCTGGTACCGCTATGACGACGGCTACGTCTATCAGGTCGATCCGACGACGCAGCTGATCCAGGCGGCCATCCAGCTGATCACCTGAAGGGAGAACCGATGAGAAAGAGCGCGTTCGTGCTCGCGGCGGCGGCGTGCCTGGCCGCCGCCGGCTGTTCCGACAGCGGCAACCAGGCGGCCGGGAACGAGCAGGACAATGCTTCCGCCAATGCCAGCGTCGCGGCAGGTCAGGGGACGATCGTCACCGCGCTTCGCGGCGAGTCGGATCTGAGCGCGACGTCCGCTCTGGTCGACAGCTCCGGCCTCGCAACCGTCCTCGAAGGCGTCGGACCCTATACTGTCTTCGCCCCGACCAACGCCGCTCTGCAGAGCGGCCTCGGGGAGCAACGCCTCGGCGAGCTTCGCGGCGAGGCGATGCGACCGCAGGCGGTCGCGCTGCTCCGCGCGCATATCGTCCCCGGCCTGCTCACCCGCCGCGACATCGATGCAGCGATCACCGCGGCGCACAACGAGCCGGTGCAGATGCGCACCATGGCCGACACGATGCTGACCTTCGCGCGCGACGGCGAGGCGATCCTGGTCAGCACCGCCGACGGCGCCCGGGCGCGACTCGCCGGCGCGGAAAGCGCGGTCGGCAACGGTGCCGTCCAGCCGATCGACGGTCTTCTCCTCCGCGCCGAAGCGCCTCCTCAGTAGGAACCAGGCTCCCCGAAACCCACAGATGCAGTGGGTAACGATTGGCTAACCATTTCCGGTGAAGGCCTCTTAGCCGTTCTTCTGTCATTCCCGCACGACCGGCCACCCCGTCTCGGGGCCGGCAGGAGCGCTGCATGAGCATGCAAGACACGGCCAATGGACGCAAAGGGGTGAAGCATCGCGGCATTCTCGGCCGCCTCGCCCGCGACCGGAAGGGCAACACGCTCGCCATCGTCGGCGCGGCGCTGGTGCCGCTGACCGCGATGATCGGCTCGGGCGTGGACATCAGCCGCGCCTATATGGCCAAGCAGCGCCTTCAGGCCGCCTGCGACTCCGCCGCGCTCGCCGGCCGCCGGGTCATGAGCGATGACCAGATGAGCCAGACGGTCGAGGATGAGGCGAAGCGCTTCTTCAACTTCAATTTCCAGCAGGGGCTCTACCAGACCGCCGCCTTCACCCCGGCCGTGACCCGCCCGAGCTCGGGCACCGTCAGGGTCGCCGCGTCGACCACCATCCCGACGACGATCATGCGGCTGTTCGGCTACGGCACGCTGCCGCTCAGCGTCACCTGCGACGCGTCGCTCAATTTCGTCAACACCGACGTGATGCTGGTTCTCGACGTCACCGGCTCGATGAACCGCGACATCAACGACAACAACACCAGTGTCGACGCCAACCGGAAGATCGCCGCTTTGCGTTCGGCGGTGATGGAGCTCTATGACGAACTGGCGCCGATCCAGGCCCAATTGAGGGCCAACAACATGCGTCTGCGCTACGGCGTCGTCCCTTATTCGACGACCGTCAACGTCGGCGCCGCCATCCGCGCGATGAGCAACAGCTATCTTGCAGACAATTGGACCTATCCGTCGCGTACCCCGGTTTACGTGACCCGCACCGTCCAGCGCGTCGGCAGCAACATGACCAATTCGGAGTGCAGCGCCTATATCCAGCCGCGCACCCCGGCGACCGGCTATCCCGCGACCCAGAAGATCGTGGCTCGGCCCGGCTCGGGAAGCAGGCGGCCCTGCGACGTGACCACCATCACCTACAACGATTCCTTCTCGGAAGGTGCGAGCGAGGAGTGGATCCACGAGCCGCGGGTGTTCGACACGTCGGTCTTCAAGATGGGAACGGCCGTGCCGCTGCCGACCCGGCGCAATGGGACCAACACGACCAGCACGTGGAACGGATGCATCGAGGAACGCGACACGATCTCCACGATCACCACGTCGAACGATCTCACCATTCCGACGGGCGCGTTCGACCTCGACATCACCCTCATGCCCAATTCCGCGGAAACGCGCTGGCGGCCGGCGTGGCGGGATGTCGTGTATCGGCCCGATTCGAACCTGCTCACCACGTCGCAGAGTGACGACCGCGCCTTTCTCGACGACGCGTCGAACGACCAGGATGCTTGTCCTTTCCCGGCCGAGCGGCTGAAGGAGTGGACCGAGGCGGAGATGCAGGCATATGTCAACAACCTGACTCCGCGCGGCTTCACCTATCATGACATCGGCATGATCTGGGGCGCTCGGATGATCTCGACCGCCGGTGCATTCGCGCCGGACAACCCCGCCGTGTGGGGAGGGATGCCGGTCGCCCGCCACGTCATCTTCATGACCGACGGACAGCTGAGCACCAACAGCGGCGCCTATTCGGCTTATGGCATCGAGAATATCGACGAACGCATCACCGGCGGAAGCTCGGACGTGAACGCGCGCCACATGCAGCGCTTCAAGATGGTCTGCAACGCCGCGCGCGGGCAGGGCATCACGGTCTGGGTGATCGCGTTCGGCACCACCTTGTCGTCGGAAATGCGGTCCTGCGCGACCAGCGCGAACCATGCGTCGGTTGCGAGCAGCAGCGACGAGCTGATTTCCCGCTTCCGCGAGATCGGCAACCAGATCGGCGCACTGAGGCTGACGCAATGACGATGCGCCCGCTCATGGCCCGCCTGGCACGGGCGCGCGACGGCGCGACGATCATCGAGTTTGCGATGATCCTCCCGGCCTTGTGCATGATCCTGCTCGGAACGTTCGAGCTCGGCTACCGAATGTATGTGTCGTCGGTCCTGCAGGGCGCGCTTCACGAAGCCGCCCGTCTGGCGACCGTGGGCAACGTGCCGATCGCCGACATCGACAGCCATGTGAAAGGACGGCTTCAGGCCTTCCATCACCAGGCGACCATTACCACCCAGTTCAACAGCTACACCGAATTCAGCCACGTCGCGGTGCCGGAGACGATCACCCAGGACACTGCTCCAGTGGGCCAGTATAATGTCGGCGACTGCTACGAGGATTATAACAACAACCAGCGCTTCGATCTCGATCGCGGGCGGAACAACCTCGGCCAGGCGGACGATATCGTCCGCTACCAGGCGAGCATCAGCTATCCCCGCCTGTTCCCGGTCGGCGGCTTCTTCGGCTGGAGCGACACCGACACGATCACGGCCAACACGATGCTGCGCAACCAGCCCTATGCGGGCCGGGTCATCGCGGCGCCAACGGTGCGCTGCTCATGAGGACGGCCGTTCGCCCGCTCCACCGGCACCGGCGTCGGGTGCTCCTGCGCGACCTCAAGGGGTGCAGCAGCGGCCTCGCGCTGACCGAATTCGCCTTCTCGCTGCCGATCCTGCTGGCGCTCAGCCTGTACGGCTTCGAGACCGCGAACCTGGCCATCGCGCACCTTCGTGTCAGCAACATCGCCACCCTGGCCGCGGACAATGCGGCACGGGTGCGCGACCGGATCGACGAGGCGAATGTCATCGAGCTTCTCACCGGTGCAAAGATGACCGGCAACAACATCCGCTTCGCCCAGAATGGGCGGATCTCGCTGAGCAGCTTCGAGCGCAACAGCAACGGCAAGCAATGGATTCGCTGGCAGCGCTGCGACGGCGCGCTCAACGTGGCGTCCAGCTACGGCAATCCCAAGAACGTCAACGGCGGCAATATCATCAACGGGACCGAGACCTATCAGAGCGACCGAACGACCCTGTCGTCCGCCAGCCAGCGCAGCGACCCCACTCATGCGACGCTCGATGCGGTCGGTCCGGCCGGGCGGCAGATCGCGGCGGCCTCCGGAACCGCGATCATGGTCGTCGAGGTAGTCTACAACTACCAGCCGATCGTGTCGGAACGACTCTTCGGTCCGATCCAGATCCGCTACGAAAGCGCGTACAATGTGCGCCAGCGCGCCGACCAGACGCTGTACAATACCGGGCGGGTGACGCCGCGGAGCTGCAACACCTTTCAGGCTTGATCGTGGGGCGGCCGCGGCGCGGCCGGCGAGGCCGCTATCGCGCGGGCGCTTGAGCGGCGGCGGTTTCGGGGTTCGGCCTGGACGATGCCGACGGAACCCCGGCCTGCACGCCCCATCCCGAATTTCCTCCCGGAGCCGAGCCCCATGAGGCGGATGCCGGGGACGAGGCCGGGGCAGCGGCGGGCGCCACAGTAGCGGGAGCCGCACTCGCCTGGCCCATGTCCTGCCCTGGTATGACGGGATAGCGATCGGGCGGGCGGACCCAGTTGATCGGATCGCTCCTGCCGTCCTCGGGCGGCACATATCGTCCGCTCGTGACGGTTCGGCCGGCCCCGCGGCTGGCGCTGGCGCTGTCGCTGCCGAACACGCCGCCGCCGCCACTCTCGTCCGTCTCGGGCACCGCGCCGGCCGCCTGGGGTTGAGGCGCGTCCGCGCTCTCCCCGGGCATCATCCAGCCGACCGCAAGCCCTCCGAGGATGACCAATCCGAACAGTCTGATGTCCTTGAGGTTCATTCGCCCAGATTCTCCTGAAGCGCCCGAGCTACGTCATCGCGGTTAAAGTCCGGTTGCGGCCGGGTTCGCGGCTCAATTCGCTTGCTGCGCCGGGTCGCTTCACCTTAGCTGGCGCGCGTGTCGGACCCAAGCGTCGGCCCGTTGGCAGGGCTTCGTATCGTCGAGATCGCCGGAATCGGTCCGGCGCCCTTCTGCGGCATGCTGCTCGCGGATCTCGGCGCCGACGTGATCCTTGTCGAGCGCGAGGCGGCCGGCGCCGAGGCGATCGACCTTGGGCCCGGCGCCCTCTTCAACCGCGGCAAGCGCGCGGTCGCGGCCGATCTCAAGTCACCGCTCGGCGTCGAGACCGTGCTCGCTTTGGTCGAACATGCCGATGCGCTGATCGAAGGGATGCGGCCCGGCGTGATGGAGCGGCTCGGGCTTGGGCCGGACGTCTGCCTCGCCCGCAACCCACGGCTTGCTTATGGGCGGATGACCGGCTGGGGCCAGAGCGGCCCGCTCGCCCATGCCGCCGGTCACGACATCAACTATATCGGCCTGTCGGGCGCTCTCTGGTATGCGGGCCAGCCCGGCGAGCCGCCAATGGCTTCGCCCACCCTGGTCGGCGACGTCGGCGGCGGCGCGCTCTATCTGGCGGTCGGCCTGCTCGCGGCGGTCATGAGTGCTCGCCAGACCGGGAGCGGGCAGATCGTCGACGCGGCGATCGTCGACGGCAGCGCGCATATGATGAGCCTGCTGATGAGCCTTCGCGCCGCAGGGCAGATGGTCAATGAACGCGGCGCCAGCATGCTTGACGGGCCTCATTGGTATGCGACCTATCGCTGCGCCGACGGCGGCTTCATCTCGATCGGTGCGATCGAACCCCGCTTCTACCAGCAGCTATGCGTGAGGCTCGGGCTGGCTGAGGATCCCGATTTCGCCAACGGATACGATCAGGCGCGCTGGCCCGAGCTGAGACGGCGCTTCGCCGAGCTTTTCCTGACTCGCACCCGCGACGAATGGTGCGACCTGCTCGAAGGCAGCGACGCCTGCTTCGCCCCGGTCCTCGATCCGGACGAGGCGGCAGGCCACCCGCATCTCGCCGCCCGCGGCACCTATTGCGAGATCGACGGAGTGCGCCAGCCGGCGCCGGCGCCGCGCTTCTCCGCCACGCCTGCGGCCCCGCCGGGCCGGGTCCCGCTGGAGCGCGAGGAGCCAGCTGCCATATTGGCGGACTGGGCGGGCTCGCGGCCCTAGAAGAGGACTTTCAGGCCCAGGCTGAAGCTGGTCCCGACGTCGTAGGAGTTGATCGAAACGAGATTGTCGCCGAATTCCTGGACCTCGCGATAATCCTGACCGAACAGGTTGCGCGCCTCGAGCTGGAGCTTGGCCTCGACGCCGCCCAGCGGAACGGCCTGCCGGGCGACGAAATCCACGCGCAGGCCCGGGCGCTCGACGATGTCCGGCTGGCGCGCGCTGCCCTGGATCGGACCGCGGCTGGTCACCCGTTCGCTGGCATAGTTGAACAGCAAGGTGGCCTGGCTCAGCCGGTCCGTGTCCTCGATTCCGAGCTGGACGTTGACCAGATGGTCCGACTGACCGGTTAGCGGCGCGCCATAACGGAACAGCAGCCGCGCCTCGACCGGCTGCAGGTCCGGGCCGACGAACGATGTCGGGCGGATTCTCCTTGGCGAGCAGGAGCGCTTCCTCGCCGTCCGGAGTGCGCTCGACGTCGAACTCCTCGCGCTCGAAATGCCAGCGCAGAAGCTCGGCGAGCCCGTCATCGTCCTCAACGAGGAGCAGCCGGCCCCTCATTCGCGCACATCCGAAACGATCGAGACCATCGCGTCCCACCTCCGTTGCTTCGGCGGGTAAGGCGCGCAAGCGAAGGCAGCGTGACGGCTGCGTTACCTTTCGGTGACGGTGGGATCAGCGCTGGCGGGCGAAATGGGCCGCGAGCGGCTCGATGAGATGCTCGGGAATGCGGCGGGCGATGACCGGCATCGGCTCGTTGGGCCGGCGCGCCTCGATCTCCTCGCCCTGGCGCCACAGCCTCAGGCGTCCGGCGAGATAGCCGGGGCGCTGGCCCGCCAGCACCGGATAGCCGCGCAGTCCCGTGTTCGAATGGCAGCTGGCGCAGGCGGGGAGGTTTGCCTCGGGCAGGCCGCGCTCGACGACCTGCGCCGCAAGCCGGTCCATGTCGGACGTTGCGGCCGGCGCCGGCGCTGCGGCCGCGGCGAGCCCAGGCTGGGCGGCGTAATGGAGCGCAAGCTCGCGCATCGCCTGGGGACTGAGCCGCGCCGCGGCCGACTGCATCACGCCGCTGTGACGGCGGCCGGACGCATAGCCCTGCAGCGACGCGAACAGATATTCGGGCCGCTGCCCGCCGAGGATCGGGATGTCGGGCTGGCCACGTCCCTGGCCGTCGGCACCGTGGCATCGTGCGCAGTCCGGAAGCGCCTCGGTCAGGGTCATCGAGCGCCCGGCGACGATCCGTCCTGAAGGACCGCCATAAGCGAGGCTGCGATAGTCCGCCGGGCTCATCTCCGGCAGGCGCCGGACCAGGGCCACCATCCGCCGCACCTCGTCGTCGCGCTCCATCGACGTCCAGGCCGGCATCGCGGTGAACTTCACGCCATGCTTGACGATCCAGAACAGCTGCCGGTCGTTCCATTCATGCGCGGTCTCGAGGAGGCTCGGCGCGGGCGGGGTGGCGGACTGCATCATCGGCGGCAGCGGCTCGCCGGGGGCGCCGTGGCAGAAGGCGCAGGTTGCGGCATAGTGGCCGGCGGCCGAGACCAGCCCGCTCGGATCCGACGCGGGCTCGGCGACGGTCAGCGCGGACTGGGTGCGAACCGCGTTGCGCATCGTCCAGTGCAGAAACTTGTCGGTGATCGCCCAATGGCCGGTCGAGGCGCCGATATTGATGATCCCGAGCCACGCGACCGTCATCCCTACCGTCGCGAGCAAGGCGAGACCGAGCAGGACCCGGGTCCAGGTGACCTTGATCATCATCACGACGCGGCCTTCGCGGGAGCCGAGCGAAGCATCCCGGCGAGCAGCAGCAAGCCGCCGAGGAGATAGCTTCCGCCGCCGACGAGCAGCATGACGACTCCGGACGCCTGCTGGTCGAGCATGGGATCGAGGCCGAGCAACGAGTGGCCGTGGCCTTCGAACAAACGTCGCGGCGCCAGCGCTATGAGTACGCCGAGCAGGGTCATGTGCATGGTGGTGAGCAGTAAAGCTCCGACCCCCGCCGCACGCCGAGCGCTGTTGCCCGCATCGCTCGCGCCGAGGCAGGCGCTCCACAGCAGCAGCCCGGCGGCGAAGAACATCGCCTGCTCGAGGATGAGGCCGAACGGACCCGAGGCGGCGACGATGCGCGCCGCGGGGAGATGCCACCCCCACACCACGACCAGCTCGACCAGCGACATCGCCAGCGGCGCGACCAGGCTCGGCCACCGAGTCGCGGGATCAAATCGCGTGCCGGCGATTCCATAGGAGACGAGCGGCGCCGCGACCGCGACCGCCGCCATGTGCGCCGCCATGTGCCCGGTCATGCCGAGCCGCGCCGCGGCGAGCAGCCAGGCGCCGGCCAGCACCGCGAAGCCTGCGAAGAGCGCCCCCCGTCTCATCGGCAATCCGGAAACATGAAGGCGGGAATCGCGGTGTAGACGATGGCGACGAAGCTGAGCGCGGCGAGCAGGAGCTCGGCCATGGCGAGGAATCGGTGGCGATCCTCCAGAGTGCTTTCGTCGTGCGGCGGCGGGTCGCCCTCGATTCGCGTGTGCCGCCACGCGCTGTAGCCGCTCCAGCCGACGATCATCAGCGCGAGCAGGGTCACCGCCGCGATTACCGCGCGAACATCGTCGAGCGGCTGCAGCGGGCCGCCCTTCGCGCAGCGTATCGCCGCGAAAACGTAGCAGAACAGAAAATGGAGCGACCACGCGACCGGCGCCCCGATCAGCCGCCACAGGCTCCACCACCGTCGCTCGATCTTCCGGCGCAGCTCCTCCTTCATGCGAGCCTCGGAAAGAAGGCGATGACGACGAATGTCGTCAGCGCGGTAAGCGCGAGGAAATGGTGGTAGAGCGCGACGTTGCGGACGTCGCCGTCGCGCTCCGCGGTCAGGCGCCCGGCGAGGCTTCGGACGAGCGCGTAGAGCTGCATGATCACCCCCGCCGCGGCGTGGGCGGCGACCCAGATGACCAATATCCAGACGATCGCCGGATAGACGTGGAGCGTGGGGTCGAGCCCGGTCGTCCAGGGGCCGGCAAGACCGGCGATACCGCCCGCCGCCGTGGCCGTTGCTGCCGCGGCAAGCGCGACTCGAGCGATCCAGGTCCGGCCGCGGACGTTCGTCTCGCGCGCGATCACGGTCAGCGCCCAGCCGACGAGGATCAGCGCCAGCGCCGCCATCGGCCAGGTAACTCCGGGGCCGTCGAGGCCGGCCGCCGGATCGGGCGGGAAGTCGGTGTGGACCGTCCAGTAGAAGAAATAGCCGAACACCAGGCTCAGGAACGCGGTGGCGTCGCCGATCATGGTGATGAACATCGCCCACCAGCCGACCGACGCCGGCCCCGACGCGTAGAGCGGCAGGACGAGGCCGCGGCCGGCATGCTTTTCCGGCTTCTCGTTCGGAACCTCGGTCCCGATCCACAGCCACCACAGGACGACGACGAGAGTCGCCACGCCGCTGGCGAGCGCCAGCCAGTAAAGGTGGAAGGTCGTCAGGATGAACACGCCGCCGAGCGTCACTGCGGCGAGCATCGGCATGACGCTGGGGCCGCCGACGCGCACGACCTGAAGCGGCTCGGCGTCGAGCACCGTGCTGACCATCAGCTCGCGCTTTCCCTCCTCGGCGTCGGGAAGGTAGAAGCGGCCCTCGTCGACTTGCTTGACGAAATCCGGCTGCTGCCAGAGCGGGTAGCGGCTCTCGATGTGGGGCACCGAGCGCACGCCCCAGTCGTTGCTGGGCGAACGGGGAAGCGCCAGCCACTCGAGCGTTCCCGCGTTCCACGGGTTGCGCGCGGCCACCTCCCGCCGCGGCGACAGCAGGAGGTCGATGACGACCACCGCGACACCGGCCGCGAACATGAAGGCGCCGATGGTCGAGAGGAGGTTGAGCGTCGATATGCCGAGCTCGGCGGGGTAGGTGTAGACCCGCCGCGGCATCCCCATCAGCCCGGAGATGTGCATCGGGAAGAAGCCCAGGTTGAAGCCGACGAACATCAGCCAGAAGGCGACCCGGCCGAGCCGGTCGGACAGCTTCTTCCCGGTGATCAGCGGCCAGTAATAATAGAGCCCTGCGAACAGCGGCAGGAGCACCCCGCCGATCAGCACGTAGTGGAGGTGGGCGACGATGAAATAGGTGTCGTGCGCCTGCCAGTCGAACGGCGCGTTGGCGACCATCACTCCGGTGAGGCCGCCGACCACGAACACGGCGAGGGCGCCGGCCGCGTAGAGCATCGGAGTCGACCAGATCATCCGCCCCGCCCAGATCGTCGCGATGAACACGAAGATCTGAACGCCCGTCGGGATGACCACGGCTTCCGAGGCGGCCGCGAAGAAGCCGATCGAGATGTTGGGCAGCCCGATCGTGTACATGTGGTGGACCCACAGGCCGAAGCTCAGGAAGCCGGTGCCGACCGCGGCGAGAACGATCCACGGATAGCCGAGCAGGGGCCGCTGCGCGAAGGTCGGCACCACCATCGCGAAGATCGCGATCGACGGCAGGAAGATGATGTAGACCTCGGGATGGCCGAAGATCCAGAACAGGTGCTGCCACAAGATCGGGTCGCCGCCGCGCGCAGGATCGAAGAACGGCCAGTCGAGCAGGCGCTGAAGTTCGAACAATATGTCGCCGGCGATCAATGGCGGGAAGGCGAACAGGATCATCACCGCGACGACCAGGATGTACCAGGCGTAGAGCGGCATCAGGTTGAGCCGCATGCCCGGCGGCCGGCACTTCAAGACCCCGACGATGAGCTCGACCGCCGCCGCCAGCGACGCGACCTCGATGAAGGACAGGCCGAGCATCCAGATGTCGGCGCCGATCCCGGCGAGCTTCGGATCGGTGCTGAGCGGCGGATACATGAACCAGCCGCCGTCGGGCGCTGCACCGAAGAAGATCGACCCGGCGACGAACACGCCGCCGATCAGGAAGCTCCAATAGCCGAAGGCGGAGAGGCGCGGGAACGGCAGGTCGCGAGCGCCGAGGAGCTGCGGCAGCAGAACCACTGCCACCGCCTCGAACATCGGCACCGCGAACAGGAACATCATCATCGACCCGTGCAGCGTGAACAGCTGGTTGAAGGTCGACGCGGAGACGAGGTCGTTGCCCGGAACCGCGAGCTGCGCCCGAATGATCAGGCCGAGCACACCCGCGAACAGCATCATCCCGAAGGCCGTCACCGTGTACCAGATGCCGACCGCATTGTTGTTGGTGTCGGTCCAGCGGAAGAACAGCCCCTTGGGCGGCGCCCACACCTGCTGCAGCCGTTCCTCCTGGGCCGCGCGGACTGCGGGATCGTCCTGGTCGGGGATATGGACGGCCGTCTCCGCCATCAGCGGAGCCCATGAAGGTAGGCGGCAATCGCCGCGGCGTCGGCGTCGCTCATGCCGGGAAAGGCGGGCATCAGCGAACCCGGCTTGGCGACCGAGGAATCACGGATGAAGGCGGCCGTCTCGGCCGGCGCCATCGGCAAGGTGCCGGCTCCAAGCGAGCGGCGGCTGCCGAAATGGGTGAGGTCGGGGCCGATCGCGCTGACCGGCCCGTGACCGCGCACGCTATGGCAGCCGGCGCAGCCATAAGCCTGGAACAGTTCGCCGCCCGGCCCCTGCGCGGGGCCAGCCGGCTGCGCCTGAGCGGCGAGCCAGCGATCGAAGTCCGCCGGCTCCATCGCGACCACGTCGAACGCCATGTTGGCGTGGCTGAGTCCGCAAAACTCGGCGCAGACCCCGCGGAACGTGCCGGGGCGCGTGGCGCGCACCACCAGTCGGTTGGTGCGGCCCGGCACCATGTCGAGCTTGCCGGCGAGGCCCGGGATCCAGAAGCTGTGGATGACGTCCGGACTGTCGAGGTCGAAGGCGACGGTGCGCCCGACCGGGATCCGGATCTCGTTCGCCGCCTCGACCGGTTCGCCGCCGGGCGGGAGATAGCGCACCCGCCACCAGAATTGCTCGCCGTCGACCGCGACATTGAGGTCGTCGTCGGCCAGGTCCATCGCCCGCATCTTGGGCAGCGAGAGGGCCAGCATGATGCCGAGGAACAGGGCAGGGCCGATCCCGCCCAGCCACAGCACCATGCGCATCCCCTTCTTGTGGTCCATTCGCTCGGGCCGCGCGCGCCAGGCGTGGAACGCCAGCCACAACACGCCGATGGCGATCAGCCCGAGGGAGATCGCCATCGCCCAGGTCAGGGTCAGAGTGCTTTCGGCCTCCACCCCGAACGGAGAAAAGACGGACTGCTCGCCCGCGCAGCCGGCGAGCAAGGGGAGGGCGGCGACTTGCAGCCGCAAAGGTCGCGGCGCCCGATATGCCGCAATTGGACGGACAGCCTTCGCCACGCGTGGAAGCCCCCGTTACGTTCAGGGGCAACAATCGTCGGTGGACGCGGTTCCGGACGCTCGTCAGCGCGTGTGTCGGTCAGCCTGCGAGAATCGGGATTGCAGGCGCTTGCGGGCGCCCGTCGATCAGAAGCGGAAGACGATGCCGCCCGTGAACGCCCACGGATCGAGCCGGGTCTCGCCGACCACCGCCATGCCGCCGAACGTGCCGGTCGAGGTCGGGCGGAGAAGCGCCTTCTTCACGTCGATGAACAGGCCCCAGCGATCGGTCACCATGAAGTCGGTGCCGGCTTCGAAGGCCAGCCCGAAATCGTTCTCGACCTCGAGGCCCTCGAACGCGCCGTCCTCGGTGTCGAACACGATCATGTAGCTGATCCCGGCGCCGACATAGGGCCGGATCCGGCCGTGGCGGATCGGGTGGAACTGCACGGTCAGGGCGGTCGGACCATAGGTCACTTCGCCGAGCTTGGGCAGCGCTCCGATCGAGCCGGCGCCGAAAATGTCGATGCTCGGCGGCAGGCCGAGCGTCGCGTTGACCGCGATATTGTCGGTCAGGAAATAGCCGATCTGGACCGTCGGCGTGTGGTGCTCGAAGGTCGACAGGCCCGCATTCGGGAAGGGCGCCCCGCCGACCGACAGGTCGATCTCGTCGGCGAGCGACAGCGTCGTGACGCCGGCGCGGATCGTCCAGCGCGAATTGTCGCGCCCGATAACGGGCCCGGTCTCGCTGTCCGGCCGGCCGAAGCGGGTCAGGATTCCGACCTGGATGGTCAGCGGGTCGAGAACCGCGTTGGCGTCGACCGCGGCGAAATTGGTGAAGGTGGCGTCGGTCGGCAGAAGGCCGGTCGCACCAGTGTGGTACCAGGCCTGGCGCACCGAGGCGAAGATGCCCCAGCGGCGGCTGACATTATATTCGACGCCGCCCTCGACATAGGGGCCGTGCGCGTTGGGAATGTTGAGGTTGACGCCGAGGCCGTCGCGCTCCTGCGTGGTGAGCTGCACCTGGACGCCGCCGCCGACATAAGGCGACAGCGGGCCGTCGAACGGCTGCACTCGGCCGCCCAGCGTGATCAGGGTGAATTCGTCGTCGCCCAGGTTGGGCGTGCCGGCGAGGCTTCCGGCCGGGATGTTGTTGGTCGTCCCCGGCGTGGAGATCGAGGCGTCGATGCCGAACCCGTCGATCGGGAAGTAGGTGCCCGACAGGATGCCCTGATAGGTCTCGCGGGTCTCGTATCCCGCGGTCGGGTCGAGGACGCCGTTGACCCTGATCTCGCCATCGTCCGCCAGCTTGGTGCGCGCGCCCGCGATGCGGACGACCACGTCGCCGCTCTCCTGGGCCTGCGCCGGGAGCGGGGCGAGCAGCGTGGCGGCACTGAGGGAAAGGACAACCGCGAACCGTAGCTTCATGACATATTCCTTCTCGCCGGCTGTCCTAGCCCAACAAGGTAAAAGGCCCGTAAATGGTTAATTCAGGCGGCTGCGGACTTGCCGCGGTCCCATCCGGCGACGTCCGGCGCGGAGGAGGCGTTCGACGTGTCGATCGACGAAATCGTTGCCGCCTCGCCTTCGGGCCGGCGCAGGGGGCGGTCGACATCGAGCGTCTCGAGGGTGGCGAGTCCCGATTCCAGGGCCTCGACGTCGCGGCGCGCGTCGGCGACCGCGGTCGACAGCCGGTAGACGGCATCAAGGATGTCGCGCTGGCTGTGCCTGGCCATGACCTGCAGGCGGAAGCGCGCCTGGCCCTTCGGCACCGCGGGAAACTCGACCAGGTTGGCGAGCATGCCCATCGACGGCAGGCGGCGGCTGGCAAGCCGCGCCAGCGCCTCGGTGCCCATCTTCACGCACACGATCGCCGACGGGTCGCCATAGGTTTCGAGGCCGCACTCGCCGAGCAGGCTGCGCAGCAGCTTGATGTTGCTCATCAGCTCGCCGCGAAGGCTTGCGCCTTCCTCTGACGAGACGATGTCGAACGCCTTGCCGACGATGGCGGCACTGGCCGGAGACAGCGCGTTGGAGAAGGTGTTGGGCGAGCTGAAGTAGCGCATATACTCCTTCACGCTGCGCCCGCGCGCGGCGACGAAGCCGCCGTTCGACGCGAAAGTCTTGGAGAAGCTCCCCATCACCACGTCGACCTTGCCGATCATGTCCTGGATTTCGAGGAAGCCGCGGCCGGTGGGGCCGAGATTGCCGAGATCGTGGGCGACGTCGACCAGCAGGGTCGCGCCATATTCGTGGGCGAGGTCCTGGAGCGCGCGGATGTCGGGCGTGTCGCTGTCCATCGAATAGAGGCTCTCGACGACGATCAGGATGCCGTTCTCGGTGTCGTTGGCGCGGATCTTGGCGAGCTTCTCGCGCGCGCCCTCGATCTGGTTGTGGCGGAACAGGTGGATGTTGCGGGTCGCCGCCTGGGCGCCTTCCTGAAGGCAGGCGTGGCTCAGCGCGTCCATCACGATATAATCGTGCGGCCGGACCAGGCCCTTGATCACTCCGAAGCCGGCGGCCCAGCCCGTCGGGAACAAGGCGACATGGTCGTAGCCGAGGAACTCGCCGATCTTGTTCTCCAGGGCGATCGACAGCGACGTGTTGCCGACCAGGGCAGGGGAGCCGGCGCTGTGAACGCCATATTCCCGCATCGCCTCGATCGCGGTCTCGAGAATCACCGGATGCGAGTTGAGGCTCAGATAATCCTGGCTGGCGAAGTTGACTCCGTTGAACAGCTCGCCCTCGTCGGTGCGCGCGCTGCAGCGGCTGAACGCACCTTGCTCGGTCGAGCGGCCGAGCGGCCACAGGCCGGCGGCGCGGCGCGTCTCCTGCCATTCGTAGAAGGCGCCCACGCGAGCGAGCAGGTCGGATCCCGGCAAGTAGCGGAAATCGCGCATGCTTCCGCCGAGCGCGTCGAACTTGGACTGAATGTCACCCATGTGGCTCACGAGACCTGTAGTTGATTGTCGGAAAGGATAGGGCGCAAGGCGATAAGCATCGCGCACCAGCGATGGTTAACGGGTGTGAAACTCTATCTTCTCGAGCAGCTGGGGCAGCTGGACCGGCTTGGTCTCGAAATCGACGCAGCCGACTTCGATGCTCTTGAGGCGATCGCTCTGAAGCGCGTGCGCGGTGAGGGCGATGATCGGGATCGCGGCCGTCCGGGGATTGGCCCGGATCGCCGTCGTCGCTTCCCAGCCGTCCATCTCGCCGAGCGCGACGTCCATCAGGATGACGTCCGGCATCTCCGTTTCCGCCTTCGCGATTCCCTCCGGGCCGTCGACGGCGCAGGCGACCTCATAGCCTTTGCGCTCGAGACGACGCGCGAGCATGTCGCGGTTCATCTCGTTGTCTTCGACGATGAGGATTTTGGTCATGAACGATTTCCTTGAATAGCCGACGCGATCAGGCGGCCTGGTCCTGGCGCTTGGACGAGAGATCCGGGATGGTGAGCAGTGCGCCAGGCTCGCCGTCGGCGGTGGTCACCGCGTCGATGGCGCCGCCGAGCAACTGGGCGAGCTTGAAGGCGAGCGCGATCTCGATGCCGGTCGCGCCATATTTGGTCGGCGAGGCATCGTCGCTATGCTCGAACATCTCCTGCATGATCGCTATCGGACGAGCCACTCCGGACGGCGCCCGGTCGATGAACAGGATGGACAGGGTCTCGCCGGGCCGCGCATCGATACGGACCTCCAGCGATCCCGGCTGATCCTGGCTCGCGGTGCCCGCGGCAAGACGGCGGATGGTCGCTCCGACGGCCGTCCAGTCGGTGGTCAGCTCGCATTTCTCGCCGGTCGACGTCAGCTTGATGCTGTTGAGGTTCCAGCCGGGAATGTCGGCGATTTCGCGCCGCCAGCTATCGAAATGGTTGCTTGCGCAATCCAGGTGCGGATTGAGCGGCATCTTGCCGGCCTCGATCCTGGAATAGGAAAGGATGTCGTCGATCAGCCGAAGCAGGTCGGAGCCCGCCTTGTGGACATGGCCGAGATCGGCGACGACGGCCTCGTCCTCCTCGGCCTCGGCCTCCTCGAGGAGCAGCTGGCTGTAGCCGATGATCGCGTTCAGGGGCGTGCGCAGCTCGTGGCTCATGCCGGCGACGAAATCGGCCTTGGCGGCGCTCGCCTGATAGGCGGCCGCGGTCAGGTTGCGCAGATTGTCCGACGTCGAGACCAGCGAGTTCAGCTCGCGCGTGAACTCCCTCTGCTCGTGGAACATCTTGGCGAAATAGAGCGACATCATCGCGAAATAGATGGCGACCGACGCCATCGAGATCATGCCGATCGTCTGGAACTGGCTGAGGTCGACCGGCGGCAGCGCGATTCCGCTGAACGCGACCGCGACGAAGATCGCGACGCTCCCGAAGATCTGCACGAGCAGGATGTTGCGCACGTCGCCGGTCGGCGGGAGATAGAGGAAGGCAAGCAGCGGGAAGATGAGAATCCATGGCAGGAACGGCGATGACGTTCCGCCATAGGCGTAGCAGGCCCACAGCACGCAGAAGGTGAGGTTCTGGACCGAGATGAAGGCGAGCAGCTGGTAGCGCCCGGTCAGCTTGAGGGCGATCGGATAGGCCCAGAAGGCCAGGATCGACGCGAAAAAGACGACCAGGCGGTAATCCCGCGATATGCCCGTCAACGCCATGTAAAGGGGAATCGTGTTGCCCAGGATCGGCCCGAAGACGTGGCTGATCATGAACATGCGGGCGCGGCGATGGGTCTCCGAGTGCACCTGCATCTCGGGCGGGATGAAATAGTCGAGCAGGCTGCTGAGGCTGAGCCCGCCGCCATAGCTTTTCATCAACGACTTCACGCCCACCATTGCAGCGCCATGCCCCCTGTCCGTCAGCGCACCGGGAGCGGGCCCCCGGTCGAGAAGGCTGCCTAACTCGTTCTGATTAAAAGGCCGTAAAGCCTGTCATTCGCCAAATCTTAAGCAACGGCGGCTAGCGGTCAGCGGGATTGCCGGGGGCCCATATGTACAAGTCGATCTATCGCTTCATCGATTGGTTCATTCCCTCCTCGATCCAGGAGAACCAGTCCGACCGCCTGATGGCGCGGACCTTCGTGCTGCTGCACCTGGTCGGCCCGCTCATGGGCCACAGCGTGACCTATTTCCTGTCGCAGACCGCGGCCGGCGGGACCTGGCAATATTGGGTCATCGAAGCGATCGTCGTCGGCTTCCTCGCGATTCCGTTGCTGCTCCGGGCGGCGGGAAGCCTGCAGATCGCGGCCATGGTCAGCGTCCAGCTGCTGGTCGGCCTGAGCCTGTTCGGTTCCTTCTTCTTCGGCGGGATCAGCTCGCCGCTGCTGCCGTGGTTCCTGATCGCGATGGTGCTGGGCTTCTTCTACCTCGCCGATTCCATCAAGCTGACGCTGGGCGGAGTCGCTCTCCAACTGGGCTGCTTCGTCATGGCGCGGATCGCCTTCGGCGAGTTCCCGACGATGATCGAGCCCGAGAGCCTCAAGTTCGCCAACACCTTCTCTATCCTGGCGGCGCTCGCCTACATGACCTTGCTCTGTCTCTATTACGAGACGGTCATGCGGATCAGCCTCAGCCTCGAGCAGGAGACGATCGACCAGCGCGGCAAGCTCGAGGCACTGCGCGAGGCCATGCAGGCCGCCGAGCTGGCCAGCACGCGCAAGTCGATCTTCCTCGCCAAGATGAGCCACGAGCTGCGCACGCCGCTTAACGCGGTGATCGGTTATGCGGAGATCCTGCGCGAGACCTTCGAGGAGCGGGCCGACGCGGGCCGCAAGATGAACGACCTCGACCGGATTCATGCCGCCGGGCGCCATTTGCTGGCGCTCGTCAATAACGTCATCGACCTGTCGTCGATCGAATCGAGCCGGGTCGAGCTATCTACCCAGGCCGTCGTCGTGAAGTCGCTGGTCGACGAAGTGATCGCGACCGCCACTCCGCTGATCAGCAAGCGCGACAACCGCATGGTGGTCAACATGCCGGAGGACCTCGGAGCGGTCGAGCTCGACGCGCTCAAGGTCCGCCAGTGTCTGCTCAACCTGCTCAGCAACGCCGCCAAGTTCACCACCAAGGGCACGATCATGCTGACCGTGATCAGCCGGCGCTCGATGAGCGGCGAGGTCCTCGTTCTTGAGGTCAGCGATGACGGCATCGGCATTCCGACCGAGAGCCTGCGGCGGATCTTCGAGGATTTCAGCCAGGCGGACAACGAGACCGTCAACAAGTTCGGTGGCACCGGCCTCGGCCTCGCTCTGACCAAGCGCTTCTGCCAGATGATGGGCGGGTCGATCACGGTTCGCTCGCAACGCGGCGTCGGGTCGAGCTTCACCATCGAGATTCCGATGGTGCGGCTGCAGCGCCGCGATGGGGACGTCCCGCAGGCAGCCTGATGACGACGCAATTCACACAGAAACGGCTCTTCGCATGACGCACGATGCTCAGGCCCGGGACGAATCCGTCAGCGCCGCCGCGCTTCGGCTCAGCGTGCATCGCTCGATCGCTCGGGCGATGCGGCGCCTGGTGTGGGCGCTGGTGCTCGTGTCGACCATTGGTGGAGCCTTCGTGTTCTTCACCAGCGGCGCGCCATGTCCGTCCTGGGCTGTCCTGGCGGGCATGCTCGGGGCAGGGGCCCTCACCGGACTGATCCTGGTGCGACCTGTCGCGCTGGCCGTAGCTCGGCTCGCGGTCCGACCGATCGAGCTGATCCTGGCCCAGCCCGATCTGGCTCAGGGCATCGGTGAGGAGGAGCTGAACTGGCGGAGGGGCCGCGCCCTGAGCCGCGCCGATATCGAGAGCGACCTCGAGACGCTCAGCCGCCATCTTCGGCGAATCACGCGCCGGTCGCGCGACGCGATGGCGGAGCTGGAGAGCGCCCGCGAGGAGGCCAAGCAGCAGAATATCGCCCAGTCGCAGTTCCTCGCCAAGATGAGTCACGAGCTGCGGACGCCGCTGAACGCGATCCTCGGCTACGCGATGCTGGTTCAGGAGGATGCGACCGCCGCGGGCAATCCGATGGCGGTGGCCGATCTCGAGCGGATCCAGGTGGCCGGACGCAACCTGCTCGCCGTGATCAACGACATTCTCGACCACGCCCGCATCGAGGCGGGCAAGACGACGATCGAGCGCAGCGTCATCGACATTCGCGAGCTTGCCGAGGAGGCCGCCGCCTCCTGTCCGGTCGACCAGCGCAACGGCAACAGCTTCCATCTCGACGTCTCCGATACGCTCGGAATCATGGTCGGCGACCCCGGCAAGGTCCGGCAATGCCTGCTCAATCTCCTGAGCAACGCGTTCAAGTTCACGAGGAACGGCCAGGTTTCGCTGGACATCGTGCCGGCGCGGTGCGGCGGCGCCGTCGGCGTGAGCTTCAACGTCCGCGACACCGGTCCCGGCATCGCCGCGGACGACCTGCTCCACCTGTTCGACGCCTTCAGCCAGATCGAGGATGGCCATACCCGTCGCTTCGGCGGCCCCGGCCTTGGCCTTGCCATCACCCGGCGCCTGGCGCGGATGATGGGTGGCGACTGCACGGTCGAGAGCGTCGAGGGCCAAGGCTCGACTTTCTGCCTGTCGCTGCCGCTCAGCCTGAAGAAGAGAATGGGGGAAGAAACCGTCCTGTTTCGCTCCGACCATCCTCTGCCGGTCAGGTCTTCCGAACGCAGCGCGCTGATCGTCGACGACGACGAAGCGGCGATCGACCTGATGCGCCGCTGGCTCGAACGGATGGGCTATGACGTGTTCGCCGCGCCCGACGGCGAGACCGGGCTGGCCATGGCCCGCGACCACCGGCCCGACCTCATCCTCCTGGACGCGCTTCTGCCCGGCATTTCGGGCTACGACGTCCTCGCCGAGTTGCGCGCCGACATGGCCCTGAGCCGCACGCCGGTCGTCCTGGTCACCGTCGACGACGACCGCGCCCGCGGTCTCAGCGCCGGCGCTTCCGACTATCTGCGCAAGCCGATCCGCGAGGAGCAGCTGCGGGCCGTCGCGAAGCTCTACGAGAGCAGAGCCGAGGGCGACGTCCTGGTCATCGACGACGACGACGATTCCGCCGAGCTGATCAAGCGCAGCGTCGAGCAGATCGGCTTCTCGACGCGCCGGGCCCGTGACGGGCTCGAAGGGGTCGAGATGGCGTCGAGCCTGCCTCCGGCAGCGATCGTGCTCGACCTGGCGATGCCCGGACTCGACGGCTTCGGCGTGATCGAGCGGCTGTCGGCCGACGAGCAATTGATGCACATCCCGCTCATCATCGTGTCGGGATGCGACGTCAGCCTGCCCCAGCATCGGGCGCTCGCCGCTGCCGGCTATCGCTTCTTCGCGAAAGGATCGTCGACTCCGCGCGAGATTGCGCAATCCCTTCGGGAGCTGGTGGCATGAGCGCGTTCCACCACGTGGGCGACCAGAAGCTCATCCTGATCGTCGACGACATCGAGGACAATCGCGTACTGCTCGAGCGTGCGCTCATGACCAGCGGCTATGCAACCTTGTCGGCCGCGAGCGGCCGCGAGGCGCTGTCGATCATCTCCCGCCGGCTGCCGGACATGGTGCTGCTCGACTGGATGATGCCCGAGCTCTCCGGTCTGGAGACGCTCCGGGCGATCCGGGAGCTCCATCCCAGCTCCAGGCTTCCGGTGATCATGTGCACCGCGATCGGCGAGGAGATGTCGGTCGTCGCCGCCATCGGCGCGGGTGCCAACGACTATGTGACGAAGCCGCTCAGCATTCCGATCCTGCGCGCGCGCATGGCCGCTCATTTCGAGCAACGCGCGGTCATCGACACTCTGGGGAGCGCCCGCGACGCCGCCGAGCAGAAGCTGACCCAGCAGGCGCGTGCCATGTTCGACCGTGCCTCGTCGCCCGCACGGCGGTCGGGAACGCACTGAAAAATGGCCGCAGCAACGTCAGACCGGGATCGGCGCCTGCGGTCGCTGATCGGCGCCGCACCGGCGGCGGCCGCGTTCGCCGCAGCAGCCTGCATCCTCGCCGGCTCCCTGGGCCTGTTCCAGCTGCCGGATTGGATCGCGGTCATTCTCGCCGGCCTCGCCGTCGCCTTTCCGATACTCGCCGTCCGGCAAGCGCGCGAAACGCGGGCGCGACATGACCTGGCCGAGGCGGAGTGCCGCGATCTGCGCCTCAGCCTCAGCCGGGATCCGCTGACCGGCCTGATGAACCGGACCGCGTTCAACGTCGCCCTGGACGAGCTGGCCAACGACGCCACCGGCTGCGGAACGATCGTCGTCCTGTTCTTCGATCTCGACCGGTTCAAGGACGTCAACGACACGCTCGGCCACAAGGTCGGCGATCATCTGCTCGTCGAGGTCGCGCGCCGCGGCGGGGCGGTGCTCGAGAGCGCCACGGCCTTCGCGCGCCTCGGCGGAGACGAGTTCGCCGCGGTCCTGCCGTGCGGAGCATCGCAGCGGCCGGAGGATTTCGGCCGCGCCATCGTCGAGGCGATCAACGAGCCTTTCCTGATCGACGGCCACCGGGTCGATGTCGCCGCCTCGGTCGGGATCGCGGTGGGCGACGCCGTGCTCGACGACGGCCATGAGCTGCTGCGCCGGGCGGACGTGGCCATGTACGAAGCGAAAGGCGCGGCGCGTGGCGGCTGGCGCGTCTTCGACGACCAGCTGAGCGGACGGCAGATGCGCGAAAGCTCGATCCGGGCCGAGCTCGGCAAGTCGATGGTCGAGCAGCAGTTCCGGTTATTCTACCAGCCGATCGTCGATGCGCGGACCGGCGCGGTCAGCAGCGCGGAGGCCCTTCTCCGCCCGCAATCGCCGGCATTGCACGGCGTCTCGATCGAGAAGCTCATCTCGGTCGCGGAGGCGAGCGGGCAGATCATCCCGCTGACCGAATGGACTCTGGATACCGCGCTCACCGCCATCCACGCGCTTGAGGATCTTCCCATCGCGGTCAACGTTTCGCCCGTCTATTTCCGCCGCCCCGATTTCGTTCATCGGGTCCTCGACAGGCTGATGGGCTCGGCCACGCCGCCGCACCTGGTGACTCTGGAAGTCACCGAAGGCGTGCTCATCGCTGACATCGCTGCCGCCCGCGAATCGATCGCCCGGCTGCGCGAGATCGGCCTTCGAGTCGTCCTCGACGATTTCGGCACCGGCTATTCGTCGCTCAGCTATCTTCAGCATTTCGAGCTGGACGGCCTCAAGCTCGACAAGTCCTTCCTTCGCGAGGTCGGCGACAAGAAGAAGGCGACCCAGATCATCCGCTCGATCATCGATTTCGGTCACGGTCTCGACATGCACGTCGTCGTCGAAGGGATCGAGAGCGACTGGCAGGCCCGGCTGCTCCAGCTGCTCGGCTGCGATTACCTGCAGGGTTATGAGATCGGCGTGCCGATGACGCTTGGCGACCTGCGCTGCTTTCGCGACCGCGCCGCGATCCAGCCGCCGATCTCCATCGGCCTTGCCAAACCGGACGGGGACGAGCCCGCCCAGCTCAGGCGCGCCAACTGATCCTTGCCTTTAGGGGTTGGTAATCCCGGCGCTTTATGGGTGAGGAAATGTCCCAGGAACCACATTTTGCTTCGCGGCCCCCGCGCTGGGAGTGCCAGGCCGACGTCACGGTCGTGGACGATAGCGGGCGAGAGCTGATGGGCCGGCTCGGCAACCTGTCCGAGGCCGGCTTCATGGCCGAGTGCGAGCAGAAGATTCCCAAGGGCGCGATCGTCGAGATCGACCTCCCCGACCGCGGCCGCGTGCGCGCCGAGGTCCGCTGGGTGCTCGGCTGGCGCTTCGGCGCACTGATCCTGCCGAGCGAACAGCAAGACGGGTGAAGCCGCCTGGGCGGTTTTCCCTGGCCGCCTGTCCGTTGCTGAGGGAAGTGGTGGACGCACCAGGGCTCGAACCTGGGACCCGCTGATTAAGAGTCAGCTGCTCTACCAACTGAGCTATGCGTCCGGGAGGAGGGCCACTTAGGGGCCTCAGCGCGCGATTGCAACCGGGTTTGAGCGCCCGAAGCGACCCTCCGCGCGGCTCAGAGGCCGCGCCCGCGCTCGCGGTCGCGGCGGGTGCTCCGGTCGATGCCCATGAGCAGACCAAGGCAGATCATCACCGTCATCATCGCGCTGCCGCCATAGGACAGGAGCGGCAGCGGAATGCCGACGACCGGCGCGAGGCCCATGACCATCATCAGGTTGATCGCCGCGTAGAAGAAGATGATCGACGTCAGGCCGCCGGCGGCGAGCATCTCGTAGCGGCCCTTCGCCGCCATCGCGACCCGGGTGCCCCAGCGCAGCAGCACGAACAGGCCGGCGAGCACCGCGAGCCCGCCCAGCAGCCCCCATTCCTCCGCCATTGCCGAGAAGATGAAATCGGTATGCTGCTCGGGCAGGAAGTTGAGGTGGCTCTGGGTGCCGTTGAGATAGCCCTGGCCGGTGATTCCGCCCGATCCGATGGCGATGGTCGACTGGGTGATGTGATAGCCGGCGCCGAGCGGGTCCTGCGACGGATCGAGCAGGATCAGGATCCGTTGCTGCTGGTGCGGCATCAGGAACGGGAAGATCGCCGGCACCGAAAGCCCGACGGCAAGGCCGCCGCCGACGAACCATTTGAGCGGCAGCCCGGCGAGGAACATGGTGGTGACCCCGGAGAAGACCAGCAGCAGCGCCGTTCCCAGGTCGGGCTGGAGCAGGATCACCACGACCGGAATGCCGATCATCACGGCCGCCGGCCAGATCGCGCCGAAGGTCCGGATGTGGCTGGGCGGCATGGTCGAGTAGAATGTGGCCAGCGCGATCACCAGGATCGGCTTCATGAGCTCTGAAGGCTGGAGCCGGATCGGCCCGAAATCGAGCCAGGAGCGCGCGCCGCCGCCGACCACGCCCACGGCCAGCACCACCACCAGCAGCGCCATCACGCCGACATAGGCATAAGGCACCGCGTCCCTGAACCAGGTCGGCCTCACGTAGGAGATGGCGAGGGCGAGACCGAGGAACACGCCGAAGCGGGCGGCGTGGGGGAGGGCCCAGGGCAGCAGGCTTCCGCCCGCGGCCGAATAGAGCGTGACGAAGCCGAAGGCGGCCAGGAACGACGCCGACAGCAGCGCCCCCCAGGGCTGGGCCGCGACCGCGCGGGGGACGAGTGGAAGGGCCATCGCGCGCGCTCCTACGTCGCCTGCGGCGGGGTCTGGCCGGACCGGCGCGCGGCCGCCCACGCCTCGGCGCGGCGCGCGGTGCGCTCGGCGAGCGTGCCGCCCCATTGCTCCTCGAGCGCGCGCAACGCGTCCATCGCCATGTTCTGGTCGAACAGATAGGTCAGCACGTCCTTGGCGACCGGGGCCGCCGCTCGCGCGCCGCCAAGGCCGTGCTCGATCACCACCGCGCCGGCATAGATCGGATTCTCGGTCGGTGCGAAGAAGATGAACAGGCCGTGGTCGCGATATTTCCACGGCGTGCCGGCCTGGCCGCGCTGGGTCGCGGTGATTCGCCGAACCTGCGCCGTGCCGGTCTTGCCGCCCATCTGGATGTCGGGGAAGGGAAGCCTGGATCGGCCGGCGGTGCCGGCGCCGTTGACCACTTCCCACATGCCGCTGCGCACCGTCTCGAAATGCTCAGGGGCCCAGGGCAGAGGCCCGGGCTCGGGGCCTTCCACCGGGAGCAGGCGCGGCTGGATGTTGCGGCCCGAGGCGATCCGCGCCGCCGAGATGGCGAGCTGCATCGGGTTCACGATCACGAATCCCTGGCCGATCGCGGTGTTGAGCGTGTCCGACTCGGTCCAGTCGGGCCGTTCGACCGATCGCCGGCTGCGCTCGAACCGCGCCCTTTTCCATTCGTCGTCGGGCATGGTGCCGTAGCTCTGGCTGACCACCGGCAGGCTGGCGAACTTCTGGCCGAAGCCCATTCGCTTGCACACGTCCGACAGGACGTCGATTCCGGCGCGGCGGCCCATCGCGTAGAAATAGGTGTTGCAGCTGCGCGCGATGGCGGTGTGCATGTTCATCGGCCCGTGGCGGCCGAGGCAGCGGAAGAAGCGGTTGCCGAGATTGTAGCCGCCGCCGCACGACACGCGATCCTCGGGGTCGATTCCGGCCTGGAGCAGCGCCATGGCGATGCTCGGCTTGAAGGTGGAGCCGGGCGGATAAAGGCCGTTCAGCGCCTTGTTGAGCAGGGGCCGGCGTTCGTCCTCGGCGAGGAACGACCATTCCAGCTGGCTGATGCCGTCGGTGAAGACGTTGGGGTCGTAGGCCGGCATCGACGCCATGCACAGGACGTTGCCGTTGCGGCAGTCCATGACGATGCACGCGCCCGATTCCTCGCCCAGGCGGCGGCCGGCATATTCCTGCAGGCCGGCGTCGATCGTCGTTTGCAGCGGCTGCCCGGCGCGGTCGGACACGGTCTCGAGCTCGCGCACCAGCCGGCCGCGCGCAGTGACTTCGATCCGGGCTGCGCCGGGCGTTCCGCGCAGCCGGCTCTCCATCGTCTTTTCAAGACCTTCCTTGCCGATCTTGAAACCCGGCGTGATCATCAGCGGGTCGCGGTTGGCGGCGAGATATTCCTCGCGATTGGGCGTGCCGACATAGCCGATCAGGTGGCCGACGGTGGAACCCGCGGGGTAATGGCGCGAGAAGGCGCGCAGCGGCGACACGCCGGGCAGCTCCGGCTGGCGCAGGGTCACCGCGGCATATTGGTCGTAGCTGAGATTCTCGGCGACCGCGACCGGCTGCGAGCCTGTCGCGCGCTCGAGATCGGTGCGGATGCGCTGGACGTCGGCGGGCTGGAGGCCGAGCAGCTGGGTGAGCTGGGCCAGCGTATAGTCCACGTCCTCGATCCGCTCCTTGAGCAGGTCGACCCGGAAGGTGCTCCGGTTCTGCGCCATCGGCTGGCCGTTGCGGTCGACGATCCAGCCGCGCCGCGGCGGGATGAGCCGCATCTGGATGCGGTTCTCCTCGGCGAGCAGCTGGCTGCGTTCGTTCTCGGCGATGGCGATATAGCCCATCCGCCCGGCAAGCAGCAGCCCGACCCCGCCCTGAAGCCCGGCGAAGACGAGCGACCGCCTCGTGAAGGTGATCGCCTGGCTTTGTTCGGTGACGAGCGGAGCGCCGCGTCTCTTCATCGCGCCAGCCGCCACCTGTCGAGGCCGAGCACGATTCGGGCGGCCACCGGGTAAGCGAGGATCGAGAGGCCGATCTGCGGCAGCATCAGGGAAAAGGGCGTCGGGCTCTGCATCAAGAGCGCGATGTACCACGCGCCGGCTGTATGAAGAATGATCGCGCAGCCCGCGAACAGCCAGTCGAACCAGAAATCCTTATAGTCGACCCGGCTCTCGATCAGGTCGAACAGAAGGAAGGTGAGAGTCCACAGCGCCATCGACTGGCCCAGCGGATGGGCCGAGATGAGGTCGTCGAACAGCCCGAGCCACAAGGCCGTGGCCGGCATCCAGATCTCGGGCCTCAGCAGCCGCCAGGTGATCAGCACCAGGAAGCCGAAATCGGGAACCAGCGGCGTGGTGACGACCAGCGGGAACAGTCCGAGCAGGCAGGCGATCACCGTCGTCACCACCGGCACGAAGCGGCGGCGATAGTCGCGATAGGCGACGGCGCGCTGCGATCCCGCGATCCGGCTCATCCTTGCTTTCCGGTCATTGCGCCTGCGCCGCCGGCGCGGCCTCGCCGCCTTCGCTTCGAGGCACCACGGCGGGCTCGTAGAGCGGCTGGACGAGCGCGTAATCGACCCGCGACGGCGCGGCGAGCGGCCGCGCGATCGTCACCTCGCCCTGGACGCCGATCACCTGCGCGACCGGGATTCCCGGCGGATAGATGCCCCCCACGCCCGAGGTTGCCAGCATGTCGCCGCGGCGGAACGGATTGACGCCCACCTCCAGCGTCCGCAGCTCAAGCGTGCCGTCGCCGCGCCCGACCGCCATCGCGGGGGTGCCGTCGCGGACCAGGCGGACCGGCACGGTGCTGCTCGGATCGACGATCAGAAGGACCTGCGCCGAATGACGGCCGGCGAGCAGGATGCGCCCGATCAGTCCCTCCGGCGCGCGCACCGGCTGGCCGACTCGGACGCCCGAGCTGCCGCCGACCGAGAGGACCGCGAAGCGGCGCGGGGAATCGAAGGACGAGCTGACGATTCGGCCGATGGCGATCTCGTCGGTGGTCGCCTCGCGCAATTGCAGCATCTGGCGCAGGCGCTGGTTGTCGAGCCGTTGCGCCTCGGCCTGGACCCCCTGCGCTTCCGCCGCGTGAAGCCGCTCGCGAAGCTCGGCATTCTGGCTGCCGGCGCGAAAATAGTCGCCGATGCCGTTGCCGAAATCGGTGATTCCGCGGAGCACCGAGCGGCCCGCCGAGCTGATCGGCGTCGTCACGTCCATTGCCGCGCCCTTGATCGCAGCGAAGCCGCGCGGGTCGACGATCGACACGAGCAGCAGCAGCAGCGCGAACAGCACGCCGCCGACCGCCACCACATAGCCGAAGAACAGGCCATATTGGGCCCGGCGGGATGATCCCGGGCGCCGGTTGCGGGGAGGCGCCATCAGCTAAGGCTAGCTCCGATCTTAGGCGGTCTGAAGGACGCCGCGGAAGATCTCTTCCTCCAGCGCCCGACCGGTGCCGAGCGCGACGCAGGTCAGCGGATCGTCCGCGACCGTGACCGGGAGACCCGTTTCGTCACGCAGCACTTCGTCCAGCCCCTTGAGCAGAGCGCCGCCGCCGGTGAGCACGATGCCCTGGTCGACGATGTCGGCGGCCAGCTCGGGAGCGGTGTTCTCGAGCGCGATTCGGACGCCCTCGACGATCGTCCCGACCGGCTCCGACAGCGCCTCGGCGATCTGCCGCTGGTTGATCGTGATTTCCTTGGGAACGCCGTTGACCAGGTCGCGGCCCTTGATGTGGACGATGTCGCCGTCCTCGCCATTGGGCGGCGGCTTGGCGACTCCGACCTGCTTCTTGATCCGCTCCGCGGTGGCTTCGCCGATCAAGAGGTTGTGGTTGCGGCGGACGTAGGAGGAGATCGCCTCGTCCATCTTGTCGCCGCCGACGCGCACCGAGGTGGTGTAGGCGAGGCCGCGGAGCGACAGCACGGCGACCTCGGTGGTGCCGCCGCCGATGTCGACGACCATCGACCCGATCGGCTCGGTGACCGGCATGTCGGCGCCGATCGCGGCCGCCATCGGCTCCTCGATCAGCCACACCTGGCGGGCGCCGGCGTTCGAGGCGGCGTCGCGGATCGCGCGGCGCTCGACGCTGGTCGAGCCCGACGGAACGCAGATCACGATCTCCGGGAAGCGCGGGAAGCGGCGCTTGCCGTGCACCTTCTGGATGAAATGCTTGATCATCTGCTCGGCGACGTCGATGTCGGCGATGACTCCGTCGCGAAGCGGCCGGATCGCCTCGATCTGGTCGGGGGTCTTGCCCATCATCAGCTTGGCGTCGTCGCCGACCGCCTTGACGCGCTTGACTCCGTTCAGAGTCTCGATCGCGACCACCGACGGCTCGTTGAGCACAACTCCGCGGCCGCGGACATAAACCACGGTGTTGGCGGTACCCAGGTCGATCGCCATGTCCTGGGAAGGAAATTTGAAGAAGTCGAACGCGCCCATCTTGCCCGGTTACTCGCCCTGTTTCGGACAGGCCGGACAGTCCGGCCCACCTGCTCTCGCCCTATAGGAGGTCCGCAGCCTTCCGGTCCATAGAATCGTGCAGGAAGGCTCGCGGGTTGAGCGGGCTTCCTATAGAGGGGTGGTTAATGTCAATACGGCGCCTTCCCGAGGATCTGATCAACCGAATCGCGGCCGGCGAGGTCGTCGAGCGGCCCGCGAGCGCGCTCAAGGAACTCGTTGAAAACGCTGTGGATGCAGGGGCTTCGCGGGTCGATGTCTCTCTGCGCGGGGGCGGCATCGACCGCATCGAGGTGGCCGACGACGGGTGCGGCATGGCGCCCGCCGAAATGGCCCTGGCATTGGAGCGGCACGCCACCTCCAAGCTTCCCACGGGCGAGCTGGAGAGCGTTGCGACGTTGGGTTTTCGCGGTGAAGCGCTTCCGAGCATCGCCAGCGTCGCCCGCCTGACCCTCGAAAGCCGGGTCCGCGGCGCCGACGGGTGGCGATTGACGCGGGATCACGGGCAGGCCGAGGGGGAGGGGCCGGCGGCGCTTCCGCCCGGCACTCGGGTGACCGTGGAGGATCTGTTCGGCAAGGTTCCGGCGCGCCGCAAGTTCCTGCGCTCCGCCCGATCCGAATATGGCGCCTGCGTGGATGTGGTGAAACGGCTCGCCATGGCGCGGCCGGACGTCGGCTTCTCCTTGAGCCATGACGGCCGACGAACCTTCTCGGTGGCTCCCGGCGAGGACCGGCCGGCCCGCGTCGCCGCGCTGACCGATCCAGGGCTCGCGCAGAACAGCGTCCCGATCGACCATGTCCGGGGCAGCGCGCGGCTCGGCGGGGTCGCCGGCGTTCCGACCTTCAACCGCGGGGTCGCGGACCACCAATATCTGTTCGTCAACGGCCGCCCGGTGAAGGACCGGCTGCTCATCGGCGCGGTCCGCGGCGCCTATGCCGACCTGCTCGCGCGCGACCGCCACCCGTTGCTGGCCCTGTTCATCGACCTTCCCGGCGAAGAGGTCGACGTCAACGTCCACCCGGCCAAGACCGAGGTCCGCTTCCGCGACCCGGCCCATATCCGCGGCCTCATCGTCGGCGGCCTTCGCCACGCCCTCGACCAGGCCGGCTTCCGAAGCGCCCAGCCCGCCAATGTCGACGCCATGGCGATGTGGCGGCCAGGCTCATTTCACCCCTCCCCCTCGGGGGAGGGGCTGGGGGTGGGGAGCGGCGGCGGTGGCTCGATGCCTCCGGCGGCGCTGTTTGGCGGCCGACTCCCCCACCCCAACCCATCCCCTGAAGGGGAGGGGCTAAGAGATCCGCGCAGCCCCTTCCTCCACCAGTTCGCGCCGCAAGGCCGCGCCGAGCCCGCGCATCCACCCGCGCCCGACTCCCATTTCCCGCTTGGCGTCGCACGCGGCCAGGTCGCCGCCACCTATATCGTCGCCGAGGCCGAGGATGGTCTGGTGCTGGTCGACCAGCATGCCGCCCACGAGCGGCTGGTGCTCGAGCGGATGCGCCGTGCCATGTCGAACGGCGGGGTCGCCCGCCAGGCGCTGCTCCTTCCCGAAGTAGTCGAATTGGACGAGCCCGCCTGCGACCGCCTCGAGGAGCGCTTCGCCGAGCTCGCCGAGTTCGGCCTCGAGCTCGAGCGGTTCGGCCCGCGCGCGATCCTCGTCCGCGCAATGCCCGCCATGCTTGGCACCGGCTCGGCCCGCGGCCTCGTCACCGACCTCGCCGACGAGCTCGCCGCCTTCGACACCGCCTTGAGCCTCAAGGAGCGGCTCGACCTCGTCGCCGCGACCATGGCCTGCCACGGCTCGGTCCGCGCCGGCCGCCTGCTGTCGGTCGCCGAGATGAACGCGCTTCTGCGCGAGATGGAGGTCACCCCTCACAGCGGCCAGTGCAACCACGGCCGCCCGACCTGGGTGAAGCTCGCGCTCACCGATGTCGAGAAGCTGTTCGGCCGGAAATAGGCCCTAGGCGCCGAGCTTCTTGACCTCGGCGCGCGCTCGCTCGATCGGATGAGCGGTGGCGGCCTCCGTCCACGCCGCCATTCGCGAATGGCCGTCGGCCGCTTCGGCGACGAACTTGCGCGTGAACTTGCCCTCGCGGACCTCGGCGAGGATCCGGCGCATCTCGGCGCGGGTCTCGGCGGTGACGATGCGCGGGCCGCCTTCCATCGCGCCGAATCGGGCGGTGGTCGAGATCGCCTCGCGCATTCCCGCGATTCCGCGCTCGTAGATGAGGTCGGCGAGCAGCTTCACCTCGGTGAGGCATTCGAAATAGGCGACCTCCGGCGAGAAGCCCGCCTCGACCAGCGTGTCGAAACCGGCCTGGATCAGCTCGGGGATCGCCCCCCACAGCACGGCCTGCTCGTTGAACAGGTCGGCCTCGCATTCCTCGGCGAAGCTGCTCGCGAGGATCCCCGCGCGCCCGCTTCCGATCGCCCCGGCATAGGACAGGGCGATGGCCTCGGCCTTGCCAGTCGAATCCTGGTGGACCGCAAATAGCGACACTATGCCGCGGCCCTCGCTGTAGAGCTGGCGAAGCGCCGTGCCCGGCCCCTTGGGCGCGACCAGGAAGATGTCGAGATCGTGGCGCGGCTCGATCAGCCCGAAGCGGATGGAAAGGCCGTGCGAGAAGCCGAGCGCGGCCCCGTGGCCCAGGTGCGGCGCGATGGAGTCGCGATAGATGTCGGCCTGGCTTTCGTCCGGCGCCAGCATCATCATGACGTCGGCCCAGGCGGCGGCCGCGGCGACGTCGGCCGTCTCGAAACCGTCCGAAGCGACTCGCTCGCGGCTGCGTGATCCGGCGGGCAGGGCGATGCGCAGCTCGCGAACCCCACTGTCGCGCAGGTTGAGCGCCTGCGCGCGGCCCTGATTGCCATAGCCGACGATCGCCACGCGGCGGCCGCGGATCAGCGCCAGATCGATATCATCGTCTCGGTAGACCTTCACTTGAACTCCTCACCCGCTCGCCCCGAGCTTGTCGAAGGGCGTTCTCCCCTTGGCGCAGCGGCGAGAGGAAAGACAGGGCTTCGACAAGCTCAGCCTGAGCGGAGCAGCGGGAGGATGACGGTCGGGTCCTCTACCTTGTCGGTCCATCGCGGCCACTCCGCCGGCGGCTGGCGCCGGAACCAGGTGTATTGGCGTTTGACATAGTTGCGAGTCGCCTGGCGGCCGGCGGCGAGGCTGTCTTCGCGGGTCGCCTGCCCGCGCAGATAGGCGGCGATCTCGCTCACCCCGATCGCGCGCATGACGGGGAGGGCGGGGGAGAGACCGCGCTTCAGCAGCGCCTCAACCTCGGCCAGTCCCGGCGCTCCCATCATCGTCTCGAAACGGGCGTCGCAGCGCGCATAGAGCCAGTCGCGCGGGCCGAGAAGAAGGAGCGGACGGAGGTCCACCATGCCGGCGATGCCGCCGGTACGCTCCTCCTGCCAGCTCGCCAGCGGGCGCCCGGTGGCGCGCACCACTTCGAGCGCTCGAGCAATGCGCGTCGTGTCGCTGGCGCGCAGTCGCGCTGCCGCTGCGGGATCTTCGCTCTGGAGCGCCGCATAGGCGTCGGCGGTCGCCATCGCCCGCACGTCCGCCCGCACCTCGGCGTCGATCTCCGGCACCGGCGCAATGCCGTCGAGCAGCGTGCGGATGTAGAGGCCGGTGCCGCCGGCGAGGATCGGCAGGCGCCCGTCGCCATGGGCGGCGGCGATCTCGCGCTTGGCGTCCTCCGCCCAATCGGCGGCCGAACAGGCCTCTGCGCCGTCGCGATAGCCGTAGAGACGGTGCGGCGCGCGCGCCTCGTCCTCAGCGGTCGGCCGGGCGCTGACGATGGCGAGGTCGCGATAGACCTGGGCGCTGTCGGCGTTGATCACCACGCCCCGGGTGCGCTCGGCGAGTGCCAGAGCGAGCGCCGACTTGCCGCTCGCCGTCGGCCCCGCGATAAGCGCCAGCGGCGGCAGGGAGTGGTCAGGCTTGTTCATCGCGACGCTGATAGCAGCCGATCGGCTGAGCGAGAGCGACATTTCCGCGGCGGCGGATTTGCTGACTGGCGCAGTCGGCGCCTGGATCGAGCCGGGAAGCGCCTTCGACTTCAGCCTTTCCTCACCGGCCGGAGTGGAGGCGCTGCTGCGCGACGCGCTCCCCGGCGTCGACCTGATCGTCCAGCCGGAGGCGAATCGGCGCAAGCGGTTGCTCGTCGCCGACATGGATTCGACGATGATCACGGTCGAGTGCATCGACGAGCTCGCCGACTATGCCGGCCTCAAGGCGGAAGTCGCGGAGATCACCGAACGGGCGATGCGCGGCGAGCTCGACTTCGAGGCGGCGCTCGATGCGCGCGTGGCCCTGCTCGCGGGGCTGGACGCCGAGGTCATCGACCGCTGCCGCGAGGAGCGCGTGACGCTCACGCCGGGCGCGACGACCCTGGTTCGAACCATGCGGGCGCGCGGGGCGACCTGCCTGCTGGTGTCGGGCGGCTTCACCCGATTCGCCGATCCGGTGGCCGAGGCGATCGGCTTCAATCGGGCGCTCGCCAACGAGCTTCTGATCGAGGACGGACGGCTCACCGGCAAGGTGCGGCGCCCGATCGTCGGTGCGGCGGCCAAGCATGATGCGCTGACCGAGGCGATGGCCGGACTCGGCCTCGGCCGCGCCGAGACGATGGCGGTCGGCGACGGCGCCAACGACATCCCCATGATCGAGGCGGCGGGCCTCGGAATCGCCTATCATGCCAAGCCCGTGGCGGCCGCGGCGGCGGATGCGCGAATCGCGCATAACGATCTGACCGCCTTGCTCTACGCGCAGGGCATCCCGCGCTCGCAGTGGGTGACGGCCTAGGCCTGCGCCGGCCGGCTCATGTCGGAGGCGATCGCTGCGAGGGCGAAGGCGACCGACCTGCAGTCGCAGGCGAATGCGACCCGGATCCCGTCGCGCTCGGCGGCGCTGACTTCGCCCGCGATGATCCCGGCTTCCGGGTGATGAAGCTCGACTCGGCTGCCCAGCGGCAGGCGCCGGTTGGTCTCGAGGAAGGCGCCGCGGGCGGAGATGTCGCGGATCGCGGCCGGAGCGGCGGTGCCGGCGACGAGCACGCACATGCGGCGCTGGCGCCAGCGAGTCGCCATCGGGCCTGTCCGCCTTGCTTCTTGAATCATGTCCCGGCCTCCGGCGCGCAGGCTTAGGCGCGCCAGCCGAAACAAAGAGTTAAGCGCGGGCCGCGATCATGGCGCGACGGGCATGCAATCCTCGCCCGCGGCGCGCACGGCGGCGCAGATGCGGTCGGCCGCGGCGCGGCTGGCCAGCGGCCCCGCGCGCAGTCGCGTGAGGGCGCCAGCCGGTACATAGGCTGGTTCGAGCCCGCCGACTGCGCCGACGCGCCGCCTCACAATGTCCCATTGGCGCCGGGCGTTGGCCGCACTGCTGAACGCGCCGAGCTGCACGCGCCAGCGGCCGCTTGCCGCTGCCGGGGCAGGGGTGGGGGCCGCAACAGGACGCGGCGGCGTCGCTTCGACGTGGCGCTGCGGCGGTTGCTCGGCCGGCCGGTCCGGACGCCCGCGCGGCGGCGACGGAAGGCCGGCGGCGGGCGGGACGTAGCTGACCCCGGCATTGGGGCGGCTGCCGGTCACCGACGGCACCGGCACCGGCAC
>JAEZFL010000126.1 GCA_023417515.1 Pseudomonadota bacterium | reverse complement strand
CGGCGCGCCGGCCGGCACCGCGACGCCGGCGCCGGCGGCGGCGACCCGGCCGTCCCGGATGACGACGGTGCCGCCGTCGATCGGGTCGGACCCGTCGCCGAGCACCACGCGTCCGCCGGTGATCGCCACCGTCTGCGCCGCAGCCGGGACCGCGGCCAATGCCGCGACGCCAGCGAGAAGAAGGCGGACTTGTCGGCCGATTCGTCCGCCGAAGCCTTGGCGGAGGCGGAAGCCTTGGCGAAGGCCGGCTTGCCCGCCGAAGCGATAGCGAAGGCGGGTCATTTCACGTCTCCTTCGCCGGGCTGGCCGAGCTCGAAGTCGGAGACCGGCCGCCGTCGCGGATCGTTCATGTCGTAGAGCAGGGCGCCGTCGATCCACACCTGCTGCGGGCGGGTGTAGACGCTGAACGGATTGCCGTTCCACAGAACGACGTCGGCGCGCTTGCCAACGCGGAGCGAACCGGTCTCGTCCGCAATCCCCAGCGCGGTGGCGGGGTTGATCGCGAGCCAGCGCCAGGCGACCTCGTCGCTGATGTTGATCCCGATACGGCGGCCGTCCGCGAGCGTCTTGGCCGCTTCCTGGTTCAGGCGCTGGATACCGTTGGCGTCGTCCGAATGGATGATCGCGCAGGCGCCGGCATTGTGGACCAGCGGCGCATTCTCGTTGACCGCGTCATAGGCTTCCATCTTGAAGCCCCACCAGTCGGCCCACACCGAGGCGCAGGTGCCGCGCTCACGCAGCAGGTCGGCGATCTTGTAGGCCTCGACCGCGTGGTGAAAGCTGGCGATTCGGAAGCCGAATTCCTGCGCCATGTCGAGCATGATCGCCATCTCGTCGGCGCGGTAGCAATGGTTCTGGACGAGGATGTCGCCGTCCAGCACCTCGACAAGGGTCTCCATGGCGAGGTCGCGCGCGGTGTTCGGATCACGTCGCACGCGGTCGCGATACTCCACCGCGCGCTGCCAGGTCTGCCGCATCAGAGCGACATTGGCCATGCGCGAGCCGGGCATCTGGTTGCGGTTGCCATAGACCCGCTTGGGGTTCTCGCCGCAGGCCATCTTGAGGCTTCGCGGAGCGCCCGGGAAGCGCATCTGCTGATAGGTGCGCGCGGGGACGTTGCGCAGGGTGACTCCGCGGCCGCCGAACAAATTGGCCGAGCCAGGGAGGACGTGAAGCGTCGTGATCCCGCCATTGGCGAGCGCACGGCTGAAGCCGGGGTCCTGCGGCCAGATGCTGTGCTCGGCCCATACTTCCGGGCGAACCGGGCCGGTCACCTCGTTGCCGTCCGAATGGGCCTCGACGCCGGGGCTCGGATAGTCGCCGAGATGGCTGTGGATGTCGATGACGCCGGGGGTGACCCAGCGGCCATTGCCGTCGATCCGGGTGGCGCCCGCCGGGATGGCGGTATCGGCGCCGCCGACCGCGAGGATGCGGCCCTCGGCAAGGACGATCGTGCCGTTGTCGATTCGGCCGCCCTCACCGTCGAAGATCGTCGCATTGGTGATCGCCGTGACGACGCCCGGATAGGCGCGGTAGGTCGACGGATAGGGATCCGCGACCCGCGGCGACGACGGCTGCTGCGCCTGCGCGCTCTGCGCCGGCTGCTGCTGCCCCCCGGCCGTGGTGCACCCTGCGAGCAACGCAGTGGCCGCCACGGCCAGCAGCAATGACTTCATCAGGCAGGATCCTTTCCGAGCTTGGTCTCGCGCTGCGGGTAGAGGCCGGCGTCCTGACCGCGGTCGCCGCCGATTTCCTGATAGCCAGCGAGCTCATCAGCGTCGCGAAGCGTGTCGAGGTGCATCAGCTTCCTGATGAGCGGCGACACCAGGACCACGGCGACGCCGACTCCGATCGCGACCCAACCGACGGTGCTGTACACCTCCAGCACCGTCTCCTTGGCCGCGCCTTCGCCGGCCGCCGCTTCCGAACCCGTCGCTGCAGCGATCAGGCCGGCCGCGAAATTGCCGGTCGCCGAGGCGAAAAACCAGGTGCCCATGATGAGCGAGGCCATGTGCGTCGGAGCCAGTCGGTTCATCGCGCTAAGTCCGACTGGCGACAGGCAGAGCTCGCCGGTCGTGTGCAGCAGGTAGATGAGGAAGATGAAGATGACCGGGGTCAGGTTCTCCATGCCCGCCGCCTGGCTGCCCCAGACGAGGACGAGGAAGCCGAGCCCGAGCTGGAGCAGGCCGAGACCGAACTTGGCCGGCGCCGAAGGCTCCAATCCCCGCCGGCCAAGCCAGATCCAGAGTGCCGCGAAGAGCGGGGCCAAGAGCACGATGTACATCGCGTTGATCGATTGGAACATCGATGCCGGAACTTCCCAGCCCAGCATATTGCGGTCGACTGAGCGGTCGGTGAACAGGTTGAGAGAAGAGCCCGCCTGCTCGAACAAGGCCCAGAACAGGATCGAGCCGATGATCAGGAACATCGCCGCGAAGATTCGGTCGCGATCCTCCCGGTCGAGCTTCGTCACAGCATGGGTCAGCACGTAGCCGATCAGGATGACACCGGCGACGAGGAGCAGCCAGCCGATCACTTCCTGATACTGGATGAGTTGCCAGATGCCGACCACCGCGGCGAAGCCGACGAGATAGATCAGCCATTCGAGCTTGATTCCGGCGACGGGCTTGCTCAGCGCCTCAGGATCGGGCGCCTCGCCACGGCCCATCAGCAGCGGCTTGCCCCAGATGAACACGAGCAGGCCGAACAGCATGCCGACGCCCGCTGCGCCGAAGCCGTAGGACCAGCCATAGGTTTGTCCGAGATAGCCGCACAGCAGCGAGCCGAGAAAGGCGCCGAGGTTAATCCCCATGTAAAAGATGGTGTAGGCACCATCGCGACGCACGTCCGTGCGCGGATAGAGCTGGCCCACGATCACCGAGATGTTGGCCTTGAGGAAGCCCGAGCCGACGATGATGAAGGACAGGGCCAGCCAGAAGAGGCTGATGGTGGACGACTCCTGTCCGCCGGTGCCTTCGAAGCCCATCAGGAAGTGGCCGAAAGTCAGCAGGATAGCGCCGTACAGCACCGCCTTTCGCTGACCGATATAGCGGTCGGCGAGATAGCCGCCCAGCACCGGGGTGATGTACACGAGCGCGGTGTAGGCGCCGTAGATGATGCCCGAGCGCTCATCCGAGAACAGCCAGTGCTGCGTGAGGTAGAAGATCAGCAGCGCCCGCATGCCGTAGTAGGAGAAGCGCTCCCACATCTCGGCAAAGAACAACACGAACAGGCCGCGCGGGTGACCGAGGATAGTCCTCTGCGCTTCGGCTGCATATTGTGGGTTGGTCGCCATCAGGGCCGGCCTCCTCAATCCTATCACAGGCCGCTTTCCGCGGCGTTCAGGCGGCGCACACTAGTGGCAGAATCACACTTGCCAAGCAGGATTGTTGCGCGGTGAGACGCCTGATAGGCGGTGCCACCCATGCTCAACGACCGCTCAACGCCCCTGTCCTTACTCGAGACCCGCCGTTCCGGAAGGCCGCGCGACCTGGTGGAGCCGGGACCGAGCGCGGAGGAGCTCGACCGGATTCTCGCCGTTGCGGCGCGCACCCCCGATCATGGCAAGCTCCACCCGTGGCGCTTCGTCCATGTTTCGCGCGAGCGGCGCGCCGCCTTCTCCGACCTGCTGTTCGCCGCCTATCGCGCCGAGCAGGGCGAGCCGAGCGAGGCGACTGCGGAAGCGATCGCACGCCTGGCCTTCCAGGCTCCCGAGTTGGTGGTGGTCCTGTTCAGCCCCAAGGAGAGCGCCAAGATCCCGCTGTGGGAGCAGCAACTGTCCTGCGGAGCAGCGGCGATGAACCTGGAGCATGCCGCTCACGCGCTCGGTTATGCCGCCGGATGGGTCACCGGCTGGCCGGCATATTCGGAGCGTGTCCGCGATGGTTTCGGAAGCGAATCGGAGCAGATTGCGGGCTTCATCTATATCGGGACGCCGGGAATGGCGCTCGAGGAACGCGCGCGGCCATCGCCCGACGACGTGATTTCGCGCTGGTGACCCATAGAAGGGCGATTAATCTGGCGTTCAGCAAAGAAGACGCTTGACCTACCCCGGTGTGTTAGTCCAGCATCACGCCATGAGCGAAGAACGTCCCGTCTATCTGCGGCTGCGGGACCGCATTGCCGCGATGATCCTCGACGGGACGGTGGCCGACGGTGATGCGCTGCCTTCGGTGCGCAGCCTCGCGGCCGAATGCGGCGCCAACCCGCTGACCGTCGCAAAGGCCTATCAGACCTTCCAGGAGGAGGGGCTGGTCGTGGTTCGCCGCGGCGTCGGCATGTTCGTCGCGAGCGGCGCCGCCGACAAGCTGCGCACCAATGAGCGCGACACCTTCCTCAACGAGCGCTGGCCGGAGATTTGCGCGCACATGCGCAGGCTCGGCCTTCAGCCCGAAGACCTGGTCGAGCGCGCGCTCGCCTGATCCCACGGTCCGGCTTGCCCCGGGTGGCGCGGCATCGCATGATGTCCGCGTCCAGTGAGCCTGCCCCGGGGGATGCATGCGCCTGAACCTGCCTGCCGCAACCAGCTTGCTGCCGCTGGCCCTGCTCGGCGCCTGTGCCACGCACCATGCCGGGGCAGTGGCCGGGCCGGTCGATGGCCTCGTCTATGACTGCCGGAGCCCCGACGGCGCCAGCGCCGGCACCGCGCGGATCCTGTTCGACGGCCAGGGCTATCAGCCGGCCGGCAGGGTGGTGACGCCGGACGGGCGAGTGGCGCCGCGATCCACCGCGACCTTGTGGTACGGGAATCGCGAGCATGCCCTGGCGGCGGGCTGGACCTATCTCGGCATGCGCTACCGATCGATCGCTCCGTTCGAGCCGGGCCGCTTCCTCGTCTGGGCCGCCGACGGCGAGGATGCGCGCATCCTGTCGGCCCCGGAACAGGAGAGCGGCGACGAAACGGAGGTCGCCAGCTGCACGCGCCGGCGCCACGTCGGCGGGACGCATGCACAGGAAGGGCGTCAGGGCGCGGACGAGACGCATCACCGCTGACCGCCGCACCTTGCCCTCGACTCGCCACCTTAACCATTGACGCGAGGGCGATTTCCTGTCTCTGACGACCTTCGGACGCGCGCCTTGAATCGCTGAATTCGGCGCGGCGGGGTTGGGCAAGGTTTTGATGATCAAGGACAGTTCGGTTTTTCTGCGCGCGATCGCGGGCGCCGCGGCGCTCGTCGCAGGCGTGTCCGCGTCGGTTTCGGCGACCGCACAGGACGGCAATTCGTCGATCGGCGCGCCGCAGCTCCGCGATTTCCAGATCGAGCCCAAGCAGCGCATCGTCACCCAGCCCGAGCCGCCCGCGAGACCGGCAGCGACGCAGCCGACCGAGCGCGCGCCCGCCGCCACGACGCCGACGACCCGCCCCGGAGCGGCCGAGCAGCGTCCTGCCGCGACGCCACGCACGGTCCAGGCTCCGACCGCTCCGGCTCAGGCCGCGCCCTCGTCTTCGCCCTCGCCGGCGCCGTCGGCCACCGCGCCCGCGGCGCCCGTGTCGGCGGGTGATCCCGGCGCGGCTCAGCCGACGCCTCTTCCCGAGCCCGCTCCTCTGCCCGCGCCGCAGGCCGCGCCGGGCGAGTCGGCCGACCCGCTGTCGGACGGCCCGCCCTTGTGGCTATTCTTCCTCGCCTTCGTCGCCGTCGGCGTCGCCGGCTACGGCTATTGGCTCAAGCGCCAGGCGGCCGGGCGACGCGCGCTCGCTCTCGCGGCGGCCGCTCCCGCCGCCCCCGTCGTCGAA
>JAEZFL010000077.1 GCA_023417515.1 Pseudomonadota bacterium | reverse complement strand
CGTCGCCTGGGTCGCGCGATTGTAGATCGAGGTCACATATTCGAGGCCTCCGACCATCGCCCGCACCGCGCCGTCCCGGTCGAGCGTGCCCAGCGCGCCTTGTGCCCCCTGCGGCACGTTGGCGCCCACCGCGGCGTCGGCCTGCTGCTGCAAGCCGACGTCGATCGTCGTCCATACCTCGATCGGTTCGCTCACTTCCTGGTCGACGAGGATGTCGAGCTGCGGAAGCACCCAATCGGTGAAGTAGCGGGTGCTGTGTGGCCGATCGACCGGTTGGACCATGTCGACTCCGGCCGGATCGGCGGCGGCGCGCTCGGCCGGTGTGATCAGGCCCTGCTCCTCCATAAGACCGAGCACCACTCCGGCGCGGCCTCGCGCGGCCTCGGCGTCCGCCGTCGGGGAATAGTTGGAAGGCGCCTTGACGAGCCCGGCGATGATCGCTGCCTGGGCGAGGTTCAGCTCGGTCGCGCTGGTGCCGTAGAAGCGCCGCGACGCGGGGGGGGCCCTTCGCCGCGCGGGCCGGGGGGGGCGACGCCGTAGGCGCCGCCGCCGAAATAGACTCGGTTGAGGTACAGCTCGAGGATCTGATCCTTGGAGAAGCGCCATTCCAGCGCCATTGCCAGGATCGCTTCCCTGATCTTGCGGCCGAAGGTGCGTGTGTTGTTGAGGAAGATGTTGCGGGCGAGCTGCTGGGTGATGGTCGAGCCGCCTTGGCTCCACACCCCGCTGTTGATGCGCACCCAGAAGGAGCGCGCCATGCCGACCGGGTCGACTCCGAAATGATAACGATAGCGGCGATCCTCCACCGCGACCATCGAATCGACCATGACCTGGGGAATGCGGCGGTAGGGAAGCCATTCGCCAAAGCTCGGACCCATCGTGTGGATGACGGTGCCGTCGACGGCGCGAACGCGGATCATCTTGCCGAGGTCGTCGCGGCGCACGAGCTCCTCGTAGCTGGGCAGCTGGCTGACCGCGACCGACACGGCGACGCCCAGCGCCACGATGCCCAGCAAGACTCCATAGGCAGCGATCTTGAAGCCGATCCAGGAAATGCGCCGAAACCGGCTGACGAAGCTGCTTGCCATCTAGTCTCTAGCCTAAGGGGTGCCGCCCGCCCCCACAAGGCGACCGCGCCCATCCTAGCAGCCAATTCTTAACCACGGCAGAAGGGAAACGAAGTCGTCTGGCGCGACTTTGCAACGTGTCGCTGCTAATCCGAGGGCCATGACCGAGATGCTGAGCCTGCCGGGGTGGCTCTATCACGATCCCGAATATTTCGCCGTCGAGATGGCGCGGGTGATCCGCCCGAGCTGGCAGATCGTCTGCCATGTCAGCGATATCTCCGAGGCCGGCCAGTGGCGCACGCTCGACCTGCTCGGCGAGAGCATCATTGTGATCCGCGGCGCCGACGGGATCGTGCGCGCCTTCGCCAACGTCTGCCGCCACCGCGGATCGCGGCTGGTCGACGGTGTGGAGGGATGCGCCAGACGGCTGACCTGCCCCTACCATGCCTGGACCTATGCAAGCGACGGCAGGCTGATCGCGGTGCCGGAGCGGGCCAGCTATGGCGATCTGGCTTTGGATGACTGGGGCCTGATCCCCGTCGACCTCGAGCTGTGGCACGGCTTCGCCTTCGTCCGGCTGGAGGGCGGCGGCCCCGATGTCGCCGAGATGATGGCGCCGCATGAGGAGGAGGTCGCGCCCTACCGCTTCGAGGAGCTGGAGGCGCTCGGCCGGATCACGTTGCGCCCGCGCGACGTCAACTGGAAGAATGTCGCCGACAATTATTCGGACGGCCTCCATATCAAGGTCGCCCATCCCGGGCTCACCCGGCTGTTCGGCGGCGACTATGCGCTCGACGCCGGCCCGCATGTCGACCGCATGGCCGGCGACATCGTCGATCGGCCGTCCCCGAAGCCGTCCGAGCGCGCCTATCAGCATTTCCTGCCGCCGGTGGAGCATTTACCGGCGCACCTCCAGCGCCGCTGGCTCTATTTCAAGCTATGGCCGAACGTCGCGATCGACATCTATCCGGACCAGGTCGACTTCATGCACTTCGTGCCGGTGAGCGCGACCGAGACGCTGATCCGCGAGATCAGCTATGCGGTTCCTGACGGGCGGCGGGAGATGAAGGCGGCGCGCTACCTCAACTGGCGGATCAACCGGCGGGTCAATGCCGAGGACACGGCGCTGATCCGGCGCGTGCAGCAAGGCATGACGTCAAGCTACTACCGGCCCGGACCGCTCGGCAAAAGCGAGGTGTCGCTGAGGAGCTTTGCGACGCGCCTGCGCGAGCTCATTCCCGAGGCGCGCCTGGAGCAGGCTCCGCCGCCGGGTTGGAGCCGCGGCTGAGGAAATAGAGCGGCACGCCGCTCACCATCAGAACCGCGCCCCACAGGACCGCCTCGCGGCCGGCTCCGTAGATCGCCCAGGCCGAGAATGCCGCGGCGATGACGAAAACGGCAATGACGGCGCCGCGACCGGTGCGGAGGCGAATCGCGGCCAGTGAAGAAGCGAGATAGGCGACCAGCGACGCGCAGGTCGCGAGCAGGATCAGGAAGCCGAACAGGTCGGTCATCGACCGCGCCGAATTGAGCACCAGGACGATTGTGACGAGCAGGCTCGCGGTGACATGGGCGCGGACCGGCGTGCCGTGGCGCGACAGCTTGGCGAACCAGGCGGGGAAGACTCCGTCCCTCGCCATCGCCCAGGGCAGCTCGCCCTGCATCAGGATCCAGCCGTTCAGGGTTCCGAACGCGGCGATGGCGGCGAACAGGGCGATGACCACACCTGCCGGTCCGCCCCAGTGGCGGCCGATGAAGTCGGCCATCGGAGCGCCGGACTCGGCGATCTGCTCCACCGGCATGAGCAGGGCCACGGCCGAGCAGACGAAGGTGTAGAGGATCCCGGTGACGATCACGCCGATCAGCGTCGCTCGCGGGATGTTGCGCTCGGGCGAGGCCACCCGCTCGGCCGGAACCGTCGCGGATTCGAGGCCGAGGAAGGACCACAAGGTCAAGGTCGCCGCCGCCGCGATTCCGAGCTCGTCCGAGAAGGTCAGGCTTTCGGCGCGCAGGGGCGGAGCCTCGCTTCCCCCGCCCTGCATCAGGACGACGATGGCAAGGATGAGCACCGCGGCGAGCGGCAGGATCTTCAAGATGGTGGTGACGAGCTGGATCCGGCCGACCGCGGTCGCGCCGAAGCAGTTGATCGCGGTCAGCAGCCACACGATGGCGAGCGTCCAGATCACGCTGTCATCAGAGATTTCCGGAACGATCGTGCTGAGCGGCGCCACCACGCCGGTGGCGATGGCGACGTTGCCGATCCACATCGACACCCAATAGCTCCACGCCACCACGAAAGCCGCGAACGGCCCGAACGCCGCGCGCGAATAGGCATAAGGGCCGCCCGCCTGCGGCATCACTCGGGCGAGGCTTCCGAACGTGACGGCGAGGCAGAGCGCGCCGAGGCTGGTCACGATCCACCCCATGACGCCATTCCACCCGAACGGCGCCAGGGTCGCCGGCATCAGGAAGAAGCCGGAGCCGATCATGTTGCCGATGACGAGGGCGAGGCACACCCAGAAGCCGAACGGGCGCCGCATCGGGGTCTCTGATCTCGGATCCGTCATCGGCACCTCCGTTGCGGCGGCTTGTCGAAGCCTCGTTATTCCAGCGCAAGCTGGAATCTCCCTTGTTTGCGAGGGGCGACAAAGGAAGTGAGATCCCAGCCTTCGCTGGGATGACGGCGATGGGCGCCCGGCCGGGCGTTAATTTCGCTCTGTCAGGAAAAAGATGGTGCGGTCGAGAAGACTCGAACTTCCACGGCCTTTCGGCCACAGCGACCTCAACGCTGCGCGTCTACCAGTTCCGCCACGACCGCACATCATGGAAACGGCGCCGCTGATTCAACGGCGCCAGGTAGGCGGGTGCCCCTAGCAAAGGGTTCGGGCCGGCGCAATCCGCCAATCGCGCCGGGCGCGATACTCAATAGAGGAACATCGGCATGCCTTCGACCCGGATGAGGCGGGCGCGGTAGCGGGCGGGGTCGTAGAGGCCCGTGACGTCCACGCTCTTGCTGCCCTCGAGCAACGTGCCGATGGGCACGTGGCAATAATTGCCGTCCTTCAGCGCAACCATCCGGCCGGCACTTCCCTGCTGGACGAGCTGGACGGCGAGGCCGCCGAACGCGAAGCCGACCATCCGGTCCATCGCGTCGGGCTCCCCGGCGCGCATCAAATAGGCGAGCTCCTGGATCACCGCGCCGCTGCCGAGCCGGTCGCTGATCACCCGGCCGAGGCGCTGGCCGACTCCGACCTCGCGGCGGTCGAGCGCGGACTTGGAGCGCTCGACATCCTCGCCATTGTCCTCGCCGACAATCCGCGCCCCCTCGGAGATGACGCACATGGCGTAGCCGGCCGGATTGGAGGCCTTGTCCTCGGCGAGCAACGGGAGGAGCACGTCGAGGTCGGCCGGTACCTCGGCAATGATGGTTCGGTCGACCTGGGCGAGGAAGCCCGAGAGCAAGGCCGTCTCGCCGGAGCGGCGGCCGAACAATTCGACCACGCCGATCCGCTCGTGGCTCTCGACCGTGGTGCGAAGCGCGTTGATCGCCTCGACCGAGCGGCTGACCGCCGTCGAGAAGCCGATGCAATAGTCGGTGCCGTAAACGTCGTTGTCCATCGTCTTGGGTACCGACACGACCGGGACGCCCTGACCGGAGAGGTGCGCCGAGAAGCGTAACGTGCCGTCGCCGCCCAGCGTGACCATCGCGTCGATTCCGAGCCTTTCGAGCACCTCGAGGACATGGCCGGTCCGGTCGCCGTCCTTGTGGGTGCGCGGATCGGTGCGCGAGGTGTGGAGAATGGTGCCGCCCATGCGGTCGATTCCGCGCACCGCCTCGCGGTCGAGCGGCAGCGAGTGGGCTGCGATGCTGAGGGGATCGTTCGGGTCAATCGCCATCACGCCTTCCCAGCCGCGGCGGAAGCCGGTCACCTGCCAGCCGAGATCGTCCGCCGACAGGGTCACCGAGCGGATGCAGGCGTTGAGGCCGGGCACGTCGCCGCCGCCGGTGAGGATGCCGATACGCATGCGCTACTCCTTTGCCTCGGGTCGGGCCTCGTCTATCGGCGGCGGCCATGCCGGACAACCTGAGCCAGTTCAGAGCCTCCGAAGTGCGGGCCGAAGCCGGCCGCATCCTCGCGCTTGCCTGGCCGATCGTGCTGACCGGGTTCAACTGGACGCTGATGCAGATCATCGATGTCGCGGTGGTCGGCCAATATGGCACGGACGAGCTTGCAGCTCTGGGCGCGAGCCGCACGCTGACCTGGATCGCGATCGTGCTCGGCATCTCGTCGCTGACCGGCGTGCTGGTCTATACAGCGCAGGCCGATGGCGGAAAGCGGCTCGGCGAGACCGGTGACAATCTGCGCGCCGGGCTGATGCTGGGCGTCGCTCTGGGCACGGCTATCGCGGTCATCCTCGGCCTCCGGGCCTATCCGCTATTGCGCCTGATCGACGTTGAGCCGGCGCTGCTGGCGCCGTCCGCGCCGGTCGTCGAGGCGATGGCGCTCGCTTTCCCCGCCCAGCTCGCTTTCTTCGCCACCTCTTATTTCCTCGAGGGCATCAGCCGGCCGCGGCGGGTGATGATCGTCAATCTCGGCATGCTGGCGGTCAATGCGGTGCTCGCCTGGGCGTGGGTGGGGGGCCATCTCGGCTTTCCGGCGCTCGGCGCGGTCGGCGCCGCCTACGCCACGGCGAGCGCGTCATGGGCCGGCGCCGGCGCCATGTTCCTGTTCGCCTGGACCGTGTCGGACGCGGCGGAGCGCGGAGTGCGCGACTTCTCAGCCGAGGCCTTGAAGCGGGCGATGCGCGGCGTGCCGCGGCTTCTCTGGTTCGGCTCGGTGCCGGCGATTGCCGCGTCGCTCGAGCTCGCCGGCTTCGCCTGGCTCATCGTCCTCTCGACTCAGCTCGGCAACAGCGTCGCCGCAGCCTTCCAGGCGATGCTGGCGTTGCACAACCTGTTGTTCGCGATCGCTTACGGCTTCGCCTCGGCGGCCGGAGTGCGGGTCGGCAATGCGGTCGGCGCCGGCGAACGCGACCAGGCCTGGCCGCGCGCGCTGATCGCCGCCGGGCTTTCGGTGGCGGTGATCGGATTGCTGTCGCTGTTCCTCGTGCTGTTCTCCGAGACCGCGATGCTGCCTTTTTCCGACGACCCAGCCGTGCTGGTCGCTGGCGCCTCGATGCTCGCGATCATGGCGTCATTCCTGATCTTCGACGGGCTGCAATATCTGTTCGGCTCCGGCCTCCGATCGCTCAACGAGCAGGTATGGGCCGGCATCAACGGAATCGTCGGCTTCTTCGTGGTGACCGGCGGCCTGGGCTGGCTGCTGGTGCGCGGCGGCTGGGGCGCCAACGGCCTCGCCTGGGCGGCCGGGATGGGCATGACGGTGAGCGCAGCGCTCCAGTTCGGCCGCTTCTTCTATGTGCTTAAGGTGAGGAAGAACCCGCTCAGGTCAACGGCGCGAAGCTGAGGTTGAGATTCTGGCCGCCGGGGGGGACGTCGGTGGACGCGCTGTAGAAGGTGACCGCCTCGCGCGGCTGGAGTCGGGCGCGGGGCGGTGCGATCGACCAGGCGTAGACGACTCGGCCCGTGCCATCGAGCAACTCGGCGCGGATCTGCGGGACGTGCTGCACTTCGTCGGTGAGGTTACGGATCTCGCCGGTGACGGTGAGCAGTTCGGTGTTGGGCGGACCCGGCTCGCGGCTGACTCGACCGGAGATGGCGAGACGATCCTCATCGGCCGATGCGAAGCCGAGACGCTGGCCGATCTCTGCCCAGCCGAACAGGTAGAGCGCGGTCGCCGCGCCGACGATCAGCAGCGCGGCGACGATCGCGGCGATCGGCCAGAACCGGCCCCGGCGCGATCGGCCGGGCTCCTCCTCGGCAATCGGCTCCGGCTCACCGACCCATTCGGGCGGCGCCTCCTCCTCGGGTTCGGCGCTTTTGGGTTCCGGCGCGCGCTCCGGCGCCGCGATGGGCGACGGCCCCGGCTCGGCGGGAGGCTCTTGCTGGGGCTCCGGCTCCGGCGCCTGCGGCGGCAGCGCGGGCTCGCCGGGCGCAAAGGACTCCTCCGGAGCTTCCTGAACCCAGCTGAACCGGCACTTGGCGCAGCGCACCTTGCGTCCGCCGGCGCCGACGGCACTGTCTGGAACCAAGTAGCGGGCCCGGCATGACGGGCAGGTCAGGATCATCTACGCGACGCACCTTTGCGGCTGGTACCGGCCTCCTAAGCACGGGCGGGGGACACCATCAAGCAAATGCGGGCCTTTCTGCCGCTTGAGGGCCATAAGCGCGCATGCCATGGGTTGGCCGCGATGAAGGTTCCCGCCCGCCCGTGAATGCTCCCGGCCCGATCGTCCGGTTCGACAATGTCGGGCTGCGCTATGGCACGGGCGCCGAGACCTTGTCCGACCTGTCCTTTTCGCTGCGCACCGGCGGCTTCTACTTCCTCACCGGCCCGTCCGGCGCAGGCAAGACGTCGCTTCTGAAGCTGCTCTACCTCGCGCTCAGGCCGAGCCGCGGCCTGATCCGTCTGTTCGGCGAGGACATCGTGACGATGCCGCGCGCGCGCCTGCCGGGATTCCGCCGGCGGATCGGCGTGGTGTTCCAGGAATTCCGGCTGGTCCCGCATCTGTCGGCGTTCGACAATGTCGCGCTTCCGCTCCGCGTCGCGGGCGTCGACGAGCGGGACATCGCGACTCCGGTCAACGAGATGCTTGCCTGGGTCGGCCTCTCGGACCGGGCCAGCGCTCGGCCGGCGACCCTGTCGGGCGGCGAGCAGCAGCGCGTCGCCATCGCCCGGGCGGTGATCGCCCGGCCCGAATTGCTCGTCGCCGACGAGCCGACCGGCAACGTCGACCCGGAAATGGCCAAGCGCCTCATCCACCTGTTCGATGCGCTCAACAAGTTGGGCACGACCGTGATCGTCGCGACCCATGACCTGCATTTGCTCACCTCGGTTCCGAGCGCGGAGATGATCCGCCTCGACCGCGGCCAGCTCGCCGATCCGACCGGGGCGTTGCGCAACCCGCCGCGCAAGGTCGAGACGGCGGGAGGCCTCGGATGAACGCGTCGGCGCGCGAGCTGGGCGCCCGCGACAAGCGGCTGTTCCCGGAGGGGCGTCTGTCGGGACCGATGCCCTGGGTGATCGCGATCATGATGTTCCTGACCGCGCTCGCCGCTGCGACCGGGCTCGGGCTGGCGGCCGGGGCGGAGCGGATCGAAGGGCAGATCGGCAACCGGGTCACCGTCCAGATCGTCGAGGCCAATCCGGAGCTTCGCGACCGCCAGGCCGCCGAAGTCGCCGCCCTGCTGGAGCGGACCGAAGGCGTGACCCGGGTTCGCTCGGTGCCCGAGGAGGAGCTCGACGCTTTGCTCGAGCCGTGGCTCGGCGCGTCCGCGGCAGCCGCCGAGCTGCCCGTGCCGGCGCTGATCGACGTCGACCTCGACGCCGGCGCCCGCGCGCGGCTGCCGCAGCTGCGCATGGCGGTGCAGGACATGGCCCCGACCGCGGTGGTGTCGGACGTCGCCGACTGGCTCGGGCCCTTTTCGGGCCTGCTCGCCTCGCTTCAATGGCTTGCGGCCGGGCTGGTCGGATTGATGATCGCCGCCACCGCGGCGACGGTGGTGCTCGCGGCGCGCTCCTCGCTCAACACCCATGCGCAGACGATCGAGATCCTCCATCTGATGGGCGCCACCGACCAGCAGATCGCCCGCATGTTCCAGCGCCGAATCGCTCTCGACGTCCTGTTCGGCGGCATCGTCGGCGCGGCGCTGGCGATCCTGGTCCTCGTGCTGATCGGCGGCCGGGTGGCTGCGATCGGGTCGGAGCTGCTCGGCTCGATCGCGCTGCCCGCCCATGCCTGGGTGGTGCTTGCATTGCTGCCGCTCGCAGGCGCGGCGCTCGCCTTGCTGGTCGCCCGAATCACGATCCAGCGCGCGCTCGGCAGGCTGCTCTAGCCATGCGCAGGCTCATTCGCTTCAGCATCTTCCCGATCCTGCTCTACGGCGCCGGGCTCGTGTGGTTCATGAACAGCCTGCCGGGTCCGGCCGGGGCCGAGCGGACCGACGGCATCGTCGTGCTCACCGGCGGCGAGGGCAGGGTCGCGCGCGGCTTTGAGCTGATCGAGCGCGGCGCGGCCGATCGCCTGCTCATCTCCGGAGTCGCGAGCGAGGTCCGCCCGCAGGAGCTCGCCGCCCGCTACGACGTGCCGATGGCGACGATCCGCTGCTGCGTCGATCTCGGCCGCGCCGCGACCGACACCCGCACCAACGGCCAGGAGATCGCCGAATGGGTGCAGCGTCGCCGGCTTCGCTCGATCCGGGTGGTGACCAACGACTGGCACATGCCGCGGGCGCGCAAGGAGATTGGCTGGCGGCTCGGCAGCGCGACCCGGATCGTCACCGACGCGGTCCATTCGGAGCGGACCTTCAAGCAGCTCTTCGTCGAATATAACAAATATCTGATCAGCCCGTTCGGCGAGGAGCTGGGCCTGGAGTGACCGTGCTTGCTGCGCTGCGTTCGCTGATCTTCATGATCGTCTTCTACGGCCTGACGGTGCCGATCGTCTTGCTGACCGTGCCGGTGGCGGCGCTCGGGCGTCGGCCGCTGCGCCGTTACGTGGTGGGCTGGGTCAGGTTCCACGGCTGGTGCTGCCGCTGGATCCTCGGCATCCGCACGCGCATCGAGGGCGACGTGCCGGCCGAGCCGGTGCTGTTCGCCGCCAAGCACCAGGCGATGTACGAGACTCTCGACCTCGTCCGGATCCTCGGCGAGCCCGCCATCGTGATGAAACGGCAGCTCGCGGATATCCCCGTGTTCGGCTGGGCGACGCGGCGTTACGGCTGCATCGCGATCGACCGCAGCGGCGGCGCGTCGGCGCTTCGGGCGATGATGCGGGAGGCGGACATGGCGCTTGCCGAGCAGCGCCCGATCCTGATCTTTCCCGAGGGCACCCGGGTGCTGCCCGGCGAGCAGCCGCCGCTCCAGCCCGGCTTTGCCGGCCTCTATCGCCGGCTCGGCCTGCCCGTGGTGCCAGTCGCGCTCGACAGCGGCCGGGTCTGGCCGAAGGGCTGGATCAAGCGCAGCGGCACCGTCACCATGCGCTTCGGCGCGCCGATTCCGGCAGGGCTGCCGCGCAAGGAGGTCGAGCAGCGCGTGCACGACGCGATCAACGCATTGGAGGCCAGGGCGTGATCCCCGAGCTCGGCATCATCGAAGGCTTTTTCGGGCGACCGTGGAGCTGGCGCGAACGGTCCGAGACGGTCCGCTACCTGCGGCCCCACAATTATCGCTTTTATCTCTACGCGCCCAAGGCGGACCCCTTCCTGCGTCGCCGCTGGCAGGAGCTGCACCCGGATTCCGAGATGGCGCAGCTGGCCGCCTTCGCCGCCGAATGCCGCGCGATCGCCGTGCGCTTCGGAGTCGGCCTGAGCCCGTTCGAGCTTCACCTCGCTCCGGAGCGCGGCTGGCAGGACATGCTGGTGCGCAAGCTCGCCCATCTCGACTCGCTCGGTGTCGACGACCTTGCCATCCTGTTCGACGACATGCGCGGCGACATCGCCGATCTCGCCGAACGCCAGGCGGCGATCGTCACCTTCGCCGCCGAGCGGACCAAGGCGACTCGCATCTTGTGCTGCCCGAGCTATTATTCCGACGATCCCGTGCTCGACGGCGCTTTCGGCCAGCGGCCGGACTTTTATCTGCGCCAGCTCGGCCGGCTGCTCGATCCGGCCATCGAGATCATGTGGACCGGTCCCGAAGTGTGCAGCCGCGAGCTGTCGCCCGGCCACCTCGCCCGGGTAGCGGGCGAGATCGGCCGCAAGCCGTTCCTATGGGACAATTACCCGGTCAACGACGGCGCTCGGATGTCGCAGCACTTGCACCTGCGCGGCTTCACCGGCCGGCCGGCCGAGATCCGCCGGCACGTCTCGGCGCACGGGGTCAACCCGGCGTCACAGGCGGTGCTGAGCCGAATCCCCGCGCTGACTCTGGCCGAGAGCTACAGGCGCGGCGAGGATTACGATTATGTCGCGGCCTTCGAGCGGGCCGCGCGCGAGGTGCTCGGTCCCGATCTCGCCGCTCAGGTCCAGCGCGACATCCTCTTCCTCCAGGACCGCGGTCTCGACCGGCTCGATCACCGCCGGCCGATCCTGCGCACGCGCTACGACGGCTACGCCCATCCCGGCGCTGCGGAGATCGTCGCATGGCTCGACGGCGTCTGGAACCTCGCCGACGAGGCGGTGCAGACTCAATAGCCCGAAATCTCTCATGTCGAGCGAAGTCGAGACATCCCGCCGAGCGCAGCCGAGGCGGCTGGTCGTTCTCGGCTGCGCTCGAACAACGTCTCTCGACTTCGCTCGAGACGAGCGGGGCTCAGTCCCTCAACCGCGCACCGAGCTTGCCGGCGGCAGCGACGATGCGATCGCCGATCGCCTTCAACTCCTCGTCGGTGAAGCTCTTGTCGGTCGGCTGGAGTACGACCTCGAGCGCCAGCGACTTCTCCCCCTGGGCGACACCCTGGCCGGTGAACACATCGAACAGGCTGACCGAGGCGATCGCCGCCTTGTCGGCGCCGCGCACGGCGCGGAGCAGGCGGTCGGCCTCGAGCGCTTCCGGCACCAGGAAGGCGAAGTCGCGCTTCACCGCCTGAAGCGCCGGCGGCGTGTAGGCGGGGCGCATCCGGCCTGCGCCGCCGCGCCTGGACGGCAGCGCGTCGAGGAAGATCTGCGCGGCCGCGGCCGGACCGTCGAGATCGAACGCCTTGAGGATTCGCGGGTGAAGCTCGCCGAACTCGGCCAGCACCGCCTTGCCGAGCGTCAGCTTGCCCGAGCGGCCGGGATGGTAGGTCCCGCCCGCGTCGGCGCTGACCTGGAGGTTGTCGACCGGCGCGCCCACTGCGGCGAGAAGCGCGAGCGCTTCTTCCTTGGCATCGAACAGGTCGAAGGGGGCCGCTCGTCCGCTTCGCCAATGACGATGGCTGCGTTCGCCGGCCAGGATGATGCCGACGGTCAGGGGCTCGCCGTCCTTGAAGTAGCGCCGGCCGATCTCGAACAGGCGGACGCTGTCGGCGCCCCGCGCGCGGTTGCGTCGGGCGGCGGCGATCAGTCCGGGCAGAAGCGATGGCCGCATAACCCTCAAATCGTCGCTGATCGGGTTGGCGACGGTCCAGGCCGAGCCGCCGAAATGGGCCGCTTCCTCTTCCGAGATGAAGCTCCACGTGACCGCCTCGTTCAGCCCGCGAGCCGCGGCGAAGCGGCGGGCGCGGCGCTCGACCAGCTGTTCCGGGGTCGCGGTCGGCCGGGCGACTCCGTCGGCGCGCGGCAGCGGCGTGGACGGGATCTTGTCGAAGCCGTGGATTCGGGCGACTTCCTCAACGATGTCCGCCTCGCCGTGGATGTCCGGGCGGAAGGTCGGCGCGATGACCTGCCACGGACCGCCGCGCGCCACGTCGAAGCCGAGGCTGCGCAGGATCTCTTCCTGGCGGTCTTCGGCAATGTCGATTCCGGCGAGGCCCGCGCAACGCTGCGGCCGGTAGGCGAAGGCCTGCCGCTCCATCGGCGGCTCACCCGCACGCACCACTTCGGACGGCTCGCCGCCCGCGAGCTCCAGCGCCCACTTCGTCGCGAGCTGGATGCCCGGCTCGACGAAGGCCGGGTCCACGCCGCGCTCGAAGCGGCTGCGCGCGTCGGAGGCGAGCGCAAGCTTCTGCCCGGTGCGGGTGATCGCGTGGGGGTCGAACCAGGCGCATTCGATGAGGATGTCGGTCGTCGCCTCGGTAACGCCGCTATGCTCGCCGCCCATGATGCCGCCGATGTCGTGGACTCCGGCCTGGTCGGCGATCACCGTCATCGTCTCGTCGAGCGTGTAGGTCTTGCCGTTCAGAGCTTCGACCTGCTCGCCCGGCCTGGCCTTGCGCGCGACCACCGCGCCGCTCAATTTGGCGAGGTCGTAGACGTGAAGCGGCCGCCCATAGGTCAGCATGACATAGTTGGTCATGTCGACCAGCGCGCTGATCGAGCGCTGGCCGACCGCCTGGAGCCGGCGCGAGAGCCAGTCCGGCGACGGGCCGTTGCGGACTCCGCGGATGACCCGGCCGTAAAAGGCCTTGCAGCCCTCCTTGTCCTCGATTCGGATCTCGACCGGCGACGGGAAGGTGCCGGCGATGTCGGGAACATCGATCGGCTTCAACGTGCCGAGCCCGGACGCGGCGAGGTCGCGGGCGATGCCGTGCACGCCCATCGCCTCGGGCCGGTTGGGATTGACCGACACGTCGATGACCGCATCGTTGAGGCCGGCATAGTCCGGGAAGACGGCGCCGACGGGCGCGTCCTCGGGCAGCTCGATGATGCCCTCATGCGAGTCGCCGAGCTCCAGCTCGCGCACCGAGCACATCATGCCCTTGCTCTCGACGCCGCGGATCGCCGCAACCTTAAGGGTGATGCCGCTGCCCGGGACATAAGTGCCGGGCGCTCCGAACACGCCTTTCATGCCGGCGCGCGCATTGGGCGCTCCGCACACGACCTGCATAGGCCCTTCGCCGGCATCGACGGTGAGGACCTGCAGCTTGTCCGCCTGCGGGTGGCGCTCCGCGGTCAGGATCTCGGCGACCCGGAAGGCTGCGAGCTTCTCGCCGGGATTGTCGACGCCCTCGACCTCGAGCCCGAGCGAATTCAGCCGGCCGACGACCTCGTCGAGCGTGGCGTCGGTGTCGAGATGCTCCTTAAGCCAGGACAAAGTGAACTTCATGCGCCCACTCCTCCGCTCAGGGTGGGCACGTCGAGCGACGCGAAGCCGTAGTGGCGCAGCCAGCGAAGATCGCCGTCGAAAAAGGCGCGAAGGTCGTCCATGCCATATTTCAGCATCGCCAGTCGGTCGATTCCGCAGCCGAAGGCGAAGCCCTGCCACTCGTCGGGATCGAGCCCGCAATTGCGGATGACGTTGGGGTGGACCATTCCCGAGCCCAGGAGTTCCATCCAATGGTCGCTTCCGCCGAGCACGCGCCGCCCGTTCTGAAGCGTGTAGCCGACGTCGACTTCCGCCGACGGCTCGGTGAACGGGAAATAGCTCGGCCGCAGGCGAAGGACGATGTCGTCGCGCTCGAAGAAAGCCTTGAGGAAGGTCTCCAGGGTCCATTTGAGGTGGCCGAGGGTGATCCCCTTGTCGATCACCAGCCCCTCGACCTGGTGGAACATCGGCGTGTGGGTGGCATCGCTGTCGGAACGGTACACGCGGCCCGGCATCACCGCGTAGATCGGCGGCTTCTGTGACGTCATGACGCGGATCTGCACCGGCGAGGTATGGGTGCGCAGCACCATCTTCTCGCCGTTCGGCCCGGTCTCCTCGAGATAGAAAGTGTCGTGCATCGCCCGCGCCGGATGGTCGTCGGCGAAGTTCAAGGCGGTGAAATTATGCCAGTCGGTCTCGACCTCGGGACCGGCCGCGACCGCGAAGCCCATGTCGGCGAAGATCTCGGCGAGCTCGTCCATCACCTGGCTCACCGGATGGACGGTGCCGCGCGGCGCCGGCTGGACCGGCAGCGTGACGTCGACCCGCTCGCGGGCGAGGCGGGCGTCGAGCTCGGCGGCCTCGAGCGCGGCCTTGCGGTCGGCGAGCGCCGCGGTCACCGCCTCGCGAAGCGCATGGATGCGCGGGCCCTGCGCCTGCCGTTCCTCGGCCGACATGCCTCCGAGCGTCTTGAGCAAGGCGGTGACGGCGCCCTGCTTGCCGAGCGCCGACACGCGCACGGCCTCGAGCGCCGCCAGGTCGGCGGCGTCCGCCACTTGCGGAAGGATCTGCTGTTCGAGGGCTTCAGGGCTGGACATGCCGCCCCTCTAGCCAATCCGGGTGGGATTTGAACCCTGCTCTGTCGGTCTTGGGCCCTGCGGCTCTTACTGGAGCGGCCTGTCAGCCTTCCGTATGAAAGGCGTCGATCGGCAGCCGGCGGGCGAATTGGAGCCCCGCCGTGCCGTCACCGACCCAGCGCACCTCGGCGGGGACGATCTCGCCGGTGGTCGAGACCAGCTCGATCCTGCCGGCGCCGATCAGCCCGGCCGGGTCGCCGATCTTGGCACCGCCCGACGAGACATTGTGGATGGCGAAGGCTTGCGGGGCGCCGTCGATCAGCAGATGGACCGTGCGTCCGCGCACCGGCCGGCGTTCGTCGCTGCGCCGCTCGGCGGCGCCGGCCGACGCGATCGCAACGCGCGCGTCGGGGAAGCGGTGGCTGAATCCGTCGCCGCCCCATTTGGCGTCGGCGAGCGGCAGCGCGGTGCCGCAGAAGAAGCATTCGGCGCTGACTCGGCCGACGTGCCACTGGGCATTGCCGCAGCCGGGGCAGCGATTGCTCTCGTTGGGACGGAACAGCACCTGGTAACCGCGATTGGCGAGCTCCGGGGGACCCCGTCCGACCCTGGTCATCACGCCCATGCCGCCCTCGCTTCCGCTCTGGTCGGGTTGTGATAAGCTGGCCGTCATTGCCAATCTCTTACCGGGGGGTGAGTCGTGGGCACGACGGGAGGCTGGCCTGAACTGTCGAGCGAGCGCGATCGGGCGACGATCGTGACCTTGCACCTGATCAGCCAGATCGTGGGCAAGGTGCCGACGGCGTTGCTGCCGTGGCGCAACCATGGCTGGCACCTCACCCTGCGTGTGACTCCGCGCGGGCTCAGGACCGAGCCGCTCTACGGCGCCGGCGAGCCGTTCGAGCTGATGATCGATCTCGTCAGCCACCGGGTCTGCCTGGTCAACGGGCGTGGCGAGACGTCGATCCCGTTGCGGCCGACCACGATCGCCGATTTCCACGCCGAGCTCATGAACCTGGTGAGCGAGGCGGGGCGAAAGATCCACATCCACCCGGCACCCAACGAGGTGGAGCCGGCCATCCCCTTCGCCGAGGACCGCGCGCCGCGCGCCTATGATCGCGGCAGCGCCGAGCGGCTGCACGGCGCGCTGATGGCGGCCGACCGGGTGTTCAAGAAGTTCCGCTCGGGCTTCCTCGGCAAGGTAAGCCCGGTCCATTTCTTCTGGGGCAGCTTCGACCTCGCCGTGACCCGCTTCTCCGGGCGCGAGGCGCCGCGCCATCCGGGCGGCATCCCCAACCTGCCCGACGATGTGACTCGGGAGGCCTACAGCCACGAAGTGTCGAGCGCCGGCTTCTGGCCCGGCGGCGCCGGCGCGGAGGGCGGCCCGTTCTTCTATTCCTACGCTTATCCCGGCCCCGAGCGATTTGCCGAGGCCCCGGTGCGGCCGGAGGCCGCGCGCTTCGACACGGATCTCGGCGAGTTCGTTCTCGATTACGAAGCGGTGCGCCGTGCGGACGATCCCGACGCCGCCCTGTTCGCCTTCCTCACCTCGACTTACGAGGCTGCTGCCGATCTGGCGAAGTGGAACCGCTCCGCCCTCGAATGCGACTTTGGCCAGCCCGCCGTGCCGCGAGAGGTATGAGCCCCGACCCGTCATGCTGAACTTGTTTCAGCATCCATCGGCGCGCTTCGATGTGGGCAGAAGAATGGATCCTGAAACAGGTTCAGGATGACGAAATCAGCCTTCACCCCAGGAACGGATAAGGCGAGATCGTCTTCTGCATCTCGTTGACGGTCAGCGTCTGCCCGGCCGGCGCGGCGGCGCGCTGGGGGCAGCGCATCCGGGGGCAGATGGCGCAGGCTGGGCCGATCGGCGTCACATAGGGATCGCCGAGGTCCAGCCCGTCCGAATAGACGATCCGCGCCGCGTGCCGGACGTCGCAGCCGAGGCCGATGGCCAGCTGGCTGTTCTCTTGTCGGTCGAGGCGCACGGCGCGATCGACCGTCCGTGACAGGGTGAAGAATCGCTGGCCGTCGGGCGTCTCGACGATCTGGGTGACGACCCGCTCGGGCGTCCGGAAGGCGCCGTGCAGGTTCCAGCGTGGGCAGGTGCCGCCGAAGCGGGAGAAGGGGAAGCTCTCCCCGGCGAAGCGCTTGGAGACGTTCCCGGCCGCGTCCACGCGGAGCATGAAGAAGGGGATGCCGCGCGCGCCGCTGCGGTTGAGGGTCGTCAGGCGATGGGAGACCTGCTCGACGCTCGCGCCAAACTCCGCGCAAAGTCTGTCGATGTCGTAGCGATGGGTTTCGGCGGCTGCCAGGAAGGCCGCATAGGGCATCATGATCGCGCCGGCGGCATAATTGGCCAGGCTCATGTGCAGCAGGCGCCGCGTCGGGAGATCAGGCGGCGCAGCGGCATCGAGCATCTTGGCGAGCAGGGGCCGGAACTCGAACAAGGCGAGCTGATAGGCAACCGCGAAGGTCCGGCTCTCGGGCCTCAGCAGCGCGGAGAGCATCAGCCGCTTGCGGTGATAATCGTAATGCTGGCTCGTCGCGTCCAGCATCTCGGGCGGCACGACCCTCGTGTCGATGCCGAAGCCGTCCTTCAGCCGCGTGCGCAGCGCCGCGAACAGGAACAAAGGTTCGCCAAGCGCCCCGGCCAGCGTCTCGGCCGCTTCCTCCAGATAGGGGAAGTGGTTGCGCTGCGCCTGGATATGGTCGCGGACCCAGCTTTCCGGCGTGACGAGGCGCTTTTCCTCATCAGGCGCGGCGCCCTCCGGTGCCTGCCGCCGCTCGAGCAGGGCCGTGTAGAGGCGCGAGATGGCGTCGGCCACGGACGGGGCATTGTCCGCCACCTCCAGTAGCTCGTAGCGCGGGATGCCGATGTCGCCGAACATCGGATGGGCGAAGATCTCTGCGAGTTGCTCCATGCCGGTGCTCTCGCCCTCGGCGGTCAGGCTCTTGAGGTCGACGTCATAGGCCTGGGCGAGCCGCAGCAGCACCTGCGCCGTCACCGGCCGCTGATTGCGCTCCAGATGATTCAAATAAGAGGGGCTGAGGCCAAGCTCCGCCGCCATCGCGCTCTGGTTGAGCCCGAGCTCGCGCCGCAGCCGGCGCAGGCGTCCGCCCAGGTAGAGTTTTCGTTCGGCAGCCATTTTGTAACTTTGTCAACTTTTTACAAAGGTCGCAAGTCGCTCTGTGACTTAACGACCCTTTTCAGGCTGCCGGAAGGACGGCTTTAGGTGTTTCTTGGCCTCACCTTAGCCTCACTTTTGGAACCGCCATGACCGATTTCGCCAGCCTCGTCCCCGCTCCCGCCGGCCGCTTCGACGGTATCGAGCGCCCCTATGGCCCCGAGGAGGTCGAGCGGCTTCGCGGCTCGCTGGCGATCGAGCATAGCCTCGCCCGTCGTGGCGCGCTCAAGCTCTGGGAACTGCTGGGAAGCGAGGATTATGTGAACGCGCTGGGCGCACTCAGCGGCAATCAGGCGATGCAGATGGTCCGCGCCGGCCTCAAGGCGATCTACCTTTCCGGCTGGCAGGTCGCGGCCGACGCCAACACCGCCGGCGCCATGTACCCGGACCAGTCGCTCTACCCCGCCAATGCCGGGCCGGAACTCTGCAAGCGGATCAACCGCACCCTGCAGCGCGCCGACCAGATCGAGCATATGGAGGGCGGAGCGCAGCGCGACTGGTTCGTGCCGATCGTCGCCGACGCGGAGGCCGGCTTCGGCGGCCCCCTGAACTGCTTCGAGATCATGAAAGCCTATATCGACGCCGGCGCCGCGGGCGTCCATTTCGAGGACCAGCTCGCGTCCGAGAAGAAATGCGGCCACCTCGGCGGCAAGGTCCTGATCCCGACCCAGGCCCATATCCGCAACCTCGACGCCGCCCGCCTCGCGGCCGACGTCTGCGGCGTCCCCACCCTCCTGGTCGCCCGCACGGATGCCGAGAGCGCGAAGCTCATCACGTCCGACGTCGATGCGCGGGATCACGAGTTCCTGACCGGCGAGCGCACGCCCGAAGGCTTCTTCCGCTTGAAGGACGGCACCGGCGTCGATCATTGCATCAAGCGCGGCCTGGCCTTCGCGCCCCATGCCGATCTGCTCTGGTGGGAGACCAGCCACCCGAATCTCGAGGATGCGAAGCGCTTCGCCGAGGCGATCCAGGAGGCGCATCCGGGCAAGATGATGGCCTATAATTGCTCGCCCAGCTTCAACTGGGAGGCGAAGCTCGACAAGGCCACGATCGCGAGGTTCCAGCGCGAATTGGGCGCGATGGGCTACAAGTTCCAGTTCGTCACCCTCGCCGGCTTCCACAGTCTCAACCACGGCATGTTCGAGCTCGCCCGCGGTTATCGCGACCGCGGCATGGCGGCCTATTCCGAGCTGCAGCAGGCCGAGTTCGCGTCCGAGGCGAACGGCTACACCGCCACGCGCCACCAGCGCGAGGTGGGCACCGGCTATTTCGACCTGGTCGCCCAGGCCGTGTCCGGTGGCCATGCGTCGACCACGGCGCTGGCCGAATCGACCGAGGCCGAACAGTTCATCACCGCCATCGCAGCCGAATGAGGAGACCCGTCATGACCACGCGCTACTGGGTGATCGGGGGCGAATATGAGGACCCGCACTTCCGCGATCTGATCCCGGGCACCGAGCGGATGGCCGGCCCGTTCGAGAGCGAGCAGAAGGCGCGGACCGAATGGACCCGGCTCACCTGCTGCCCGGAAGGCACGACCGCGACCACCCGTTACGCGATCGCTGCCGAAACCCTGCACTGATCCGTTGCCGGGGGCGCGGCCGGGGCTCGGGGACTCCGGCCGCTTGCGGCATCCTTAAACTGGATCGAGCGTTACAGGGCCGGCACGATTTGCCGGAGCGCCCTTATGGATCGCCTATTCACCGCCATCGCCACTCGGATCGCTGCCGCCGCGGGTCAGCCTCTGACCTTCATCACGGCGGTGCTGCTGATCATCATCTGGGGGGTGACCGGTCCGCTGTTCGGCTATTCCGATACCTGGCAGCTGGTCATCAACACGGCGACGACGATCATCACCTTCCTGATGGTGTTCCTGATCCAGAACAGCCAGAATCGGGATGCTGCGGCGATGCAGGCGAAGCTCGACGAGCTGCTGCGCGCGATGAAGGACGCCCGCATCCAGTTCATCGGCATCGAGCATTTGACCGATCGTCAGATCGAGGATCTGCGCGCGGCGCTCGAGCGGGAGGCGGGCAAGGACAATGGCAAGCCGGGCAGCGCCGACGAGACGGTCGAGCGCCTCCTCGACCGCTACTGACGCTCTTTCGTAAGCCGCGACATCAGGATTGCCGCGCGCTTCGCCTGGCGGGCAATGCTCGGGATGTCGATCGTCTCGCCCGGCGCATGCGACCGCTCGCCCGCCGCGCCGAGGCCGACCAGGCCGTCGACGTCCGCCGCGACAAAGCCGATGTCCCCGGCGCCGCGCCGCAGCGGATCGATCGCTTCCATGACGGGCAGGCCCATGTCCCGATTGACGACATTGAGCTTCGCCAGCAGCGCCTTGTTCGCCTCGGTCGGCGCCATCGGCGGATAGGTATCGGGATCGAAGCGGATCTCGGCACTTGTCCCGGGCAGATGCCGGCTGACGATTTCCTGCATCTTCGCCCGCACCCGAGCATCCTGCTCCGGCGAGAGGACGCGGATGTCGCCGCGCGCGATCGCCGTCTCCGGGATGATGTTGGTCTTGCCGGTCGCGGTAGCGCGGATCTTGTCGGCGTCGAGCGCAGCCGTGGTGCCGCCGGCGATCAGGCCGACGTTGAAGGTGAGGTTCGGCTCGGGAAGTTCGCTGCGGAAGGCGGCGAGGATGCGCGTCATTTCGTAAATGGCGCCATTGCCGGACCCCGTGCTGAAGATGCCGCTCGAATGGCCGGTCCGGCCGGTCGTCCGCAGCTCCCAGCCGCCCGAGCTTCGACGGGCGATCGCGCCCATGTCGCGGCCGTCCTGCTGCGACAGGCCTTCGAAATCGAGCGCCACATCGGCGCGCTTGCCGGCTTCGATCAGATCGCGCCGGGCGATCTCGATGGGGAGGCCGTTATCCTCCTCGTCGCCGGTCAGCACGATCTCGATGTCGGCGTCCTTCAGCGTGCCGGCCGCCTGCATCGCCCGCAGCGCCGCGATCATCACCACCATGCCGCCCTTATTGTCGCCGATGCCCGGGCCTTCCGCCACGGTCGGGCTCTTGCGGGTGAAGGCCTGGAACGGCGAATCCGGTTCGAACACCGTGTCGAGATGACCGATCAGCAGCATCTTCCTGCCGCGGCCGCTTCCCTTGTGGACGGCGACGATGTGACCGGCGCGGCCGGCCTCGGCCATCGGCACCCAGCGTACGTCGAAGCCCAAAGGCTCGAGCTCGGCGCGCATCATCTTGCCGACCGTCTCGACACCGGCAAGGTTCAGCGAACCGCTATTCTGGTTCACCAGCCGCTCGAGCAGCGCCAGCGATCGATCCTGCTCCTTGTCGACCGTCTCGATCATCTTGCGTTCGGGGGCATTGAGCTTCGCCGACGCGGGCGCGGCAAGAAGGGCGAGCACGGCAAAAGCGAGGAACTTCATCAAGCAACTCCGACAGCAGCGGGAATTGCCCTTCTGTTAGCGCAAGCTGCGGAAAGAAGAAGCCTCGGTCATGGCTTGGCCGGTTCGACGACTGCCTTGGCGGCCTCGATCGGCCGGTCGAGCGCGAGCGCTTCCACCACGGCGACGGCATCGCCGAAGCCAGCCCCGCAGAAGGTCGGGACGCCCTTGGCCTCGATCTGCTTCAGCAACTCGCCTTCCGGTCCGGAGCGGCAGCTTCCGTCCACGTCGCGGATGAAGACGGCGGCGACGCGGGAACCGAAATCCTCCACCGCCTTCGCGTAGATGGCGACGTCATGCTGGCCATTGTCCCCGATCAACAGGAATCTGAGGTTCGGGTAGAAGCTCAGCACCGTCTCGATCGCCTCCAGCTTGTGCGTGTCGTGCGCGGTGTGGATCAGCTTGTCGCGGTCGATCCCGTAATCCTTCAGGAACATCGGCCCGTGCGGAATGGCGTTCAGCTCCATGAATTCGGTGATGAAGCCGTAGAGGTTCCAGGGGCTCGACGAGACGTAGAAGAAGGGCCGCGCCGGCGCGACATGGTCGCGGGCGATCATCTTGTAGAGCGTGGAGGCGCCGGGCACGGCCAGGCGGTCCTGTGGTTGCTCCACCAGCACCCGCCGCCAGTTCTTGAGGAAGTTGGTGGCACCCGTCTCGATCACCGTGTCGTCAATGTCGGAGATGATGCCCCATTTGTTGTCGCGGCCCGGCGCCATCACCGGCACCTCGATCCGATCCTTCTGCGCCTCCCGGCCGGGGGTGGTGACGATCGCTTTCTCCCATGCCGTCTCGGCCGGCAGCGGTTGCTCGATCGGCAATTCGAAATCGAAATAGCCCTCCTCGTCCGTCACCACTTCGGCGACGCGCCCGTGGGCTTCGAGCCGCACGGCGATGCCGGGGATCTCGTGGCTGTTGTAGATCTCCATCATGGCCCGCAGGCGCGACCAGGTGCTTGTCCCCGCATCGAGCGGCGGCTTGTAGCGCACGATGCGGCCC
>JAEZFL010000012.1 GCA_023417515.1 Pseudomonadota bacterium | reverse complement strand
GACACGCACCTCCTCGTCCTCGGCAGCCTGCCCGGCGCCGCCTCGCTCGCCGCCGGCCGCTATTATGCCCATCCGCGCAACCAGTTTTGGCGGCTGATCGGCGACGTGATCGGCCGGGACATCGCCGCTTTAGGCTATGACGCGCGGCTCGCGGCGCTGCTCGATGCCGGCATCGGCCTGTGGGACACGGTGGCCGCCGCGACGCGCAAGGGCAGCCTGGACGCCGACATCCGTCTCCACGCGGCCAGCGATCTCGCGACGCTGGCCGCAACCCTGCCCGCCCTGCGCGCCATCGCGTTCAATGGCGGGACGTCGGCGCGGATCGGACGGCGCCAGCTCGGCGAAACGAACGGCATCGCGCTGATCGATCTGCCGTCGAGCAGCCCGGCCCACACGCTGGACTTCGCGGCGAAAGCGCAGGCCTGGCGGCGCCTGCGCGCCTGTCTCTAGCGCACCATCTCCTGCCCCCGCCCGCGCCGCGCGAGCAGGAAGAGCACGAGCGGCCAGAAGACCGTGTTGACGAAATCGAGCACGGACGGGACCAGTATCCATCCGGGCAACTGATAATCGACGATCTCGTTGGCCAGCGCCAGCACGGCGACCACCGCAAGCGGGATCGGCGAGCGCATGCGCCGGCGCAGCAGCAAGGCGGTGACGACGAAGATGGCGAGCCCGACATGGACGTGGAGCAGATCCTCGCTCATGCCGGTCATGACGCCGAGGTCGTTCTTGAAAGCGGAATAGGAAGCCAGCATCGTCAGCCCTGTCATTTGCGCGTCCGGACAAAAGCGACGACCCGCTCGGCGAGTTCCCGCCGGCCGATCACAAGGTCCGGAATTTTCGTGTCGGCGCGATTGTACACCAGCGGATCGCCGTCGATCCGGCTGGCATGAAGCCCGGTGCCCAGCGCCACCGCGGCCGGGGCGCAATTGTCCCATTCATGCTGGCCGCCGGCATGGAAATAAAGGTCCGCCTCGCCCGCGACCACCGCCGCCGCCTTGGCACCCGCCGAACCCATCGGGCGCAGCTCCGCACCGAGATGCTCGGCAAGCGCCGCCGCCTGCTCCGGCTCGCGGGTACGGCTCACCAGGATCAATGGCTTGTCCCGCGGCGCGCCCCGCGCTTGCGGCGTGCCGGTGGACAACAACCGTCCCAGCGCGGGCACCGCGACCGCGCCGGCTTGCGGCCGGCCGTCCACCGCCAGCGCGACATGGACCGCCCAGTCGTCGCGCCCGCTCATATATTCGCGGGTGCCGTCGAGCGGATCGATGATCCACACGCGCCGATGATGGAGCCGGTCCGGCCGGTCGATACATTCCTCGGACAGGAAGCCGTCCTCCGGCCGGAACTTTCGGAGCGCGTCCAGGATCAGCGCATTGGCCTCGCGGTCCCCCGCCTGGCCGAGCTCGGCGCCCTGCAATCCGCCTTCGCGCAAGCTAAGCAGCAACCGGCCCGCTTCCTCGGCGAGCGCCGCCGCTAGTCTGTGATCGTCCATCGCTCCGGTAAAGCCGCCCCTGCCCATCCGGTAAAGAGAAGATTACGCAGGCGGTACGGTTTTACGCGGCGTTAACCATTGCCGTTTACCACGACCATTAATGTTTTGGGGGAGCATTGAGAGATGAGCATTTTCCTGGCCATGCTGTTGTCGCAGGCAAAGATCCTTCCGGAGATCGATCGGCGCGCGCTGGATATCCAGGCACGCGCCGAGGCCGCGCAGCCGCGCCGCACGGTCCAGCCGGTCCGGCGTCCGGCTGTTACGGCGTCGAGCGAGCGCCCGCAGGTACGGCGCGCGTCCGGTGGCACTGCGCTCGACCTGTCGGCAATCACCACCATATGCCGCGCTGCCGGCGGGCAGGACGATCCCGCCCGGTTCCTGGCGACTCTCGCGCGCGCTTATTCCCTGTCGGCCGACGAGAGCGCGAACATCCGCACCAATTGCGCTGCCTACCTCGCCGGTCAGGCCGACGCGCGCGGCCGGCGCTAATTCCGGCTCTTCACCAATATTAATAATTATGCTTTGATCCCCCGACCGGCCACGCGCCGGGCGGGGGCAAGGCATGAAGTTGTTGACCGTGATCGGGACGCGTCCCGAAGCCATCAAGATGGCCCCTGTCCTGCGGGCTTTCGCGACTTGCGAGCATCTGAATTCCCGTCTCTGCGTCACCGGTCAGCATCGAGCCTTGCTTGACCAGGCACTGACGATTTTTGGCCTTTCGCCCGACATCGATCTACGCGTCATGTCGCCCGATCAGTCGCTCAACGGCTTTTTCGCTCGGGCGATGACTGCTCTCGGGCGAGTCCTGGACGAGGAAGCGCCCGACCGCGTCGTCGTGCAGGGCGATACCGTCTCCGCGCTCGCAGGCGCGCTCGCCGCCTTTCAGCGCCGAATTCCAGTCGCACATATCGAAGCGGGACTGAGGACCTTCGACACCGACAATCCCTGGCCCGAGGAGGGCTATCGTCAGGCCATCGATGCGATTGCCGATCAGCTTTTCGCGCCCACCGCCGCTGCTGCGGCGAACCTCGGCGGCACCGTGGGCAAGTCGGTCCACGTCACCGGCAACAGCGGCGTCGATGCCATATATGGAGTCCTCGGTCGGCTGTCGCGCGACCGCAGGCTTCGCCGGGCAGCCGATGCCGCACTGCCCGCCCTTCCCTCCGACCGCCCGCTTCTGCTCGCGACGATCCACCGCCGCGAGAGCTTCGGTGAGCCGCTGCGGCAGATCTGCGCCGCCCTCGCCCGAATCGCGGCGGGGCGCGCTCATATCGTTCTTCCCGTCCATCCCAATCCCGAAGTCGCGGGACCGGTCCGCACGGCCCTGGGCAACCGCGCAGGCATCACCTTGCTCGACCCGCTGCCTTTTCCCGCGATGATCCGGCTCATGCAGCGCGTCGACCTGGTCCTCACAGATTCCGGCGGGGTGCAGGAGGAGGCGGCGACGCTCGGCACGCCGGCCCTGGTGTTGAGGACCGTGACCGACCGCCCCGAGGCCGTGGCCGCCGGCCTGGCGAGGCTGGCCGGAACCACGACGGACGCGATCATCGCGGCGACGGAGGCCGAGCTCGAACATCTGCGGCTGCGCCCGCTTCACGCGGTCAGCGCCAATCCGTTTGGAGACGGCCACGCCGCCGAACGCATCGTCGCGGGCCTGATCGGCCGGCCGTTCCTGCCTTTCGAAGTCGACGGCACGGAACCGCCCCCTGTTCCAATCCGCCTGGTCGGCTAAAGCGGCAACGTGGATTCGGATGTCCTGATCGTCGGCGGCGGCGTCGCCGGGCTGTCGCTCGCAGCCGCTTTGTCAGGGCATCGCCGAGTGACCGTATTGGAGGCCGAGGACGCGATCGGCCATCACAGCTCCGGCCGCAGCGCAACCTTCAGTCATTTCGGCATCGGCAACGAGATCGTACGCGGCCTGACCGCGGCGAGCCGCGCTTTCTTCCAGCGGCCGCCCGCGGGGTTCAGCGAGGTACCCGTCTCCCGCACCGCCACTGCCCTGTTCGTCGCGACCGAGGAGATGCTGCCGGCTCTCGACACGATCGAGCGGGCGATGAGGCCGCATGCGCCCGGCATCCGGCGCGCCGGCGAGGGGGAGATGCGGCTCCTGTTTCCGCCATTGCGGACCGGGCGGGGCGCCGTCACCGCCGGCATTGTCGATTCGGACGGGCTCCGCCTCGATGCCGATTCACTGCTTCAAGGCTATGCGCGCGCGATCCGTTCGAAAGGCGGAAAGGTGCTGACAGGTCAGCGTGTCGCCGAGGTCGCGGCCGAAGGCGGCGGATGGACATTGGTGACCGAAAGCGGCGAGCGTCACTCGGCCACGATCCTGGTCAACGCCGCCGGGGCCTGGGCCGACGGCGTCGCGCGCATGGCTGGTGTCGGACCGCTTGGCCTGAGTCCGCTGCGCCGGACGATCATCATCGTCGATCCGCCGGCGGGTGCCCAGGTTGCGGCGTGGCCGTTCGTCAAGACCGTGGTCGACGACTTCTACATCCTTCCCGAAGGCGGCCGCCTCGCTGCCTCGCCGGTCGACGAGGTGCCAGACGATCCCTGCGACGCCCAGCCCGAGGATTATGACATCGCCCTCGCCGCCTGGAAGGTCGAGCAATATACCACGCTCTCGGTCCCGCGGGTTCAGCATCGCTGGGCGGGGTTGCGCACCTTCACTTCGGACCGCACGCCGGTGGCCGGCTTCGACCCGTTCGTCCCCGGCTTCTTCTGGCTGGCCGGGCAAGGCGGTTTCGGCCTGCAGACGGCGCCGGCCATGGCCGAGGCGGCCGCGGCGCTGCTCTTGTCCACAGCCTGGCCGGAACAGCTTGCGGCGCTTGGCATTTCCCCCCATGTCCTGGCCCCTGAACGATTGATCCATGGCTGACGATTATCCAAGCCGCGCGCGCCAGGCCTATGCCGTGGACGACGACGACACCGACTGGCTCGACATCCCCGAGCCGGAAGACCCGCATCCGACGAGTGCGCACCGCTGGCCGCGCTGGTTCAGCCTCGGCCTCAAGGCCCTGCTCTTCCTGTTCGTGCTGCTCGTCGCCTGGCTGACCTTCACCGCGCCGCTCAACCGCTCGCTTCAGCCGCTCGGGGCGCCGAGCCTGGTCGTGCTGGCTTCGAATGGCGAGACGATCGCCCGCCGTGGCGCGATCATCGAGGATGCGGTGGACGTGACCCAGTTGCCGCCGCACGTCGCCCAGGCCTTCATCGCCGTCGAGGACCGCCGCTTCTTCCGCCACATCGGCATCGATCCCTGGGGCCTCGCCCGTGCGATGACTCGCAACCTGCGCTCGGGCCGAATGGTCGAGGGAGGCAGCACGATCACCCAGCAGCTCGCCAAGACCAGCTTCACCGGCGCCGACCGCACCGGCACGCGCAAGCTCCAGGAGGCCTTCATCAGCCTTTGGCTGGAAGCATGGCTGACCAAGGAGGACATTCTCAGCCGCTATTTGTCCAACGTCTATTTCGGGGACAACGTCTACGGCCTGCGCGCCGCGGCGCACCATTATTTCTCGGTCGCGCCGGAGGATCTGACGCTCGAGCAAGCGGCGATGCTGGCCGGCGTCGTGAACGCACCGTCGAGGCTCGCGCCGACCCGCAATCTCGAGGCGGCCCGCGAACGGGGACGGCTCGTCGGTCGCCGCATGGTCGAGGCGGATTTCATTTCCGAGCGCGAGCGGCGGGCGATGCGTCCGGTGCGCCTGCGCGTCGCGGCGCGCGACCGCACGCCGACCGGCACCTATTTCGCCGACTGGGTGCTCGCCGAGACCGCGCAGGTCGAGGACGAGGAGACTTATGGCGAGCGCGAAATCCGAACCACGCTCGACATGGACCTCCAGCGCCTCGCCGAGCGCACCATCCGCGGCGCGGGCCTCGGGCGCGCGCAGGCAGCACTCGTGGCGATGCGCACCGACGGCAGCGTCGTCGCCATGGTCGGAGGCAAGAATTACGCGCAGAACGCCTTCAACCGCGCGACCCAGGCACGCCGCCAGTCCGGATCGACGTTCAAGCTGTTCACCTATCTGGCGGCGCTCCGACGCGGCTATTCGCCGGGGACGCTGGTCTCCGACACGCCGCTGACCATCGGCGACTGGAGCCCCCAGAATTACGGGCAGAGCTATGCCGGGACGATCCCGCTCGCGGAGGCTTTCGCGAGGTCGAGCAACGTGGCGACGGTGCGGGTCTCACAGGCGGTCGGGTTGGACGAAGTGATCCGCGCCGCCCGCGACCTCGGCGTGACCAGCCCCCTCCCCGCCAATCCGAGCCTTCCGCTCGGCACCGCCAGCACCACCCTGATCGAGATGACCGCCGCTTATGCCGCGGTCGCCGCCGATGGCTATCCCGTGGTTCCGAACGGTCTCTCCGAACGGGCGCGCAGCGACAGCTGGTTCGGCAGCTGGTTCCCCGCCGAGCAGCGCAACCTTCAGCGCGATCCGGCCTTCGCGCCGATGCGCGAATTGCTCTCCGGCGTCGTCCAGCGCGGCACGGGCACCGCCGCCAACCTGTCGGTCCCGACCTTCGGCAAAACCGGCACCACCCAGGATTATCGCGACGCCTTGTTCATCGGTTTCGCAGGCGACCTCGTCGTCGGGGTGTGGATCGGCAATGACGACAACCGTCCGTTGCCCGGAATCACCGGCGGCGCGCTGCCTGCGCGCATCTGGCGAAGCTTCATGACCGAAGCCCTCGGGGTCTCGGCCGCCGCCCCGCAGCGGGCGCCCGAAACGGCACCGGCGCCGGAAGAGCCGATCAATGCCGTCGATCCGAACGCCACGCCCTTCCTGGGACCGGACGGGCTCCCGATCGAGGTGATCCCGTTCGACCCCGACGCACCGCCGCCGCAACAAGGCGAGCCGCAGCCCACCCAGCCGCAGCCCGGAACGCCGCCGGTGCGACAGCCGCCCGCCGGGCCGCCGCCGTCCACGCCTCAGCCGGCGCAGCCGCGCCAGCCGGACATCCGCCCGACCGGCGACCGGTCGGCGGAGCAGCCGCGGCCGACGGGACGCTAGGGCAGAGGTTTCGCCATAGGCTCGGGAGTCGCCATAGGCGGCGCGGCGGTTGGCGCGCCTCCAGTGACCCGGCCGAGCGGCATGCGCGTTCGGTCCATCTCGCGCTTCTTGTCCCACAATTTCTTGGCGCCGTAAGCTCCAGCGACCAGCAGGCCGGTCCGCATCGACATTCGGCGCAGGATCGACGGCGCCGCCAGGCCGATAAGGGCTCCGCCGACGCCGCTACGGTTGGCGGTGACGCGCTGGCCGATGCGCCGGCCGATTTCGGCCCGGATAAGCTGGCGGATCATGCGTTCTTCCTCCCAATTGCTTGCCCGAAGAGCGCGGCAACCGGGCCATTGTTCCGGGCGCTCAGGCGAGGAACAGCTCGGCTGCCGCCTCGACCACGGCGTCGACGTCGAGGCGATAGGCCCGGTAGAGATCGGGCAGATTACCAGTCTGGCCGAAACGGTCGACTCCGAGCGGGCTCACCTTGTGGCCCATGACTCCGCCGAGCCAGCTCAGCGACGCGGGCGCGCCGTCGATCAGGGTAACGAGGCCGGCGTCGCGCGACAGAGAGCCAAGCAATTTCTCGACATGGCTCGGCTCACCCGGCTTGCCGCTCCAGCGCGCGGTCTGACGGGCGCTCCAGCCGCAGTGGAGAAGGTCCGGTGAGGTGATCGCGAGGAGGCCGAGGCCGGGGAGGTCCTCGCTCAGCGCCTCCCAGGCGGCGAGCGCTTCCGGGGCGATGGCGCCGGAATAGACGATTGCCGCCTCGGCGCCCGGAGCCGGCTCGCGGAGCCAGTAGCCGCCGGCGACCGCTTCCGCCTTCCAGCTGTCGTCGGCGCGCTCGATCTGGCGGATGGTGCGGGTGGTGAGGCGGAAATAGACGCTCTCGCCATCTTCGCGCTGCATCAGGCGGAAGCTTTCCTCCATCAGCAGCGCCAGCTCGTCGACGAAGGCTGGCTCATAGTGGCGCAGGCCCGGCTGGCCGAGGGCGATCAGCGGCGGATTGATCGACTGGTGGGCGCCGCCCTCCGGCCCCAGGGTCACGCCCGACGGGGTCGCGACCAGCATGAAGCGCGCGTCCTGGTAGCAAGCGTAGTTGAGGGCATCGAGGCCGCGGGCGATGAACGGATCGTAGACGGTGCCGACCGGGAACAGCCGCTCTCCGAACAGGTCGCCCGCGAGGCCGAGCGCGGCGAGCATCAGGAACAGGTTGTTCTCGGCGATCCCGAGCTCGATATGCTGGCCCGCCGGGCGCCCCGCCCATTTCTGCGCGGACGGGATCTTCGCCGCGGCGAACACGTCGGCCAGCTCCTGCCGCCGGAACAGCCCGCGCTGGTTCACGAAGCCGCCGAGATTGGTCGACACGGTGACGTCGGGCGAGGTGGTGACGATGCGGTCGGCGAGCGGGCCGCCGGCCTTGGCGAGATCGTTGAGGATGCGGCCGAAGGCCGCCTGGGTCGACTGCTCGTCCCCCGGAGGCGGAGCGATCGCCGGCACGTCGGCGACGTTCCACGGCCGCGAGCGCTTTTCGCGGGCGACCCGGCTGCTCTCGACAAGCGCGCGAACCGCCTCGGCACTGTTGCCGCCGAGCCCGGCCCAGGGCTCCCACTCCTCGCCCCCGGCCACGCCCATCTGCTCGCGCAGAGCGGCGATCTGGCCGGGGTTCATCAGCCCGGCATGGTTGTCCTTGTGGCCGGCGAACGGCAGGCCGAAGCCCTTGATCGTGTAGGCGATGAACAGGGTCGGCACGTCGTCCTGAGCGGCGTCGAATGCTTCAACCAGGCTCGCCATGTCGTGGCCGGCAAGGTTGGTCATCAGCGCCTGGAGCGCCTCGTCGTCGTGGGCGTCGAGGAGCTGCTTTGTCTCGGGAGCGTCCTTGAGCAGCCGCTCCCGCCAGGCAGCGCCGCCGAGATAGGTCAGCGCAGCATAATCGGCGTTGGGCGCGGCATCGATCCAGGCCTTGAGCGCCTCCCCGCCCGGCTCGCCGAACGCCGCCTCCATCGCCTTGCCATATTTCAGCGTGACGACTCGCCAGCCGCACGCCGCGAAAATCTCGTCGAAGCGGCGGAACATGCGGTCCGCGGTCGTCGCGTCGAGGCTCTGGCGGTTATAGTCGACGATCCACCAGCAATTGCGGATGTCGTGCTTGGCCGCCTCGATCAGGCACTCATAGATATTGCCCTCGTCGAGCTCGGCGTCGCCCATCAGGGCCACCATCCGCCCGGCGTCGGCGGGATCCATCATGCCGTGGGCGACGAGGAAATCCTGAACGAGGCTGGCGAAGGCGGTGACCGCGACCCCGAGACCGACCGAGCCCGTCGAAAAGTCGACCGGAATCTTGTCCTTGGTCCGGCTCGGATAGGACTGCATCCCGCCGAAGCCGCGGAAATTCTCGAGCTGCTCGCGGCTCTGGCTGCCCATCAGATAATGGGCCGCGTGGAGCACCGGGCCGGCATGCGGCTTCACCGCGACCTTGTCGTTCGGTCCCAGCGCATGGAAGTAGAGCGCCGCCATGATCGCGGTCATCGAGGCACAGCTCGCCTGGTGGCCGCCGACCTTGAGGCCGTCGGCGCTGTCGCGAATGTGGTTGGCGTTGTGGATCGTCCAGGAGGCGAGCCAGCGCAGCCGCTCCTCGATGAGGGTCAAAGCGTGGATGTCGGGCGTGGCGGTCTTCTTCAGCATGGCCGGTGCCTTAGCCCCCGCCGGCGAAAAGCGACAGAGCGGCGAAAAAGTGCACGAAATTCATCATCACTTGGCGAGCGCGGTCCGGCCTCGGGCGTGTCGCTGTTGTCGCTTTTCGGACCGTAGAGCGAGTCGAGCACGGCGTTGAACGTGCGCCGCGCCCGGTCCGGCGAACGATCGGCAATGCTGCAGATTTCCCGATAACCGCGAGCGGCGCTCGCCCTCGCGACGTCCGGTGCAACAGGCGGTTCGACCTTGGCGACCCGAGGGCCGCCGCGCCGGGCCTCGATCCGGACGGACCGCGCCCATTCGACCGCCGAGTCCCAGGCTGCCGCGAAGCTCTCGGCACCCGACCGGCGCCGAAGCGCATAGGCATTCTGCCGGTTCTTGCCGAGCCGCGCTGCCGCCTCGCCAGGCGTGGCGCCGCCGGCGAGAATCTCGACGAAGCGCAGCTGCAGCTCGGGCGACCAGCCGTCGCTGCGACGACGAAGCGCCACGGGGGTGAATGCGAAGATCGGATGAGCAGCCATGATTCGCGGAACGTAACATGAACAGCAGGCTGTAGGAAAATGCCGATTTGCTCGGCGCGAATGTCCGCTTCGGGTGGAAAACGGACGCTGGCGGAGAGCCGAGAGTTAAAAGCGGGACCGTCTGCGCGGTCCGATTTCTGGCCCTAACCGCCATTCCCCAACATTCCATTCAAAGACTTGGCCGGTAGACCGTCGCACAGCGAAATGCCCCAGAAGCGAGCTGCAGATGTAGTCACAGCGGCGGGTGCTGTGGAGCGTTAGGACGTAAGAGGCCGTTGGAATGTCTCCGGCTCGAATGATTTCGCAAGAGCCGACGACTACCCCTGAGTTGAAGTAGCCTCGCGACGCCGCACGCCTTTCCGCCAAGTCGCAGGCCGCTGTGCGGCTTCGCACGGGCTGTGCCTCGGCAGGAGGGGCCAAAAGCATCTCGTTGGCAGCCAATGCCAGTGCAGCGAGCTTAAATGACCAGTCGTCCCTTTGCATCACGACGCAAGTCTTAGCCGCGCGGCGATTGTCCGCAATGGGTCGAAAGCGGACGGGCACCCCGCATTGCCCTATGGCGGGCTAGACGCCCGACGTACGACCATTCCGGAGTTTGCAATGACCATCACCATCACCGCATTCGAGCGCTCGCCGGACCGTGGGCGCGGGCTGGCGCGGGACATGGGGGTGCGCTGGGCTCTGGAGGAGGTGGGGCTGCCCTACGATGTGCGGCTGGTCTCCTTCGCCGAGATGAAGGCGCCGGCGCATCTCGCGCGTCATCCGTTCGGGCAGATCCCGACTTATGAGGAAGACGGCCTTGCGCTGTTCGAATCGGGGGCGATCGTGCTTCACGTCGCGGAGCGTCATCCGGGCTTGCTTCCGGAGGACGCGGATGCGCGGGCGCGGGCGATCACGTGGATGTTCGCGGCGCTGAGCACGGTCGAGCCGCAGATCGTCGAGCGTTCGGGAGCGATCATCCTGGAGCGCAACAAGGCCTGGCACCCCGAGCGGCTGCCGATTCTGGACGAGCGGGTGCGGGTCCGGCTGCGTCAGCTTTCCGAACGGCTCGGCGACGAAGAGTGGCTCGACGGCGCGTTCAGCGCGGGCGATTTGATGATGGTGACGGTGATTCGCAGGCTCGAGGGATCGGGGCTGCTCGAGGAATTTCCGAACGTCGCGGCCTATGTCGCGCGGGGCGTCGCGCGGCCGGCTTTTCAGCGCGCCTTCGCGGCGCAATTGGCGGTGTTCAACGGCTCCGCCGCGGGCTGAAGGGACCTTTCAGAAAGCAGTCGGGCCCGGACGGGAAGCTGGCGTCCGGGCCCGTTGTCGCGCCTCCCCGCGCGAGCTCTTGAAACGTTAGGCGGCGATCTGCTCGTCGCTCGGAGTGCGGTGAAGCCGGAACAGGCCTTCGCCGGTCGTGCCTCCGTCCGCCAGCGGCAGAGCGGTGGCGCAGAAGGCGCATTCCGCGAGAAGCCGGCCGATCAGCCAATGGGTGCGACCGCAACCGGGGCAGCGGTTGACCTCATGCGCGCGGTAGACGGGCTGGTAGCCGCGGATCGCCGGGGTCACCGGTGTGCGCAGGTCGCTGATCGAGATGACGTTCGACATGACACTCACTCCCTTTCACGACCTTCAATATATGAGTCGCCGGTGAGCCGTGCATGAACGTCGACGAAAGGAGCGGTTCAGTCGATGGGAGTGCAAAAGCGCGGTTAGCGCCGGACCAAGGCTGCGGCAGGCACGGCCAAGCGACGAAGATGGCGGCGAATCATCCCGCCAGGCTCACCTCGAGTGACGTCGACAACCGCAAGATGCCTCGGCTGCGCTCGGCCGGATGTCTCGACTTCGCTCGACATGAGCGGACGAGAGCCAGTTTAGACCAGCGACTCGCCTTCGGGGGCGCCGCGGCCCAGCTTGTCGGGGAGCGGCTCGCCGTTGGGAGTGAATTCCAGGCTCACCGAATTGATGCAGAAGCGAAGACCGGTCGGCGGCGGGCCGTCGTCGAAGACATGGCCTTGGTGGCTTCCGCAGCGGCCGCAGACGATCTCGGTCCGGACCATTCCGTAGCTGGTGTCGCGGATCGTCTCGAGATGGCCTTCGGTGAACGGGCTGGTGAAGCTCGGCCAGCCGGTGCCGCTTTCGAACTTGGCGCCGCCGTTGAACAGCGGGAGGCCGCACAGGCGGCAGGTATAGACGCCCGGGCGCTTCTCCTGGAGGAACACGCCGCAGAAGGGCGCCTCGGTCCCATGATTGAGGAGGACCCGCGCCTCGTCGGGGGTCAGCGTCGCCTCCAATTCCCGGCGCTGCTCGTCGGTCGGCGGGGTGAGGTCGAAGGTCGTGGCGGCGGTGTCGGTCATTGCGGGTCTCCGGGTGTTGGAGCCGACATAGGGATTCGCTCGGGCGCTTGCACCCGGGGGCTTCCCCCTACCCCTCCACCCTCGGCGGCGCCGATGGTGCCCCCCCCCGCGCCCCACTCCGGGTGGGA
>JAEZFL010000158.1 GCA_023417515.1 Pseudomonadota bacterium | reverse complement strand
TGATCGTGATGCCGCGCTCGCGCTCGATCTCCATGGAATCGAGGATCTGCTCCTTCATCTCGCGCGAGGAGACGTTGCCGCACAGCTGGATCAGCCGGTCGGACAGCGTCGACTTCCCGTGGTCGATATGGGCAATGATCGAGAAATTGCGGATCAGCGATGTGTCGGTCATGGGCGCTAGATAGCAGCAGACCCCGCACTGCAAAAGGGGCACGAGAGGCTGACCGCCCTCGATCTCTGACCTGCTCCTTTGCCGTCATGCCCGCGAAGGCGGGCATCCAGGTCACCTTGCCCACAATGGAACGTTTGAAACCGTCATCCCCGCAGAGGCGCAACCGCAATTTCAGGCCGCCGCCGAGGGGGGGGCGTGGCTGGATTCCCGCCTTCGCGGGAATGACGGAAGCGGGTTGGTTTGGCTTTACCTTAGATAATTGCCGACCGCACCTTGGCTGTCAGCCATTCGCTGAGGATCACGGTAACCAGGATCATCAGCAGGATCACGGAGACCTGTGGCCAAGCCAGGACGTTCAGCGATGCCTCCAGCGCCAGTCCCAGACCGCCCGCCCCGACAAGCCCGAGAACCGTCGATTCACGAATGTTAATGTCCCACCGGAACAGGCAAATGGTTGCAAACGCGGGGAGCAGCTGCGGCACCATGCCGTAGGCCATGACCTGCGGGCCGCTCGCGCCTGTCGCGCGGATGGCCTCGACTTGGCTTTCGTCGATTTCCTCGATGGCCTCGTACAGCAGCTTGCCGATGAAGCCGACCGAGCGCAGCGCGATGGCGATGATGCCCGCGAGAACGCCAGGGCCGAGGATCGCCACCAGAAGCAGGCCCCAGATCAGCGCGTTGATCGACCGCGACGAGACAATGATGAGCAAAGCAATCGGCCTGACGATCAGCGTGCTCGGCGTGGTGTTGCGAGCGGCGAGAAACGCCAACGGGGTTCCCAGGACGATGGCCAGCAGCGTACCGATGGTCGCGATGTTGATGGTGTCCCATAGCGGCTGCCAGAGCGTGTTGGCGTAGCTCCACCGCGGCGGAACCATGCGGCCGAAAATGTCAGCGGCCTGGGTCGGCGCATCCCACGCGAAGGCCCAGATCGTGTCCTGGGTCATCACCCGCCAGCAGAAGACGGTCAGCGCCACGAGAACGAGCCATCCGAACCAGCGCAGCAACGCAGATTGGCGCGACAGCAAGTGCCACTGCTTGCGACCGTCAGGAAGAGCGAGGACCGGCATGTTACTGGATCCTCCGCCGGATGATGCTGGAGACGTATTCGCAGGCCATGACGATCACGATGATCAGGATGAGGATTGCGCCCGCGCTGTCGAACTCATAGCGGTCGAGCGCGGTATTGAGAGTCGCGCCGATGCCGCCCGCGCCGACAATGCCGACAACGGCGCTTTCGCGGAAGTTGATGTCGAAGCGGTACATCGACAATCCGATCAGCCGCGGCATCACCTGGCTGGCGATGGCGTAGTCGATGAGTTGCCACCAGCCTGCGCCCGTTGCGCGGATGGCTTCGACTTGCGCTGGATCAGCCTCCTCGATGTCGTCGGCCAGCAGTTTGGCGAGAAAGCCGATGGTCGAGAGCGACAGCGTCAGAAAGCCTGCCAGCGGTCCGAATCCGAACATCGCGACGAAAAAGATGGCGATGATGATTTCCTGGAACACGCGCGCAAACGCGATGATGGCGCGGCAAATGCCGTAACGCACCACGGCGCGAGATTGCGCGCGGCGCCGAGCGCAACCGGTACGGATAATGCGATGCCCGCGACCGTCGACGTGACCGTCATCGTCAGGCTTTCGATCATCCCCTGCTGGATGTCGCTCCACCGTGAGGTGAAGTCAGGCGTCAGAAATCCGGCGAGGAACCGCGCGGAGCGCTGGATCCCCTCAGCCACGCGCGTCCAGTTGACCTCAATGGAGGAAAACGCGAGCACCAGATAGATCAGCGAGCCGATGAACAAGCCCCAGCGTAACGTCGGGCTGGTGATCAAAGGCGACGGCGACCATTTGGTCGGGTAGCTTCGGGCCGGGGTGAGCGTGTCCATGCGGGTTACTGGATGCTCGCCTCAAGTTTGCGATCGGCCTGATGGCGTTCCACTTCGTCGTCCGCCTCGTCCTCGGCAGTCGCCTTGACGCCGGCGTTCCAGTCTTCCTCGCCGTAGATGCGGGTCAGCACATCGGAGTCCAACCCCTCAGATGGCCCGTCGTAGACCACCTTGCCGGCCTTCAATCCGACGATGCGCTTTAGGAAAAGCTGCGCCAGTCCCACATCGTGAATGTTGACGATGGCCGCAAGCTGCCGCTCGTTGCACAGCTCTGTCAGCAGGCGCATGACTTGGCGCGATGTCTTCGGGTCGAGGCTTGCCGTCGGCTCATCGATCAGCAGCAGATCCGGTTCCTGCACCAGCGCACGCGCGATGCCGACACGCTGACGCTGACCGCCGGACAGTTGATCGGCACGCTTATCGACATGGTCGAGCATCCCGACACGATCCAGAAGAGCGAAGGCCCGCTGAACGTCGGCTGCCGGAAATTTGCGCCTGTAGCTCGCCCAGAAACCAACATAGCCGAGCCGTCCCGACAGCACGTTCTCCATCACCGTCAGTCGTTCGACCAGAGCATACTCCTGGAAAATCATGCCAATACGGCGCCGCGCCTTGCGGAGTTCGCCGCGTG
>JAEZFL010000122.1 GCA_023417515.1 Pseudomonadota bacterium | reverse complement strand
CCCCACAACCATGCGGCGCGGCCCCCCCCATGGCCCCCCCCCCCACGAGGCTGGCGCCTCGCAGGGAGGAACTCGCATTTCCTTGATTCCGGTCCCGCCCACACCTATTTTCCGCGCATGGCCATTCTTCCCATCGTCGAGATTCCGGACCCGCGTTTGCGGCAGATTTCCAAGCCTGTTGAGCAGGTTGATGACGATCTGCGCCGGCTGATCGACGACATGTTCGAGACGATGTACGCCGCGCCCGGAATCGGCCTCGCCGCCATCCAGGTCGGCGTTCCCAAGCGCGTGCTGGTCATCGACCTTCAGGAGCAGGAGACGGAAGAGGGCGAGCCGATCCGCGACCCGCGCGTCTTCATCAACCCGGAGATCCTCGAGACTTCGGACCATGAGGTGCCCTATAATGAGGGCTGCCTGTCGGTCCCGGAAATGTATGCCGAGGTCGACCGGCCGGACCGAATCCGCGCGCGCTGGCTCGACCGCGACGGCAGTCAGCGCGAGGAGGAGATCACCGGCCTTCTCGCCGTGTGCCTCCAGCACGAGATGGATCACCTCAACGGCATCCTCTTCATCGACCATCTGTCGCGCCTCAAGCGCGAGATGCTCCTGAAGAAGCTCGCCAAGCTGCGCCGCGAGCAGGGCAAGAAGGCGGCCTAAAGCCGTTCGTTACGAGGCGGCCGAGCCGAAGCCCGGCCGCACCCGTCCCCCTTAGCCGTAGAAGTCGGTGGTGACCCCGCCGACCTGGACGTTGTCGATCGACATCGACCCGGTGCCGTTGCCCGAGCCCAGAGCGATGCTCCAGCCGAGCACCAGACTGTCCTCGTTGAAGGTGAGGCCGCCCGCGACGGTGTGGCCATCCGCATCCGACCAGTCGCTGAAGGTCGTCATGTTGGCGATCTGGTCGAAATTGGTGCCGTTGGCCCGCTGCCAGGCCACCCAGTCATCGCCGACCAGGTCCGCATGCTGAAGGCTCCCCGAGGTCGTGGGACCGAAGCCCTGATAGGCCCATTCGAACACCAGCTCGCCTCGGTCGGCGGTCGTCGCCAGGTTGCCGTCGGCGTCTATGATCAGGCGGATCACCGGGATGACGTCGCTGCGGTCGAAGCTGTGGATGATGTAATCGAAATTGAGCGCGTCGAGATCGCCGAGCGTCATCTGGTTATCAGCGTCCAGACCGGTGTTGTAGCGCAGCCGGCCGTTGTTGTTGTCGGTCTCGAGGCGAAGGCCGGTCGGGCCGGTCTCGATCTCGCCCTGCCGGACCTCGGTGAAGACGATGCTTCCGTCCTCGAGCGTAGTGGGCGCCGAGGTCTGGCTGACCGCGGTGGGATTGTCGTGGTCCACGCCGGTGACTCGGATCGTGTAATGACCGTCCGCCATCTCTTCCTGGAGACGCTTCTGGTGTCCGACGCCCTTGCCCTTGTGATTTTCGTAACCGCGGCCGGGAAAATCGACCACAACGGAGCTGCTGATCGGCATGGAATTCCCCTCTGCTAATGGCCCTGTCCTGCGGAGCGCGGGGAGGCTGCTCCTGCCGCTTTGCAGAGTCAACGACGCGTTAACCATAACGGGACGCCGCAACTCGGAATGATCCACATGTCATTCCGGTGAAGGGGAAATCCTGCTTTTCTCATCGGTCCGCCTCGGCTAGGTTCCCAATTCGTTCCATGTTCGGAGTGGTTTGGATGGACCCGTTGCTGATCGTCGCTCTGGTGGCCGTGCTGGCCGCTGTAGTGCTCGGCTGGTGGATCGGCAGCCGCTCGGCCGCCGCCGCGCAGAAGGAGCGTGACGAGGCGCGGGTTGAGCGCGACGCGCTTCGCGCCGAGAGCGAAGGGTGGCGCGGCAAGTTCAACGAGGCTGTCGTCAATCTCGCCGCCGAGGCGGAAAAGACGAAGCGTCTGAACGAGGTTGAAGCCCAGCTTGCCACCGAACGCGAGCGCAGCCGGACGCTCGGCGAGCAGGTGGCGGCCTTCCAGCGCGGCGAGGCGGAGCGCCTGCAGGCCCACGAGGCGCAGCTCGCGCAGCTCAAGGATTTGGAGGCCAAGGTCGAGGCGCGCTTCGCCGACCTCGCCTCCAAGGCCGTCGACGGCGCGCACGACAAGTTCCTCAAGCAGGCGGCCGAGCGCTTCGGCCATGCCGAGAAGCAGAGCGAGGAGAAGATCAAGGCGCTTCTCCAGCCGGTCGAAACCACGCTCAAGCGCTACGACGAGAAGCTCGACCAGATCGAGAAGTCGCGCAACGCCAGCTATGGCGAGCTTCAGGCCGCGGTGAAGCTGCTCCACGAGGGCCATGCCCAGGTCCGCGACGAGACCCGCAACCTCGTCCATGCCCTTCGCGCCAGTCCCAAAGCGCGCGGCCGCTGGGGCGAGCAGAGCCTCAAGAACGTGCTCGAGCAGGCCGGCCTGTCGCCCTTCGCCGATTTCGAGACCGAGGTCTCGGTCGACACCGAGGACGGCCGCCTTCGCCCCGACGTGGTCGTGCGGCTTCCGGGCGGGCGCCGGCTGATCATCGACGCCAAATGCTCATTGAACGCCTTCCTCGACGCCAGCGAGGCGGCCGACGACGACGCCCGCAAGGCGCACCTCAAGGCGCATGCCGCCTCGATCCGCCGCCACGCGGAGCAGCTCGGCTCGAAGAATTACTGGGACCGGTTCGGCGACGCCGCCGACTATGTCGTCATGTACATACCCGGCGAGCATTTCCTCACCGCCGCGCTGGAGCAGGACGAGCGGCTGTGGGACTGGTCGTTCGAGCGGCGGGTGCTCCTGGCGACGCCGATCAACCTCATCGGCCTCGCGCGCACCATCGCGATGGAGTGGCGCAAGGAGAATCTCGCCGAGCAGGCCGCCGAGATCGCCCGCCTCGGCAAGGAGCTCCACTCGCGCATCGCCACCATGGGCACCCATGTCGAGAAGGTCGGCCGCAATCTCGGCCAGGCGACCAACGCCTACAACGCCTTCGTCGGCAGCCTCGAAAGCCAGGTGATGAGCCAGGCCAAGCGCTTCGAGACGCTCGAGGTCGCCAGCGGCGCCAAGGAGATCGAGCCGCTGCCCGTGGTCGAGCTGACTCCGCGCCCGCTCACCAAGCTGGCCGCCGAGCTTCCGCCGGCGGGGGAATAGCCTAGATCGACCGCCGCAGCTGGATATCGCCGCCCTCGACCCCGCGCATGACCAGCGTGTCGCCGTCCGGATAATAAAGCCGCACACGTCCCGAGAGGATGCGCGACACAATCTGCTCGTGCTGCATGCGCGGACCCGGGCAGGCCATTCGAGTCATCGCCAGCGGACCGGCCCGGAAGCCGTCGCTGCTCACCCGGTAGGGGCCACTGAAGCTGTTGCAGCCGGCGCGGCCGCTCATCCGGTCGGCTTCGAACTGCATCTGATAGCCATCCTCGCCCGACACGTCGGCGCCGTCGATCGCGACGATCCGCCAGCTCGTATTCGCCAGCGTCTCCGGCGGCAGGATCGCCCCGCCGCAGCCGCGCAGCTCGCGCCCGCCGGCGCGGACGAGAACGGTGTCGGCATAGATCCGGTCGCTCATCCCGTCGCTGCAGCGGCCGTGGGTGATGTCCACCGTCAGCCGCTCGGTCACGTAGCGATGGCCGTTGAAGCTGGTCCGCACGGGCGGCGTCGGCACGCTGATCCGCCGCCGCTCGGCATCCTCATAGACCATTTGTCCGCCGCCGATGGCGACGTTCCAGAACGGCTCGGTGCCGAGCGCGCGATAGGCTGCCTGGTCCGGCGCCGTCGGTGGCTGGTCGAGCGAGGCGGTGCAGGCGGCGAGCGGAGCCAGGGCGCACAAGGCCAGGAGCGGATGAAGTTTCACATGCGGTCCAATGGCGGCGTTCAGATGAAGTTCCGCTGACTCGCGGCGAAAGCCGAGGCTCAGTTGGCGAGGATGAGCCGCTTGGAAGGGTCGGAGGCCGCGGCCGCCGGCTTCTCGGCGGCGGAGCTCGGCGCGCTCGCGGTCAGCGCCGGATAGGCGCTCGCCGCCATCACCGCCAGCATGATCCACGCCGGCCATTTCGGCATGGTCACCTTGGTCGAACCGTCCCCGTCCATCACGCCCCCGAAATCCCCGAACACACCGGCGGAATTCCCCGCTCGGTATAGTGATCCACAAGAGCTTTACAGGTGCTTACGTCAACCTGCGGATTTCCCGGTGTGGCGCCGCTGGTTGATCACCTCATAGGCCATCACCGCTGTCGCCACCGCCGCGTTGAGGCTGTCGGCCTTGCCCAGCATCGGCATCCTGACGAGCAGGTCGCATTCCTTCTCATAGGCTCGCGGAAGGCCCGCCTGTTCGTTGCCGACCAGGATGAAGGTCGGCGCCGTGTAGCGCGGCTCCTGATAATCATGCGTGGCCTTGAGGCTGGTTCCGACCAGCTCGCCCGGCCCCTGGCGAAGCCAGCGTACGAAGTCGCTCCACGGCGCCGCCGCCGCCTTCTGCGTGAAGATCGCCCCCATCGACGCCCGCACCGCCTCGACCGAGAAAGGATCGGCGCACTCGTCGATCAGGATCAGCCCGCCCGCGCCGACGGCGTCGCCGGTGCGCAGGATCGTGCCGATATTGCCGGGATCGCGAAGCGCCTGAGCGACGATCCACAAGGGCGCGGCGTCGCGGTCGAGATCGTCGAGCCGCCCGCCGAACATTCGGTACGCGCCGATCACCGTCTGCGGATTATCCTTGGCAGTGATCTTGCCGATGATGTCGGCTGTTGTCTCGACGACGTCGCCGCCCGCCGCCGCGGTCGCGTCGATCAGCGCGTCGAGCAGCGGGTGGCGGTGCCCGCTCGCGAACAACAGCACTTCCGGAAGCCGCCCCGCCTCGCGCGCCTCGGTGAGGATGCGCAGCCCCTCGGCGAGGAACAGCCCCTCGGCTCGGCGGTTCTTCTTCTCGCGCAGCCCGCGCACCTGCTTGATCAGCGGGTTGGAGAAAGCGGTGATCTGGCGGCTCATCTCTCCCCTCCCGCTTGCGCGAGGGGTCGGGGGTGGGGGAAAGTATAGCAGGGCACTGACCGCCAATGCCCACCCACAGCCCCCCCCGCAAGCGGGAGGCGAGTCATCATTCCTCGCCGAAGCGGGCCTCGACCAGCTCCGCCAGAGCGTCGAGCGCCGCCTCCGCGCCGTCGCCGGCGGCGCTGATCACGATCGTGTCGCCCTTGGCCGCGCCCAGCATCATCAGGCCCATGATTGATGTGCCGCACACTTTCGATCCGTCCTTCTCGACCTGGATCCGGGCGGACAGCGAAGCGGCCAGGGTCACGAACTTGGCGCTTGCCCGGGCATGCAGGCCGCGCTTGTTGGTGACCGCGACGGCCCGCGAGACCTCGCTCAACCGGCCGTCTCCCCGAGCACCTCGGACGCGACTGAGATATATTTGCGGCCCGCCTCCCGCGCCGCGGCGACGGCGGCGCGAACGTCCATCGTCTTGCGCGCGCCTTCGAGCCTGATCAGCATCGGCAAATTGACGCCCGCGATCACCTCGATCTCGGACGACTTCATCAGCGAGATGGCGAGGTTCGACGGAGTGCCGCCGAACAGGTCGGTGAGGATGATGACTCCCTCGCCCTCGTCGACCGCGGCGATCGCCTTGGCGATGTCGTCGCGGCGCGCCTCCATGTCGTCGTCGGGACCGATGCAGACCGGCAAGATTCGCTCCTGCGGCCCCACGACATGCTCCATGGCGACGATGAACTCGCGGGCAAGCTGCCCATGCGTCACCAGAACCAGACCAATCATTCACTCACCTTGGACAAAAAGGCGGCTCGCCCCTGGGCTGCCATCTCGGCCTCGCCGCCGCCCTCCAGCTGGTCGCGGGGCGGGAGCGCAAGGTCACGATGTTCGACCGTGGGCGAAAAACCTGCCTCGCGCAACCGTGCCGCGACGCGCTCGGCGACATGAACCGAGCGGTGTCTCCCTCCGGTGCAGCCGAAGGCGACGGTGACATAGGATTTCCCCTCCGCCCGGTAGCGCGGCAGCAGGGTGATCAGCAAATCCTCGATCTTGGCAAGCGCCGGGTCATACGCCTCGTCGGCGGCGATATAGTCGCGCACGGCCGCGTCGGTGCCGGTCAGCGGCCGCAAGTCCTCGTCCCAGTGCGGGTTCCTGAGGAAGCGCATGTCGAAGACGAGATCGGCGTTGCGAGGAAGGCCGCGGGCGAATCCGAATGACACGATCGACAGATGGGGGATGTCGCCGCCGGCCGCGAAGCGCGTTCGGGTCAGGTGGCGAAGCGTGTTCGAATCCGTGTCGGTCGTATCGATGACATGATCCGCCCAGCGCCTGAGCGGCGCCATTAGCTCGCGCTCCTCGGAGATGCCGTCGATCGCGGGCCGGTCCGGGGCGAGGGGGTGGCGGCGACGGGTCTCGGAATAGCGACGCAGGAGCTCGGTCCCGGCGCAGTCCAGATAGAGCATCTCGACGGGATAGCGATCGTCGCTCGCCAGCTTCTTCACCTGGCGGACGATCCACTCGGCGTCGAAGCCACGGGTGCGGGTGTCGAGGCCGATCGCAAGCGGCCTCCGCTCGCCGCCGCCCGAGCCCGGCGGTGTGGCGAGCAGGTGGTTGAGCAGCGACAAGGGCAGGTTGTCGACGACTTCCCAGCCCACGTCCTCGAGGGTGCGAAGGACGGTCGACTTGCCGGCTCCGGACAGGCCGGTGACGAGCAGGAGACGCTGGGGATGGGCTAAGGCTGGCAAGTGGAGCCGAGTCCGTGAAGGAGGAGCGCTTTCTCTACCTTGATGGGCGCCGACGGCTCAAGGCCATGCAGGGTTATTACGGGGATGGCGATGCCGGCGATGTCGCGGGTGCCCGGCTCCGGCAGCCGGTCCGGGTCCTGGTCGAGATCGACGATCAATGCGGCGGACACGTCGCGCTCGTGGGCAAGCTCGATGATCCCGACGCCGCGCAATTCCATCTTGCCCGCGATCGTCGCCGGCGGAGCGGTGACGAGGGTGCCGTCCTGCGCCGAGACGAGCGTGTAATCGTCGCTGACGAGCCTCGCGCCGCGGTCGATCAGCCGAAGCGCGAGGTCCGACTTGCCCGCTCCGGAGCGGCCGAAGATCAGCACCGCGCGGCCCCCAATCGCGATCGTGGTGGCGTGGATCGTCTCGCTCATGACTGTCCCACCGGCAGGCGGAGCTGAAACCACGCGCCCGGCCGCCCGTCGGGCCGATCGCCGACTTCGATGCTGCCGCCATGACCCTGCGTGATCGCCTTGGCGATGGCGAGGCCGAGCCCCGAATGGCGCCCGAAATCCTCATCGGGGCGGACGCTGTGGAAGCGGCCGAAAATGGCCTCGCGCTGGTCTTCGGGCACGCCGGGCCCTTCGTCCTCGACGCTGACGAGCATGTCGTCCTTGTGGCGCAGGATCCGGATCGTCACCAACCCGTCGGGCGGGGAGAAGGACAAGGCATTGTCGACCAGATTGTCGATCAGCCGGGCGAGGCGCGATTCGTCGCCCATGACGATCGCGCTGCCCCCGTGCGGACGCGCGAAGGCGACTCGCTGGCCGTCCTGCGCGCGCTGCTCCCAGCCGGGCAGCATGACGTCGATCAAGGCGCCGAGATCGACCGGCTCGAAGCGGGCGCGCGACAGCTCGGCATCGACCCGAGAGGTGTCGGCGATGTCCACGACGAGACGGTCGAGCCGATTGACGTCCTGACGGACGATATCGAGCAATTGCGCCTGCAGCGCGGGGTCCTGGGTGCGCTCGAGGCTGTCGACCGCGGAGCGGAGCGAGGCGAGGGGGTTCTTGAGCTCATGAGTCACGTCGGCGGCGAACGCCTCGGTCGCGTCGATGCGCTGGCGCAGCGACTGGGTCATGTCATGCAGGGCGCGGGCGAGCAGGCCGATCTCGTCGCGGCGCTCGGGAAGGCGCGGCACGTCGACCTCGCGCGAGCGGCCGAGTCGCACCCGGTGCGCAGCGAGTGCCAGCCGCCGCAGCGGTCCCGCCACCGTTCGGGCGAGGAAGCGCGACAGCAGAACGGAGACGGTGATCGTCGCCGCCAGGATGATCACCAGGGTCAGCCGCTCGGCACGCACCACGCGGCGGATCTCTGTAGCGTTGTCGCTGAGCAGCAGGACCGCGCGCCCGTCGCTCTCGATCGGTGCCGCCGCGGTGACGAAGGCGGTGCCCTCGGGTGCCCGGCGCAGCGCCGTCGTCGTCCGCGTCAGGTCGTGCGCCTCGATCGCTTCCGGCCAGGCCTGGAGACGGTCGTTTTCCGGCAGCTCCAGCAGCGGCGGCTGCGGTGCTCCGACGATCGCGTCGAAGCCGTTGTCGAGCGCGCGTGCGAACCATCGCGGCCAGGGTTCGTCGGCGGGGTCGGGCAGCTGGTAGGTCGGCTCGGCGCCGGTCCAGCTGTCGGCCTGTTTGGCGCCGTCCGGGCTGTAGATGCGCAGCCGCGCACCGCTGTCGCGGCCGAGCCGCACCAGCAGTGGCTGGTGGAGATGGTCGGGCACCTGGCTCAGCGACCGGGCGATCATCGTCACCTCTGTCGCCGCCTGCCCGACCCGGGCCTGGGTCAGCCGGCTGCGGAAGCTGTCGAGATAGAGGATCGAGCCGGCCAGGATCGCGATGGCGAAGATGTTGACCGCGAGGATCCGGTGGCGCAGCGAAACCCGCCGGGTCCAGTTGAGCGAGAGCGCCTGCTCGTCACTCTTCGGCAAAGCGATACCCGATTCCGTAGAGCGTCTCGATCGCGTTGAAATCGGCATCGACGACCCGGAACTTGCGGCGCATCCGCTTGATGTGGCTGTCGATGGTGCGGTCGTCGACATAGATGTCGTCCTGATAGGCCACGTCCATCAGCTGGTTGCGGTTCTTGACCACCCCCGGCCGCTGCGCAAGCGCTTCCAGGATCAGGAACTCGGTGACGGTGAGCGCGACCTCCTTGCCGTCCCAGCGCACGCGGTGACGGGCCGGGTCCATGCTCAGCCGGCCGCGTTCGATCTCGCTCGCCTCCGCCTCCTCGCCGCCGTCCTCCGGCTTGGCGCGCATCTCGGTCCGCCGAAGCACGGCGCGGATCCGGGCGATGAGCAGACGCTGCGAGAAGGGCTTGGCGATATAATCGTCGGCGCCCATCGCGAGGCCCAGCGCCTCGTCGAGCTCGTCGTCTTTCGAAGTCAGGAAGATGACCGGGATGGCGCTCTTCTCGCGCAGGCGGCGGAGCAGCTCCATTCCGTCCATCCGCGGCATCTTCACGTCGAGCACCGCGAGGTCGGGCGGATTGTCGGTCAGCGCCTTGAGAGCGGTTTCGCCGTCGCTGTAGAGACGCGTGACGAACCCTTCCGACTGCAGAGCCACCGACAGGGAGGTGAGGATGTTGCGGTCGTCGTCGACCAGCGCGATCGTGATCGCCATGCGCGAGAACAGGCCCTTCGTTCCGGAACGGGCGGGTGTAGCCGGGGCGCGGGCCGGGCGCCAGCCTTTGACGGATCGGCCCCCTTTCGATATGGGCCAACCCCATGCACGAGCGGGGCAATAATCGGCCCAACGCTCGCATTTGGCTATTGCAGGGAGTATCCACGTGATCGACCGCGTGCCCGCTTACGGGCTTTCGAAACAGGGCATCGGTACCGGCGCCAAGCTCAACTGGAACCTCGGCCCGGCGCCGCTGGTCGAGCAGGCCGTGACCCGGGGCGAGGGCATCCTCGCGAAGGACGGCCCGCTCGTCGTCAAGACCGGCAAGCACACCGGCCGCTCGGCCAAGGACAAGTTCATCGTCCGCGACTCCGAGACCGAGAACAATATCTGGTGGGACAATAACGCGTCGATGACGCCGGCCCATTTCGCGGCTCTCAAGGAGGATTTCCTCAAGGCGCTCGGCGAGAAGAGCGAGCTGTTCGTCGCCGATCTCTATGGCGGCTCGCAGCCCGAGCACCGGGTCCGAGTCCGCGTGATCAACGAGCTCGCCTGGCACAACCTCTTCATCCGCACCCTGCTGGTCCGTCCCAACCCGGAGGATCTCGCCGAGTTCGTGCCGGAGTTCACGATCATCGACCTGCCGAGCTTCCGCGCCGACCCGGCCCGCCACGGCACCCGCAGCGAGACCGTGATCGCGGTCAACCTCACCGAGAAAATGGTCCTGATCGGAGGCACCGCTTATGCCGGCGAGATGAAGAAGTCGGTGTTCGGAATCCTGAACTACCTCCTCCCGGTCGAGGGCGTGATGCCGATGCACTGCTCCGCCAATATCGGCCCCAACGGCGACACCGCGGTCTTCTTCGGCCTCTCCGGCACCGGCAAGACCACTCTCTCGGCCGACGCCAGCCGCACCCTCATCGGCGACGACGAGCATGGGTGGTCGGATACGGCGGTGTTCAATTTCGAGGGGGGGTGTTACGCCAAGATGATCCGGTTGTCCGCCGAGGCGGAGCCGGAGATTTATGCGACGACCCGGCGCTTCGGCACGGTGCTCGAGAATGTCGTCGTCGATCCGGTGACGCGCGAGCTCGACCTCGACGACAACAGCCTCGCCGAGAACACCCGCGGCGCCTATCCGATCGACTTCATCCCCAATGCCAGCGCCGAGAATATGGGGCCGGTGCCGAAGAACATCGTGTTCCTCACCGCCGACGCGTTCGGAGTCCTCCCCCCGATCGCCCGCCTCACACCCGACCAGGCGATGTACCACTTCCTCAGCGGCTACACCGCCAAGGTCGCCGGCACCGAGATCGGCGTGACCGAGCCGGAAGCGACCTTCTCGACCTGCTTCGGCGCCCCGTTCATGCCGCGCCACCCGACCGTCTACGGCAACCTCCTCAAGGAGCGCATCGCCAAGGGCGGCGTGACCTGCTGGCTGGTCAACACCGGCTGGACCGGCGGCAAGTACGGCGTCGGCAGCCGGATGCCGATCAAGGCAACCCGCGCTCTGCTCAACGCCGCGCTCGACGGCAGCCTCAACAGCGCCGAGTTCCGCAAGGATCCCTATTTCGGCTTCGAGGTGCCGGTCGCGGTCCCCGGCGTCGACAGCGCGATCCTCAACCCGCGCGACACCTGGGCGGACAAGGCCGATTATGACGCGACCGCGGAGAAGCTGGTCAACCTGTTCAACGACAATTTCGCCAAGTTCCTGGCGCATGTCGACGACGGCGTCCGCGCCTCGGCGCCCGGCGCCCGGCAGGTTCAAGTCGCCCCCCGCCCGGAGGTGACCGCCGCCTGACGCGATCTTCCCCTCACGCTTGCGGGAGGGGATCGGGGGGTGGGCCGCGCTCGAGCGACCGCCCCCCAGCCCCTCCCGCAAGCGGGAGGGGAGCATTTACGAAGGGAGCGTGTCGGCCAAGGGCCGGCGCTCCCTTTCTTTTTGGGGAGACGACATGAGTGACGAACACGAGCCGCGCCTGTTCGCCGACGACGACAGCATCCGACGGGTCGGGGAGGGCATGCTCGCCTGCACCCTGCCCAAGTCGGAATGGACCCACGAGGCCCATATCGCGACCTGCGCCTGGCTGATCCTCGAGCGTCCCGACATCGCGCCCGAGCGCGACCTTCCGGGCCTCATCCGCCGCTACAACGAGAGCGTCGGCGGCGTGAACAGCGACAGCGAAGGCTATCACGAGACGATCACCCAGCTGTACATCGCCGCGGTCCGCTCGGCGCTGGCGCGAAGCGAGGGCAGGGAGCTGACGGAGCGCGTCAACCTGCTCCTGAACGAGCCGGAGGGCCGCCGCGACTGGCCGCTTCGCTTCTACTCGGCCGAGCGCCTGTTCTCGAAGGAAGCCCGGCTCGGCTGGATCGAGCCAGATCGCGCCGGAACGGGCGATCAGAGGTAGCGGGCACTGAACCAGGCCTCGAATGGCTGCTTGAAATCGCCTGCGCCATCCCAGCCCACGTCGGTCGGCGGTCGCGGAACCGGTCCGGGGAATGGGCCGAATGCGGCGTGGGGAAGGTGCCAGACCGGCGGATTGCCGATCCTCGACCTGCGTTCAAGAAACTGGCCTCGAGCCTCCTCGAATGACCTGGCGACGTTCGCGTCAAATCCGAAGCGGACCGGCAGTGTGCCTGCCCGCCATCGCTCGGCGCATATCTGAAGCGCGTCGAACATCTCGCCCATCCCGCCCGCCTCGTCACGGTCGCGCCACTCGCCGCCGAACGCCATGAGCATCATCGCAGCGGCGGAGCCGTCGAATTCGGGCTGTGCCGCCATCCATTTGAGGACGGCCGGGTCGGCGCTCCACTGCCACGACCGGACGGTGTGATACCATAACGCCGGATCCGGTCCGCGGGCCTGAAGGAAGGCGACCTGTTGATCGTGTTGGCAGGCGGGCGGCTCCCGAACCCACTCGTCGTGGATGCGCAGCCACTCCTCGGTATCGAGGTCCTTTCCGGCGATGATCGGCATTCGAGGTCACTCCCTCCCTGTCGGATCGCTCAAAAGCGTTAGTGAAAGGCGAATGAGGCGGAAGCCTCTGGACAATCGTCTGTATTATTCCTATAATACACCTTCATGAAAGGAAGGTGACATGCTCGACAATCCAGTGGCTCGGCGGACGGCGATCGCGGCCGGGATCGGTGCCCTGATCGCGATTCCGGTGCCCTTCGTGGGCCCGATCGTCGGCGCCGTGGTCGGCGGCGCCTACGGCTTCGCGACGGCCAGCCGGCGGGGCTGACCGCCGCTTCGCGCTCCGCCCGAAAGCCGGCGTTCATCGACTCGAGTCCAGGATGAGCGATCGGGAAGGGGCCGAAGGGGGAGAGTTCGATGATCGCGATCATGTTGGCGCTTGTGGCCGCGCAGCAACCGCGCGACGTGGACATCGCGCGGCCCGACCCGTGGGTCCGCGGCGCTCTCCCGCCCATCGACGATTCGGTGCTGGTCGATTTCGTCCGGCGCCCCTTCGATCCGGCGAGCAACCAGGCGAGCTGGCCGCGGACGCTCGGCACGCATCGCGGCGTCCCCGTGATCGTGAGCTACACCTGCTCGGACGTCTGCCCGGACTATACGAAGCGCATCGTCCGCTACAATGTCATGGCCGCCGAGGACTGCGCGCGGGTCGGCGGCATTTCGAGGGACATCGTCGTTCCGAGGGGCATCGGCACCGGCCTACGGCGCTACTGCATCCCGGCAGTCACCGATCCCTATCAGCGCTGAGCAGCCGGAGCGGCTGCGAGACGCGAAGCGGCAGCCAACACCGAATGTCCGCTTTGGGTGGAAAGCGGACAGTCGCATCTCGTCCCGAACGACCGCTTCTGGCCGGATGCGGACGGACGGGTTTGTGGTCGCCGAGGCTGAAAGACGGCCGTTCCGATGCCAGGGAACGCGGCGACGGGAAGCGACCCATTACGGACATCGGAGCCTTGTATCCGTCGCCAGTGGCGGTGGCTCCGCCTCTATAGGAACTGTCGACGGGGGTCCCGACATCCGGGCCGCAAAGCGACAAGCTCGCCTCTACGCATCTACGCGGCGCTTCTCGTGAATGGCCAAATCTAATGGGCGGCTGGGCGGCTCCGGGCCAGAACCATTTGAGCTACCCGCTCCTTCAATTCGGCAAGCGTGCCCATCTGACGCCCACAATTGCGCCACGACACTCTGCAATCATCCGTGGCGGTTTGATGCTTAGCCCTTCAGGTGTGGCCCCATCGTTGCGGATCTGGCTGGCGGTGCTGGGCAGCGCCGACCCTCCGGTCTTCGAGACCTACGGACGCGCCGAGGCGAGGGGTATGACAACAAGAAGATCGAGCATGCACGGCGGGAGCTCGGGAGTGCCGTTAACGCCCTTCGTGAAACCGCCGCGCTTGTCGCGGACGATGCCGTTCTTGTCCGGCCTATATCCTTCGTTCATACCTTACCTAACCGGGGAGCGATGGGGGACGAACGGGATGAGAGTGGCAAAGAGTGTGTTGCTCGCTGCGGCGCTGATCATGATTCCAATTACCGCCGCCGCGCAAGAGAGGTGGCGCCGACTCGGCTCAACTGCGGACGGCAGTGTCGTTTTCGTTGATATAGCGACGGCGCTTCGGGCGGAGCGGCTCGTGACAGTTTGGGTGAGGGTGGTCCTCCCTGCACCCATATCGCGGGACGGATTGCGATGGGATGAGGTTCGCCTACGGGTCCGCTACGATTGTTGGGAAGTAACCGCCCAACCGCTCACCGAGGCCTTTTACTTGGGAGGGACTCAGGTGAGGTCAGAGACCATCTCTGCTTCGCCTCAAACGGTTACGGGGGGCGTAGACGGAGCCGTCTCGCAGGTGGTCTGCAGTCCATTGTTTTCGTGAATCTCTCTGCGCGAAGGCGTGCCGGGCGACGAGGAGACCCAGCGCGCGATCCTCGCCTGCCTGATCGGCATCGGCATGCCGCCGGCCGATCCCGCTTTGCAACCGCTGCCGCCGCCGCGCAGCTGAGCCTGTCGGGCTGCTGGCAAAATAACCGTTGGGGTCCGGTAGGCGTGGGAGGCGTTTACAAGCACTGAGGCGCTTGATCCCGGGGATACAGCCGAGATTTAGGGATTATACCGGCTCTAACACGCTCAAGCCGCGTCAACCCAGAGGGGACAGGCTGGTACAGTTGCGGGAATATTCGGTCTCCTGATACTCATCATATTGGGGGTGATCGATGCTTGGCATTTCAGCCTGGTGGACCGGACTTTCGGCAGAGCTTCAAGCTGCGCTGGTGGGGGCTGCAGCGACCGCGAGTGCTGCGATCTTCGGTGTCGGCGCCGTCATCGCTCAGGTGCGGTCACAAGGAAGACGGTCACGCGCAGTCATCGCGGAGACTGAGCGCAGGAAAATCAACGCGGCGTTGTATGAGGACGCGGTGTCTATCTGTCGAGGATTGGCAGATGCATCTATCGAGTTGAGCACCAAGCTCCACACCATGAACATGGAGATCGAGGTGGCCGCACGGGCGGAAGCCGCCATGCTGGCCTACAACCTTCCTAGCGCTCGGTTCCCGGCATTGAGTGCGCTATATGGCGAGTTCACCGATGCCGCCCTGCGGTTCATATTCCTGATTGAGAGTCGGCGGATCGTTGACCCCCGTATCCTGATCTTTCGCACCGCAATGAACACGGCCCTGCACGACAGCCGCCAATCGATGTTCTCAGACTTCGTTTTGCACGTCATGCCTGCTCTCCCTACGGACAATCCCAATGGTGGCATATTCCCCTACAAGCCTCCGAGCATCGAGGGCGCGCTGGCCGTTCGGAAATACAGCGACCAGCTGATCCGTGCGGTGGATGGCCTGTCTAGCGCAGCCCCGGAAGGGTAGCTGTGCCCAGTTCTCCGCCATCAAGCTATTCCCCCGCCGTGCCTCTCCACGAGCGGCTACCTTTAGAAACATGCGCCGGTCGGGCGAGCGACCGAAATGGGCGCTTAGTCGCCCCCTGCCGCGTATCCGCAATGGGTCGAAAACGGACATAGCCGCTTCGGCTCACAATGCCCGCACGCTCGGCAGGCCGCGCTCCTTGTCGAACAGCTCCATCATCGCCCATACCATCGCGTCCAGGCGGTCGGGGCTGCCGGGGCCCTGGTAGCCGTCCCAGGTGAGGGCGCAGAGCTGGTCCTCGAGTTCGGGGAAGCGGCCGGCGAGGCGGGCCCGGCCGGTCTCGAAGCGAAGCGCGATCGGCTCGGCCCGGGCGGCCTTGCTCTTCGTGGCGGCGACGAGGTCGACGGGGAGGTCGGCGTCGACGGCGCGAAGGACGCTGGCGATCATGTCGCCGCCCTGGTTCTTCTCGGCGACGACCCGGCCCGCGCCGTAGAGCGCGGCAGCCTCGGTGACTCGGCGGGCCCAGGCCTCGGGGGAGAGGCCGGCGGCGCTGAGATCGGCGAGCACCCAGGCGATTCCGTCCTTGTCCTTGCCGCACACCACGATCCCGCAACTGTCGCCGCCGGTCGAGGCGGGCGGATCGAGGCCGATGACGATTCGGTCCAATTCTGTCCTCCCCTCGATTTCGAGGGGAGGGGGACCATCCGAAGGATGGTGGAGGGGCGCCGCC
>JAEZFL010000115.1 GCA_023417515.1 Pseudomonadota bacterium | reverse complement strand
ACGCAGGCCGGCGACGCGGTGGCGCCCGCCGCGCCGGGCTTCCTCCTCGGGCTGTGGCACGGCTTCATCTTCCCGATCGCCTGGCTGCTGAGCCTGTTCATCAGCGAGGTCGCGATCTACGCGGTGCCGAACAATGGCGGCTGGTACGATTTCGGCTATTTCCTCGGCATCGTCGTCTTCGGCGTCGGCGCCCGGAAGAGCACGGTGGTCTATCGCGACCGCGTGGTGCGGGTGCGGGACTGATGGAGAGGAAGCTCGCCTTTCCCTTCAACGGCCGCTCCCTGGCACCGGCGAAGGGACCCGCGGACAGACGGCCGGCGGCCGTCGCGGAGGGATACCGGCCGGCCATCGGCCTGTCGTGGCGGGGCTTCCTGCTGTGGATCGCATTCTGGCTCGCCCTTGTCCTGATCCCGGGCCTGCTCGGCGAGGCGCGCGGACAATCCGCTCTCGTCCTTTGCAGCAGCGTCATCGCCATAGGCTTCGCCGTTCGTGAGATCGTTCGTCCCGTCCGGGGTGAGTCCATTGCGAGCGCCAAGGAGCGGCTATACCACCGCCTTGCCAACGTCATCCTGGTGATGCTCTTCATGGTGCTCGGCACCAGCGCCGCCAGCGATCTGCTCGCATGGGACACAGGAACCCGGATGCTGACCCGCTCGCTCGTGCCGGCCATGGGGATCATCATGCTTGCCGCCTCGCTGCCGCTCTCCATCAGATACCTGCACCGCCACTGGCACGATGAGGACGCGCTGGCCGATGAATTCGGATCGAGCGACGGCTACATCAGGCGCAGCCGGGTGCCGATCCGCGCCAAGGCCATGCTCCTTACCCTCGCCATGAGCCTCCTTCTCGTCGTCCACATCATTGATTTCCTGTCGGAGTAACGTCGATGCCCCTCCTTGAAGCCCGCAAGCAGTACAAGCCGTTCGAATATCCCTGGGCTTTCGAGTTCTGGAAGCGCCAGCAGCAGATCCACTGGATGCCGGAGGAGGTGCCGCTCGGCGAGGATTGCCCCGACTGGGCGCAGAAGCTCACCGAGCATGAGCGCAACCTGCTCACTCAGATCTTCCGCTTCTTCACCCAGGCCGACGTCGAGGTGCAGGATTGCTACCACGACAAGTACGGCCGGGTGTTCAAGCCGACCGAGATCAAGATGATGCTCGCCGCCTTCTCCAACATGGAGACGGTGCACATCGCCGCCTATTCGCACCTGCTCGACACCATCGGCATGCCCGAGAGCGAATATGGCATGTTCCTTCAGTACAAGGAGATGAAGGACAAGCACGATTATCTTGCCACCTTCGGCGTCGACACGGACGAGGACATCGCCCGCACGCTCGCCATGTTCGGCGGCTTCACCGAGGGGCTGCAGCTCTTCGCCAGCTTCGCGATGCTGATGAACTTCCCGCGCTTCAACAAGATGAAGGGCATGGGCCAGATCATCAGCTGGTCCGTGCGCGACGAAAGCCTCCATTGCGAGGGCATCACCCGCCTCTTCCACGCCTTCGTCAAGGAGCGCGACTGCCTGACCAAGTCGGTCCGCGAGGACATCATGGACATCTGCCAGCGCACCGTGCGGCTGGAGGACGCGTTCATCGACCTCGCCTTCGAGATGGGGCCGGTGCCGGGCATGACGCCCAAGGAGATCAAGAAGTACATCCGCTACATCGCCGACTGGCGGCTGGGCCAGCTGGGCTTCCAGCCGATCTACATGATCGACGAGCATCCCCTCCCCTGGCTGGCGCCGCTCCTGAACGGCGTCGAGCACGCCAATTTCTTCGAGACCCGCGCGACCGAGTACAGCAAGGCCGCGACCCGCGGGAACTGGAACGAGGTGTGGGACAATTTCGACCGCCGCCAGAAGGCGAAGGCGGCGAACGACCTACCCGAGGGTGCGGGCGAGGCGGACATGTTCACGCAGGCCGGGGTGGCGGCGGAGTAGAATATTCGGATTAACTTACTAGTTCGACAGCAGGAATAGGATCTGGAAGCGCTAACGACGTTTGCGGTATCGCCGATAGGTGTATTTACCGGCCTACTTTCCGGCCTTGTCGGATTGGCGGTCGGTGTAGGAGGATTCTCGTTGACTTTGCGCCAAATCAGCAAGGTGAAATCAGCTACGGAAGCACAACAAGAAGCAATATCTAATTTGCGGCTGCGACTGGCTAGTTTTGATGCCATTCAGGAATGCGCGCACGCACAAATGCACTTAGAATCCCTGCGATCAGCCATTCAGATTAAAGACACGGCGGAAGCCATCGTCCTTTATGATAAGTTGGCTATTTGCTTTATCAATTTGGCTGAACTGGGCTCCGTTAGCCAAGAAGTAACTTCTGACCTAAGAGTCAATGCAGACAGAGTAGGGAGGATCAGCAAGGCACTTGAGAGCGTCGAACTTTCACCTATCAAACATTTGGAAATTGCGCGCGACTTTCATGCACTGCTAATGAAGGTGCGGTTTGAAATTCATCGGGAGCAATAGATGGCCAACAGTAAGGATCGCCTGCGAGCGCTTATCGAAGGTCTCTATGCAGCAACCACACGCGGAGACGTATCTTGGCATGCGGTACAAAACGTTGACTCATATATCACTAGCATTGGTGACGGTAGAATAGAAATAAAGGAGGATCAGAACGTCGGTGGAGAGCCAATTATCGTAGTCAATATCTACAACATGGATGGGAAGTGGGTTGACTCTGTTAATGATGATGATCTTAAGGGATCCACTCCTGTTTCGTTGCCATACAATAACTACTTTTTGTTAATGAAGGTCCTGCATGATGTCGCGCGACGCAGCGCAACAGGTGCGGATAAAGTGATCGAGGGCATCCTTCGCGCGATTAATGCCCCGAATATCGACTCTGACGAAGTTCCGTTCTAGGCCAATGTGAGATTATTCGGCCTCCGGCGAGCGTCCAATTTTGATCGGGATACTGCGCAGCAGAACCCCGTCTTTCAGCACCACGACTCTCGCCGCCCCGTCCTAGTCCACTAACCCCTCCGCGACCAGCACATCTCCGAGCGACTCCCCCTCCCGAGTGACGATCCGCGGCTTGCGGCCGTAGCGGTCCTCATTCCGGTCGCCCAGCGGACGCAACTCGTACAGTCCTTCATAGAGCAGCTCGGCAATCCCGTCCGTCGCCTCAGCGGCAAGATCGCTCTCACATGCGCAGCGCCCATCGACTTTCGACATGTCGGTGTCGGAGACATGCACGCGCATTCCGTCATATTTAGGCCCCGCATCAACACACACCTCAACCGGCTCGAACATCTATGTAATCTTCAACCGGAATTTGAAACCTGTGGAGATGCCTAAAATAACTCTTGCATTTCCCGTTTAAGCCGCTCACCGTGTAACGCAGCCGGAGCCGGATCCGGTAACAATCCCCGACGTCGCTCCCGGGAATGTGTCCTTTAAGAAGGACTCTGCCCGCTCGGGAGCACGGCGATGTCGGAAGTTATAGATCTCATTATAGCTGTAGCCACCTTAGTGCTGGCGACCACCGTAGGTCTCGCTCGTTTGCGGATGGCTGACGCTTGGCGAATTTGGGCGCTCCGCTGCGACCCGAAAAATCCTCATTTCCGGCCTCCTCTGGTTTCACGTGAGGCCCGAAGCGAAGACGGAACGCATTGAGAACGCATTACTCGCAACGGCCCGCAACCTTCCACGCAAATCACAGCTGCCAACTTCGCAGGGTCGACACTCTCAGGTAAGACCGAGTGGTGGAGATTCCTTCGACCTGATATTTCCGCTCTCAAGGGTGGGATTTCGGGAGACGAAATGAGCCGACATCGCAGCACCGTGCTCGACTGGAT
>JAEZFL010000102.1 GCA_023417515.1 Pseudomonadota bacterium | reverse complement strand
GGGGGGGGGGACCGCTCGCTACGCGTGGGGTGGAGGGGCTGTTCGAAACCGCGCCGAGCCCCTCCACCATGCTTCGCATGGTCCCCCTCCCCATCGCCTAAGGCGACAGGGAGGATGAGCTCAGCCTCGAGCACCGGCCCGCTTCTTGGCTGGCGCCGCCGGCTTGCGCGCGGCGGCCTTCTTCGCCGGCGCCTTCTTCGCCGCGGGCTTGCGCTTGGGCGTGTCCTCGTCGTTGGCGGCGCCGGGCTTGGCGATGCTCTTCTTGAGCGCGGCCATCAGGTCGACGACGTTCATGCCTTTCTGCGCCGGGGCCTCGTCCTCCTCGGTATGGATGGTCTTGCCCTTGGACTTTCGCTCGATGATGTCCTTCAAGGCGTCGATATAATGGTCGTGGAACTTGGCCGGATCGAACGGCCTGGACTTCTTGTTGATCAGGGTCTCGGCGAGGTCGAGAAGCTCCTCGTCGGGCTCGGAATCCTCGATGTCGCGGAAATAGCCCTGCGCCTTGTGGACCTCGTCGGCATAGCGCAGCGTCTCCAGCACGATGCCGCGGCCGCAGGGCTTCAGGCTCACCACATATTCGCGGCCGCGCAAAGCGAGCTGGCCGATCGCGACCTTCTTGGTGCGGCGGAGCGCTTCGCGGAGGACGATATAGGCCTCCTCGGCGAGGTCGTCGGCCGGGACGACATAATAAGGCTTCTCGAAATAGAGGACGTCGATCTCGTCGGAATCGACGAACTGGGTCAGCTCCAGCGTCTTCTTGCTCTCGAGCTTGGCCGACTCGATCTCCTCGTCGGTGAGGATGACGTAATTGCCCTTCTCGATCTGGTAGCCCTTGACGATCTCGTCCGGGTCGACCGGTCCGACGCCTTCCACCACCTTCTCGTAGCGGATTCGCTTGCCGGTCGGCTCGTGGATCTGGTTGAAGGCGATGGTCGCGCCGCTCTTGGTCGCGGTGTAGATCTCGACCGGGATCGAGACCAAGGCCAGCCTGATCTGGCCCTTCCAATATGCGCGCGCTGCCATCGCCTTCTCACCTGATCGATTCGCCTCCGACTCAATCGCTGGAGGGCAAGGCGGTTCCCCGGCCCGGCGAGGTCTTTCGAAGCGAATAGACCACACCGGTCGCGAGGATGGCCACGGTGAGGCCCAGCGACAGTGCCGGCGGGAACTTCGCAAGGCCGAGCAGGTCGGCGACGAACACCTTAGAGCCGATGAACACCAGCAGCACCGCGAGCGCGTGCTTCAGATAGTGGAAGCGGTCGATCATCGCCGACAGCGCGAAGTAGAGCGCGCGCAGCCCCAGGATCGCGAACACGTTCGAGGTGTAGACGATGAACGGATCGGTGGTGATCGCGAAGATCGCCGGGATCGAGTCCACCGCGAACACGACGTCGACGATCTCGACCATGATCAGCGCTAGGAACAAGGGCGTCATCATGCGGACGGTGCGGCCGGTGACCGGGTCCGCCTTGGTGACGAAGAAGCGCTCGCCGTGAAGCTCGTCACTGACCCGGAAGCGCTTCTTGATCCAGGCGAGGATGGGCGACTTGCCGACCTCATATTGCTCGTCGGCCGAGGTCCACATCTTGATGCCGGTGTAGATGAGGAAGGCGGCGAAGACGTAGAGGACCCAGCCGAAATTATCGACCAAAGCGGTGCCGAAGCCGATCATGATCCCGCGCAGCACGATCACGCCCAGGATGCCCCAGAACAGCACCCGGTGCTGGTAGATCCGGGGCACGGCGAAATAGCCGAAGATCATCGCGATGACGAACACGTTGTCCATCGCGAGACTCTTCTCGACCAGGAAGCCGGTGACATAGTCGAGGCCCGCGGTGTCGCCGCGTGCGATCCACACCCAGGCGCCGAACGCCAGACCCGCCGCGATGTAGAAGCCCGACATCATCAGGCTCTCGCGAACGCCGATCTCGCGCTGCTTGCGGTGAAGCACGCCGAGGTCGAGGACGAGCAGCGCGATGACGATGGCGAGGAACGCCGCCCAGAACCAGAGCGGCGTCCCCAGGAAATCACCCATCAGAAATTCCACGTCCGCCTCCTTTTAGTAGCGGCGACCGCGGAGCAGGCGGCGCAGCGCGTGCTCAACGAGCGAGGGGCGGTGATGGCTCTGGTAGAGCGGATAATAAGAGCGCGAGCGGCGATAGCCGGAGCCGCCATGATGGGCATGGCGGCGGCGCCCGCGCAGCGCGCCGACGATCTCGAGGATCCAGAGGAGTTTGAAAAGCTTCTTCATTGCCGTCTCCGTCGATGGAATTGCATCGATCGGGTCGGCTCGAATGGGTGAGATTTGGGCCAAAGGTCCGAACCTGCATCGAGCTAACCCGATGCGGTCCGACATCACGAGCAGCTTCAAGCTGGTCGCCAGAGGGGCCCGGTCCCGCACGGATCACTTAGGGACGGCGACGGCACGGTTCAAGTGGAAGCCAGAAAGGAAAAGCCACCCCCGACCCCTCCGCGAAGGCGCGGAGGGGAGCGCCGAACGGCTCCCCTCCAGCCCTTGCTGGAGGGCCCTGGGGGTGGCCCTTCCTTCAGGCAATTTTGCCTTCGCTGCGGTTGGATGTATGCGCCTTGGCATGACCCTGAAAGGAAGTGAGATGTCGCAGACGGCGGAGCTGGAGCGGGCCCATTTGTTCGAGGGGCTGGCCCCGCAACCCGCCGATTCCCTGCTCGCCATCATCGGCATGGTCCGCCGCGATCCGCGGCCCGACAAGATCGACCTCGGAGTCGGGGTCTATCGCGACGCGGCCGGCAACACGCCGATCCTGCGCGCGGTGAAGAAGGCCGAGCGGATCCTCAACGAGACGCAGGAGACCAAGGCCTATCTCGGCGGCGAAGGCGACGTTCGCTTCGTCGAGCTGATGAAGGACATGGTGTTCGGCGCGGGCGCGTCGTCCGATCCGCGCATCGTCGGCCTTCAGACTCCGGGCGGCTGCGGCGCGCTTCGGCTCGGCGCGGAGCTCATTCGTGCGGCCAATCCGGAGGCGCGCATCTTCGTCGGCCAGCCGACCTGGCCCAACCATGTGCCGCTGATCGGAAGCGCCGGGGTGGGCCTGGTCGAGCATCCTTATTATGACTGCGACGCGCGCCGGATCCTGTTCGACGAGATGATGGCGGCGCTGGAGACCGGGCGACCGGGCGACCTCGTCCTGCTCCACGGCTGCTGCCACAATCCTGCCGGCGCAGACCTCAGCGCCGACCAGTGGCAGGCCGTGGCCGATATCGTTTCGAGGCGCGGCCTCATCCCGTTCATCGACATGGCCTATCAGGGCCTCGGCCACGGCCTTGAGGAAGACGCCGCCGGCGCCCGGCTCGTCGTCGCCGCGTCCGACCAGGCGCTCGTCGCCCATTCCAACGACAAGAATTTCGGGGTCTATCGCGACCGCGTCGGCTCGCTCCACGTCAAGGCGGCGAGCGAGGCGCAGGCGCAGATCGTCTATTCCAACCTGCTGGTCCTCGCCCGGACCATCTGGTCGATGCCGCCGGACCATGGCGCCGCGGTGGTGCGCATCATCCTCGACACGCCGGAGCTCGCCGCCGACTGGCACGCCGAGCTCGGCGAGATGTGCGCGCGTATCCGTTCGCTTCGCGCCCGCATCGCCGCCTTCGACCCGCGTTTGGCCTATATCAACGAACAGAACGGCATGTTCTCGATCCTGCCGATCGGAGGCGCCGCGGTCGCGGACCTGCGCGAGAAGGAGGGGATCTACATGGCCAATTCGGGCCGCTTCAACGTCGCCGGCCTGTCGGACGACAATGTCGAGCGCTTCACGCGCGCAGTGATCGCGCGGCTTCCGGAGGGCCTGTGATGGCCGCCGCGGCGCCTGCCAAAGAAACATCGAGCAAGTCCGGCGGCAACGCGCCGGACCCTGACTTTGACTGGCGACGGATCGCCTCACTCGTCCATATCAGCCGCGAGCTCGACCGCATCGAGGAGGAGGAGCTCGTTCCCGGCCGCAAGGTGCTCTACCAGTTCAGCGCGCGCGGCCACGACATGGCGCAGGTCATGCTCGGCACGCGGCTCACCGAGAAGACCGACGCGGTGTGCGGCTATTACCGCTCGCGGCCCTTGCTGCTGTCGCTCGGCGTTCCGCTCGAGGACGCATTGGGCTCCAACATGGGCCGCGCCGGCGGCTATTCGGACGGGCGCGACATCGGAGTCGTGTTCAATTTTCCCAACCCCGCAGGCCCGTCGGCGCTGCCGATGTCGGGCGGAGTCGGAGCCCAATATACGCCGACCGCGGGCTGGGCTCAGGCAATCCGCTACTACCAGGACGTGCTCAAGGACCCGGCTTATGCCGACGCGATCGCGGCGGTTCTGGGCGGCGACGCGTCGGTCGCGACCAACGGCTTCTGGTCGGCGCTGACCATCGCGACGACCCAGAAGCTGCCGATGCTGTTCTCGATCGAGGACAACCAGTACGGCATCTCGGTCCCTTCGACATTCCAGACCCCGGGCGGCGACATCGCGCGCAACCTGGAAAGCTTCGGCAACCTCAAGATTTTTGCGGGTGACGGCACCGAGCCGGCGGAGGCCGCGCGGCTGATTCGACAGGCAGTCGATTACGTGCGAGGGCGGAATGGCCCTGCCCTGCTTCGGCTCAAGGTGCCGCGCCTCCAGGGGCACAGCTTCCAGGATACCCAGGCCTACAAGGCGGCGGACTTCGTCGAAGACGAGTGGCGTCGCGATCCGCTGCCCAAGCTCAAATCCTACGTCGTCGGCTCGGTGCTGAGCGAGGAGGAATGGGACGCGATCGGGCGTGAGGCGATCGAGGTCGTCGCGAAGGCGCGCGAGATCGCCGAGGCGCGTGAGGTGGCGGACCCGGCGACGGTGCTGAAGGGCGTGCTGTTCGACGGTGAGATGCAAAAGGAGGGCGGCCAGTGGACCCACGGCTACACCGCCCCGCCCTCACGCGACGAGCCGAAGCCGGAAGGGCCGCGCATCACCATGGCCGCCGCGATCCGGCGGACGCTCGATCAAGAGCTCGGCGCCAATCCGCGCATGCTGCTGTTCGGCGAGGATATCGGCCCCAAGGGCGGCGTCCACGGCGTCACCCAGGGGCTTCAGGAGAAGCATGGCGAAAGCCGCGTATTCGACACCAGTCTTTCCGAGGAAGGCATTGTCGGCCGCGCGGTTGGAATGGCGATCGCCGGACTGTTGCCGGTTCCGGAAATCCAGTTCCGCAAATATGCCGAGCCGGCCTATGAGCAGATCAACGATTGCGGAACGATGCGCTGGCGAACGCACAACCGCTTCGCGGCGCCGATGGTGCTGAGGATGCCGATCGGCTTCCTGAAGTGCGGCGACCCCTGGCACAGCCAGACCAACGAGGTTCAGTTCGTGCACAATCCCGGCTGGCTGGTCGCGGCGCCGAGCAATGCCGAGGACGCCGTCGGGCTGCTGCGCGCGGCCTTGCGCGGCAACGACCCGGCGGTGTTCTTCGAGCATCGCGCGATGCTGGACGACAGCTGGGCTCGGCGGCCGTGGCCGGGCGACGATTACGTCCTGCCGTTCGGCCGGGCGCGCAAGACCCGCGAGGGCGACGACATCACGATCGTCACCTGGGGCGCGATGGTGCCGCGCTGCGAGGCGGCGCTAGGCGACAGGTCCGGCGACGTCATCGACCTGCGCACGCTCGTGCCGTGGGATCGCGACATGGTGCTGGACTCGGTGCGGCGCACGCGGCGCTGCTTGATCGTCCACGAGGATCTGCGCAGCGGCGGCTTCGGCGCGGAGATCGCCGCGGTGGTGGCCGACGAGGCCTTCCTGGACCTCGACGCCCCCGTGGCGAGGGTCACGATGCCCGACGTTCCGAGCCCGCACAATCCGGTGCTGCTCGACCATGTCGTGCCCTCGGTCGAGGCGATCCGAGCCAAGATCGACGAGCTGATTTCGTTTTGATTAGTTTGGTCATCCCCGCGAAAGCGGGGATCCAGCTGCCCTTTGTGCTGGTCGGTTGAAAGAAGCTGGATTCCCGCTTTCGCGGGAATGACAAGTTAGAGGTTCAGGATGATCGACATCATCGTTCCCGTCGAAGGCGAAGGCACCCAGGCAACGGTGCGGGCCTGGCTCAAGAAGGTCGGCGATACGGTCGCCGAGCATGAGCCGCTGGTCGAGCTCGAGACCGACAAGGTCGCGATGGAGGTTCCGGCGCCGGCTTCGGGTGTGCTGACGGAGATATTGCTGGAGACGGATTCCGAGGCGGTTCCGGGGGCGGTGCTGGGGCGGCTGTCTGTCGATGCTGAGGCACCCTCCCCTTCCGTTCAGGCTGAGCCTGTCGAAGCCCTGCCCGTCGCTGGCGGGGCGGAAGAAGGACAGCCCTTCGACAAGCTCAGGACGAGCGGGATCAGGGAGATGAGACTCTCCCCTTCCGTAAAGCGCGCCTGTTTGCAGCATGACATCGATCCGACCCGGATCGAGGGCACGGGACGCAACGGGCGTGTAACCCGCGCCGATGTCGATCGCGCGGTGGCCGAGGCTACGGTCACCCATTCCGGGCCGCCGGCGACGGCTCAGCCGCGCCTCGAGCATCCGCCGAGCACGGGCATTGCCTCTCACTCCGTGCCGCACGACCGGATGCGGCTGAAGATCGCGGAGAACATGCTGAGGTCGGTGACCGAGGCCCCACACGTCACGGCGGTGTTCGAGGCCGATTTCAGCGCGATTCAGAGGCATCGCGCGGCGCACAAGGCGGCGTGGGCGAAGAAGGGCGTCAAGCTCACCTACACCGCCTACATCGTCGCTGCGGCGGCGGAGGCGATGAAGGTCGCGCCGGCGATCAACAGCCGCTGGCATTCGGACCGGCTCGAGATTTTCGACGACATCAACGTCGGCGTCGGCACCGCGCTCGGCGACAAGGGGCTGATCGTGCCGGTGCTTCGTCACGTGCAGCGGCTCAACCTCAAGGGCATCGCAGCCGGCCTCGACGATCTCGTCGAGCGGGCGCGCAAGGAGCAGCTGACCGGCAAGGACGTGACCGGCGGCACCTTCACCATCTCCAACCATGGCGTGTCGGGATCCTTGTTCGCGAGCCCGATCATCATCAGCCAGCCGCAGTCGGCGATCCTCGGCATCGGCAAGCTGGAAAAAAGGGTGGTGGTGCGCGAGGTGGACGGCGTCGACACCATCCAGGTCCGGCCGATGGCCTATGTGTCCCTCACGATCGACCATCGGGTGGTGGATGGGCACCAGACCAACGCCTGGCTCAGCCGCTTCGTCGAGCTGCTGGAGGGTTGGCCGGCGGAATAGCTCCACCGTCATCCTGAACTTGTTTCAGGATCCATTCCGCCACGCGAGCTGTGGCCCGACGATGGATGCTGAAACAAGTTCAGCATGACGATGTCGGTTTAGCGAGCCTCGGTGGCGGGCGCGGTCGCGGCGGGCGGCTGGGCGGGCGCGGGCTCGCTCGTTTCGGGCCGCCGCCTCACGCCGCTCAGCTCGGGGA
>JAEZFL010000094.1 GCA_023417515.1 Pseudomonadota bacterium | reverse complement strand
CCCGCCCCCCAGGGCCCGATGCGCCGTCACCACCCCAACCCCTCCTCTGAAGAGGAGGGGCTAATATCCGCCCAGCTCAGCTCGCGGGAAGAAACGTGTTCACCACCTCGCGCGGCACCCGCGCCGGCCGCCCTGTCGCCTTGTCGATCATCGCCCAGGTCGTGCGGGCGCGGACATGGTCCTTGCCATCCGCGCCGGTGAAGGCCATCAGCCGGTCGAAGCGCGCGCCCCGCGGCGGCTCCGCGACCCAGGTTCGGGCGGTGACGCTCTCGCCCTCGTGAAGCGGGCGCAGATAGTCGATCTCATGCCGGACCACGACCCAGATATAGGCGTCGACATGGACCGGATCGGCCGCGGCGCGCCAATGGGCGGTGGCGACATCCTGGATCCAGCGCACCCACATCGCATTGTTGACGTGGCCGAGCTCGTCGATGTCCGCCGCCGCCGCGGTGAAGACCCGCTCGAACGCCTTCATTGCAGGCGCGGCATGCCGTCCTCGCCGACGGTATGCGCGATGCCGGCGCGGCGAAGCAGGGCAGCAAGGGCTGGCTTGGGCTGGGGCGCGCCCCGGTCGAGCAGAGTTTCGATGTCCGCGCGAATTGCAGGCTCGCCGGCCACAGCGTCGAGGGCGTCGAGCCACTCGTCGCGGGTCAAGACCCCGTCGGCCCGGTTGGAGTCGACGAGGCCGCGAACGAAGGTGCTGAACGGCCGTCCGGACTTCGCCTCGGCGACCAGGGCGAAAATGGCCCCGCACGCATAATAAGCGCGATTCTCGCCGCGGTCCTCGGCGCTCGCGACGCCGCGATTCTCGGTGAGCCGGGCGCAGTCGCGGAGCGCCCGGTTGATCTCGCCTTCCCAGTCATAGGCCGGATCGAGCGCCTGCACGGTGCGGATCGCGAGCAGGTCGGCGCCGCCTTCCAGCATCCAGGAGTCGCGCGACCGCTCGTAGCGCACCGCCTGACCTAGCCAGAAATGCGATCCCTCATGCGCGATGAACCAGCGGACGAGGTTGATCATCTCGGGATTGCGCTCGACGATGCCCTCCCCGTCGAAGCGCATGATCATCGTGCCCGGCACGACTCCGCCGTTCATGCTGGCGCGTCCGGGCGTGGGGCCGGCCCAGCTCGCGAGCAAGGTGGGCGGGCCGCCGGGCGCTGGGCCGAGCTCTGCAGCATAGCGTGACAGGATCGCCGGCGTCAGCTCGCGTAGGGCATCCCCCAGCCAGCCGGGCAGGGCGGGATCGATCACCGCCGCCATCGCCTCGGTGACGATCGGATCGCGGGCGCCGAACAGGATGTAGGAGTTCGAATTCCGGGTCGTCACCTCGGGCGAGCGGCGGCCCCTGTGAAGCAGCGGCCCGGCGGTGTCGCGGAACGTCACTCTGGTGCCGCTGTCCTCGACCGGATGCCCGGTGAAGTCCACCGGCAACTCCGCAACGACGGCGCGTGGCGCCGAGAAGACGAGGAAATGGTCGTCGAACAGGGCCACGCCGCCGCCGCCGAGAGCAAGCGCCGGCACATAGTCCGACCGCAATTCGTCGGTGAAAGGGGTGAAACGGATGCGAACGAGTGATGGGACATTGCCGCCTTCCGCAACCAGCGTGTCATAGCGACCGATCCGCTCCAGCCTCACGCCCGGCGTCTCCACGGTCCAACTCGCGGCCCGCCATGATCGGCCGGTCGCCTCCGCATTGGCGGAACGGATGAACGCCCAGACCGGGGCGGCACGTGGGAATCGATATTCCGCCGTCCACGCGTCGCCATCGCGGCTCACCGTGACGGCGACCGGTTGCGGTTCGACAGCGGCCGGAGCGACATGGGCCGACGTCCCCGCGCATCCCGGCAGCGCGGCCAGGACGCCGAGGAGCAATGCGCGGATCACCGGTTCAGCGCGCCGGCTGGACGTCTGCCCCGCCATTCTGGGTCAGCATGAAGGCATAGGCCTCGGCGACCTCGCGGAGGCGGGTCCAGCGGCCCGACTGGCCGCCATGGCCCGCGCCCATGTTGATCTTCATGAGCTGCAGGTTGTCGTCGGTGCGCATCTCGCGGAGCCGCGCGTTCCACTTGGCCGGCTCCCAATAGGTCACGCGTGGGTCGTTGAGGCCGCCGGTGATCAGCATCGGCGGATAGGCCTGGCGCCGGACATTGTCGTAAGGCGAGTAGCTCAGCATGTAGCGGAACGCTTGGGCGTCGGTGATCGGGTTGCCCCACTCGTTCCACTCGCCCGGAGTCAGCGGCAAGGTGTCGTCGAGCATGGTGTTGACGACGTCGACGAACGGCACGTCGGCGACCACCGCGCCCCACAGCTCGGGATCGCTGTTGACCACCGCGCCCATCAGCTCGCCGCCGGCCGAGCCGCCCTGGATCGCGATCCGCCCGGCCTGGGTGTAATTGTTGGCGATGAGGCCGCGGGCGGCGTCGACGAAGTCGTTGAACGTGTTGGTGCGCCGGTCGAGCTTGCCGTCCAGATACCATTGGTAGCCCATGTCGTCCCCGCCGCGGATGTGGGCGATGGCGAAGGCGTAGCCGCGGTCCAAGAGGCTGAAGCGGTTGGTGTTGAAGCTCGGCGGCATGGCGATGCCGTAGGCGCCGTATGCGTAGAGGAAGACCCGGCCCTGGCCGTTGCGCTCGAAGCCGCGGCGATAGACGATCGACACCGGCACCTGGCGGCCGTCGCGAGTCGGCACCATCAGCCGCTCGGTCACGTATTGGGACGGATCGTAGCCCGACGGGATCTGCTGGACCTTGCGGGTCTCGAGCCGGCTCTCGTCCGGGTGATAATCATAGACGGTCGGCGGAGTGACCATCGAGCTGTAGCTTAAGCGATAGGCGGCCGGCGCATATTCGGGATTGGCGCCGAGGCCGACCGTATAGCTCGCCTCCTGGAACGGGATCCGCTCCTCCTGGCCGTCATAGGAGCGCAGCCGAACCTGATCGAGGCCGTTGACGCGCTCCTGGATGACGAGATGGTCGCGGAACGAGGTGAAGCCGCGCAGATAGACCTCGTCCGATCCGCCGATCACCGTCCGCCACTCGCCCGGCAGCGCTGGAGAGGCCTCGGCAAGTCGAAAATTCACATGCTCGTCGTTGGTGAGGATCCACAATTTGTCGTGGGCGGAATCGACGCTGTACTGGATGTTCGGGCGGCGCGCCGCCATCAAAACCGGTGTCGCGGTCGGGTTGTCGGCCGGGACGAGATAGACCTCGTTCGAGGTGTTCTCGCCGGTCGAGATGAGGATGTACTTGCGGTCCTGCGTGTGGCCGACGCCGACCGTGAAGGCGACGTTCTGGGTCTCCTCGTAGAGGGTGCGGTCGTTGGCGACCGGCTCGCCGAGCCGGTGAAGGCGGGCGCGGTAGCTGCGCCAATTGTCGTTGACCTCGGTGAACACGACGCCGCGGCTGTCGGCGGTCCACACCGGCTGGCCGATCCCGACCTCGGTCACCGTCTCGATGTCCTGGCCGGTGGTGAGGTCGCGTATCTTGAGCTGGAATCGCTCGGAGCCGTCGTCGTCGACCAGGATCGCGGCGTAGCGGCCGTCCGGGCTCACCTCCATCGCGCCCAGGCGGAAATATTGCTTGCCCTCGGCCTCGCGCGGCTCGTCGAAGATCACCGTCTCGGCGCCGCCCGCGGCAGGCCGGCGATACCAGGTGCGATATTGAGCGCCCGGCTGGAACGCCCACCAATATTCATAGGCGCCGTCGCGCACCGGGACCGAGCTGTCGTCCTCGGGAATGCGCCCGCGCATCTCCTGGAACAGGGTCTCGATCAGCCCCTGGTGCGGCGCCATCGCCGCTTCGAAATAGCTATTCTCGGCGCGCAGGTAATTGAGCACGTCCTCGTCGTCGACGGTCGGATAGCCCGGGTCGCGAAGCCAGTTGTACGGGTCCTCGATCCGCACGCCGTGGCGCTCGTAGCTGTGGGGACGCTGCTCGGCGCGGGGCGGCTGCGGAAGCTGGGCAATCTGGTTCATCGTTCCTCGATTGGTCGGTGCGGCGGCCGGCTGCGCCGACGCGAGTGCGGGGGCGGCGGCAACAAGCAAGGCGGCAAACGCCAGGCGCATAGAACGGCTCCTTCGCAGGGCCGGCGCCGGGGTGGCGCTCGGGTGTGACAAAGCATAATTAGAGCCAAGACGATCGTTTCGGAAAGCCTCATCATGTCTTCTCATGCCGACCGCCTCGCAGCCCTCCGCGAACAGCTGAAATCCGACCGCCTCGACGGCTTCGTCGTGCCGCTCACCGACGAGCATATGAGCGAATATGTCGGCTCCTATGCGCAGCGGCTCGCCTGGCTGACCGGCTTCGACGGCTCGGCCGGCGCCGCGGTGGTCCTGCCCGAGGAGGCGGCGATCTTCGTCGACGGCCGCTACACCCTCCAGGTCCGCGACCAGGTCGATCCCGACCATTGGAGCTACCAGTCGGTGCCGCAGACCAGCATCGCCGAATGGCTGTCCAAGCACGCGCCGAAGGGCGGCCGCATCGGCTACGATCCCTGGCTCCACACCCATGACTGGGTCCAGAAGGCGAGCGCGGCGCTGGCCGAGAAGGGCGCCGAGCTGGTCGCCGTCGCCCGCAACCCGATCGACGCAGTGTGGAGCGACCGCCCCGAGCCGTCGCGCGCAAAGCTCGTCGTCCATGGCGATCAATATGCCGGCAAGTCGTCCGCGGCGAAGCGCCAGGACATGGCCGAATGGCTCGCCGGGCAGAAGGCCGACGGCGCCGTCCTCGCCGCGCTCGATTCGATTGCCTGGACCTTCAACGTGCGCGGCCAGGACGTGTCGCGCACCCCGGTCGCCCTCGCTTTCGCGATCGTCAATTCCGACGGCACCGCCGACCTGTTCGTCGCCGGCGAGAAGGTCGGCGAGGATGTCCGCCAGCATCTCGGCAACGGCGTCCGCCTTCACGAGCGAAGCGCGTTCGAGGGCCACCTTCGCACCCTCGCCGGCAAGACCATCGTCGTCGATCCCGAGCGCTCGGTCGCGGCGATCCAGGCGGCGCTGGAGCAGGCCGGCGCCCGGGTCCTCGCCAGGCGCGACCCGGCGGTGCTTCCCAAGGCGATCAAGAACGAGGTCGAGATTGCCGGCCACAAGGCGGCCCAGGCCCGCGACGGCGCGGCCCTCGTGCGCTTCCTTCACTGGATCGCGACCGAGGCGCCCAAGGGCGGCATCGACGAGCTCAAGGCCGTCGCAAAGCTCCAGGAGTTCCGCGAGGCGAGCGGAGTCCTCAAGGACCTGAGCTTCGACACCATCTCCGGCGCCGGCCCGAACGGCGCCGTCATCCACTATCGCGCGACCGAGGAGACCAACCGGCCGCTCGAGATGAACTCGCTCTATCTCGTCGATTCCGGCGGCCAATATGCCGACGGCACCACCGACGTGACCCGCACGCTGGCGATCGGCGAGCCGACGCAGGAGATGCGCGACCGCTTCACCCGCGTTCTCCAGGGCCATATCGACCTCGCCACGGCGGTCTTCCCGGAAGGGACTCGCGGCAGCCAGCTCGACAGCTTCGCGCGCCGGCCTTTGTGGGAAGCCGGCCTCGATTACGCCCACGGTACCGGGCACGGCGTCGGCTCCTTCCTGTCGGTCCATGAAGGGCCGCAGCGGATCAGCTTCGTCGGCTCCAGCCAGTCGGGCGGCGACGAGCCGCTCCGGGCGGGCATGATCCTCTCCAACGAGCCCGGTTACTACAAGGCTGGCGCCTACGGCATCCGCATCGAGAATCTCGTGCTGGTCGTGCCCACCGCGGTCGAAGGCGCCGAGAAGGACGTCCTCACCTTCGAGACTCTCACCTTCGCCCCCATCGACCGCAATCTGATCGTTCCGGAGATGCTGTCGCCGCGCCAGCGCGACTGGCTCGACTCCTACCACGCCCAGGTCCGGGACTTGATCGCCCCGCAGCTCGACGGCGACGCCAAAGCCTGGCTCGAGGAGCAATGCCGTCCGATCGGGTGAGCCCGCATCATCCCCTCCCCTTCAGGGGAGGGGATCAAGGGG
>JAEZFL010000070.1 GCA_023417515.1 Pseudomonadota bacterium | reverse complement strand
GTCACAGCCTGCGGCGAACGTGGACACCATCTGTCCGGCCTGCGTCATCGGGTCCCACGTGTACACGTCGTGGGTCGGGATCGTCGGACCGTAATAAATGTCCCCGCAACGCAACCCGAACGGATCGTCGACCACCAGCGTGTAGCGGCCGTCAACCAGCCACGCGTCCACGGTGGCGTAGGCCGCCTTGGCGATCGGCTGCGGTTGGATGTTGACGACGATGCAGTCGGTGCGCTTGGTGTTGTCCGGGTTGCGGCACGGCGAATTCGCTGCCCAGACATAGGTGTGGAAGTCCCTGCGCTCGGGGATGTGCAGCGCGTAGTTACCGAAGTACATCGTCGCCGAGGCCGGCGGTGGCGCGATCAACGCCGCGACGGCCAGGGCGGCGCCCAAGAGAACCGGCTTCAACACATTCCTCCACACTTCCGGAAGGTCAATCTCCTTGGCGGAGACCGCCATTGTTCCGAGCGGAGAATATCAACCAGGACGTCCCCGGTAGCCCCGTTTGGCCGTCGAGATCGCGTCGGATCCGTCCCCGGTCAGCGAATCGGGTCGAACGTGATGTTCAGCTCGGTGAGGCCGCGCAGGATGAACGTCGGCTCGTAGTTGTAGCGGCGTGCTCCGGGCGGTCCGTGCAGCTCCTCGTCGATCGCGATGTCACCCATGCGGTCCAGGATCCGTTCGATCGAAACCCGGCCCTCCACGCGCGCCAGCGGCCCGCCCGGGCACGAGTGCACGCCACGGCCGAATGCGATGTGCTCGCGAACGTTCTTGCGGTCCAGGTCGAAGTCGTGCGGATGCTCGAACCGGTTCGGGTCGCGGTTGACCGCACCGGGACAGACCATCATGGTGGTGCCCGCGGGCACGTCCACGTCGCCGACCCTGGTGTTCTTCTTGGCCAGCCGGAACTGGCTCTTGACCGGGGCGTCCATCCGCAGCGCCTCCTCGACGAACACCGGGATGCGGCTGCGGTCGCGGCGCAGCCGCTCCTGAACCTCGGGGTGGTCGCCGAGCACCCGCAGGGACGCCGTGAGCAACTTGGTGGTGGTCTCCTGGCCGGCCGCGAACAGGAAGGTCGCCGACCGGACCACCTCGATGACCGGCGGAGTCGACCCGTCCGGGTACTTGGCCGTCGCCAGCGCGGTCAGCACGTCGTCGCGGGGCTCCTTGCGTCGGTCCTCCAGGTACCCGATGAACTTCTCGTCGAGCCACTCCAGCGGATTGGCGCTGACCAGGTCGCTGTGGTCGAGCGAGCCGACGTTGGCACCCGGGCGCGGCGCGCCCAGCACCGTGCGGAACTCTTCGTGGTCGGCCTCGGGGACGCCCAGCATGTCGGCGATCACCAACAGCGAGAACGGTTTTGCGTACGCGGTGAGGAACTCGCAGCGGCCGGCGGCGACGAAGTCGTCGAGGACCTCGTCGGCGAGCCGCCACATGAAGTCCTCGTTCTCCTTCAGCCGGCTGGGCGTCAGCAGCCGGTTGAGCAGCGAGCGGGCGTTGGTGTGGTCGGGCGGATCCATGGTGACCATGTGCTCGAACAGCGGCATCTGCTGCCGGTGCGCGCTGATCTGGTCGGTGATGTCGTCGCCCTCGGGGGTGAACGGCAGCGGCGGGAAGGGGCCGGCCACGGCGATGCAGGACGAGAAGGTGTCCGAGTCTTTGAGGACCGTCGCGGCTTCCTCGTAACCGGTGACCGCCAGCACGCCGTAGTTCGGCTCCTGGACCACCGGGCACTTGCTGCGCAGGTGGTCGAAGTACGGGTGGGGATCGGGCACCAGGGACGGATCGGTGAAGTAGTCGATCGTGTCGAAGTCGGTCATGTCCGAGGCCTCCCGGGGCTGGCGGGTCTGTTCGCGATTGCGAGAATTGCTGAGCACCTGCTTAGCATGGTGTCGGAGCTAGGGTCAAGATCGGAGTGCTTGCGGGATGTCGCGATCCGCATGCCTGCGGGTGGCAAGTGGTGTCACGCTTGAGGGCACGACGACGGAGGTGGGAGCGATGGCAACGGCGCGACGAATCGGGGCGCCGGACGCGAAGAACCGGGTGGTACTGCTCGATGCGGCCGAACAGCTGCTCATCGAGGAGGGATATGCCGCGGTGACCTCCCGTCGGGTGGCCGACAAGGCGGGGCTCAAACCCCAGTTGGTGCACTACTACTTCCGCACCATGGAGGACCTGTTCCTGGCGGTGTTCCACCGCAGGGCCGAAGAGGGGCTGGCGTTGTTGTCCACCGCGCTGCAGTCCCCGCAGCCGCTGTGGGCGCTGTGGCGGTTCAGCACCGCCCCCGAGGCGACGCGGCTGACGATGGAGTTCATGGGTCTGGCCAACCACCGCAAGGCATTGCGTGCGGAGATCGTCTACTACGCCGAGCGCTTCAGGCAGGAGCAGAACCGCGCGATCGCCGACGCGCTGCAGCGCTACGGGATGATGTCCGACGACGTTCCGCCGGTGGTCTGGACGGTGTTCGCCACCAGCGTGTCGCAGGCCCTGGTCATGGAACGCGCGCTCGGGATGGACACCGGT
>JAEZFL010000035.1 GCA_023417515.1 Pseudomonadota bacterium | reverse complement strand
GTTCGGTACGCGACATCAGACTCATCATGTAGGGTTTGCGGGCTCCGGCGGCAAGCGAGGACCGGCGCGCGCCGGCCGGCTGCTTTCGGGCAGCCCTTCGGCAAGGCGCGGGACATGCCCTTCGATTGAACTCAGGACATGCCCTTCGACAAAGCTCAGGACATGCCCTTCGGCAAAGCTCAGGACATGCTTGGCAAGCGCTTCCGGGTGAGCTAGAGCGCGCGGCTCATTCGACCGGGCGAACGCCCCATGCGGGCGGTTCCTCACATGCGGAGAGGTGCCGGAGTGGTCGAACGGGGCGGTCTCGAAAACCGTTGAGCGCGCAAGCGTTCCGAGGGTTCGAATCCCTCCCTCTCCGCCATTCACTCTCTGAACGATCGACCACTGCCTTCTTCGGAAGAAGGGTGGACCCTTGCCGATCGGAGGGGGGTTGCAAGGGTCCGGCACTAAGACGCCGCGCCGGCTGCCGACCCGCACATGGCCGCAACGGATGGACAAGCACCGCCCGCCTTGACTAGTGAGCCGCCTTCCCGAGCGGCTGGCCTTGCGGGGGCGGTCGGGCGCTCTCGCTGGACACAAGAGGCGCACATGACGGGCGGCGGCCTGGAGGCCGTATTCTTCACGCATCGCGCGCCGCTGCTGCGCTTCCTGCGCGCGCGCGGCGCCGGCGATGCTGCCGAGGATCTGCTGCAGGAATTGTGGCTGAAGGCGTCTGCCGGCGCGTCCGGCCCGATCGCCGACCCGCTCGCTTATCTCTACCGGATCGCCAACAACCTGATGCTCGACCGCCGCCGCGGCGAGCTTCGGCGGGAGCGGCGCGACCAGGACTGGACCGAGGCGACCGGCGGGGCCGAGATCGGCGTGTCCGACGCTCCGTCGGGCGAGCGGGTGCTGATCGCCCGCGAGCAGCTCAGGGCGGCCGAGGCGGCGCTGAAGGCGCTCGGCGAACGCACCGAAACGGTGTTCCGCCGCTACCGTGTCGAAGGCGCCAGCCAGCGCCAGATCGCCGACGAGCTTGGAATCAGCCTCAGCGCGGTCGAGAAGCATCTCCAGAAGGCCTATCGCGCCCTCGTCGAATTGAGGAGGCGGTTCGATGCGGATTGATCCGGGCCGCGGCGTCTTGTCCTTGAGGTGGCGCGTATGACGGACAGGCGGGACGATATCGAGGCGGAAGCGATCGGCTGGGTGATCCGCCTGCGCGATGCCGGCGCCGACGATTGGGCCGCGTTCACCGACTGGCTCGAGGCGGACCCTGCCCATGGCACGGCCTATGAGGAAGCCGCGCTGGCCGAGCAGGAGTGGGAAGGGCTCGCGCGGCCGGAGCGCGCCCTGCCGCAACTGCGCCCGGCCGCTCGGCCGCTGACCCGCCGCTTCTTCCTCGGCACCGGAATCGCCGCGGCGCTGGCCGGGGTGATCGCGCTTGGGACCCTCCAGACCCAGGGCACCTACGCGGTCGAGACGGCGGCGGGGGAGCGCCGCAGCGTCGAGCTCGCCGACGGCAGCCGGGTCGACCTTAACGGCGACAGCCGAATCCTCCTCGACCGCGGCGACCCGCGGGTCGCGACCCTTGAACGCGGCGAGGCTCTGTTCACCGTCGTCCACAACGACGCCGATCCGTTCGAGGTGCGCACCGGCGACGTGCTGCTGCGCGACATGGGCACGGTGTTCAACGTGCTTCGCGACGGCGAGATCCTCGACGTCGCGGTGGCCGAAGGGGTGGTCGAATATAATCCCGGCCGCGCCGCGGTGACCCTGCGCGCGGGAATGGCGCTGCGCCGCAATTCCGACGCCCCGCCCGCGGTCGCGCCCCGTGCCGCCGAGGCGATCACCGGCTGGCGCGACGGCAGGCTTGTCTATTCGGAGGCGACGATCGGCGCGGTGGCCGGCGACCTCGCGCGCAACCTCGGCGTGCCGGTCCGCGCCGAGCGCGAGGTCGCCGGGCGCCCATTCACGGGCGTGATCAGGGTTGACGACCGGGCCGAAACGATCCAACGGGCCGCGCGGCTGATGGGGGTTGGCGCCCGTCCGTCCAACGGGGGGTGGACTTTGACGGCGGGAGCCAGTGAGACGCCTTAGACCCCTGCTTTTCCTCGCCTGCTTGCTGTTCGTCGCCCCCGCCGCTTTGGCGCAGGGGCCGAGTCAGCTCGACCTGCCGGGCGGACGGCTCGGCGATGCCGTGATCGCGCTTGGCCGGCAGGCGGGAGTCAGCATCGGAATCACCGATCCCACGCTCGCGGCGCGGCGGGTCGCGCCGGTGCGCGGCCGCTACACGGTCAACCAGGCCCTCGCCCTGCTGCTGCGGGACAGCGACGGTCGTTATCTTCAATATGACCGCACCACCTTCCGCATCGTGCGCCGGCCAATGCCTCAGCCGCGCTGGGCTCAGCGGGCGCCGATCCCGGCCGTCGCGAGCCATCCGGTTCAGCAGGACCATGACGAGCCGCTGGTCGGGGAGGGGGAGGACCTGATCGTCACCGGGGCGCGCCTGCCGGTGACGCTGGCTTCCTATCCCGGCTCGGCGGAGATCGTCCGCGGCGACGATCTCGCGCTGCAGTCGGGACTTCACGGCAGCGACGCCCTGGTCGCGCGCCTGCCGGAGGTCAGCTCCACGCATCTGGGTCCGGGCCGCAACAAGCTGTTCATCCGCGGCCTTGCCGATTCCAGCTTCAACGGCCCGACCCAGGCAACGGTCGGCCAGTATCTCGGCGAGACCCGGCTCAACTATAACGCACCCGACCCCGACCTGCGGCTCTACGACATCGACCGGATCGAGGTGCTTCAGGGTCCGCAGGGCACGCTCTACGGCGCCGGCTCGCTGGGCGGAATCATCCGGGTCATGCCCAACAGCCCGCGCGTCGAGGGGTTCGAAGGCTCGGCCTCGATCGGGGCCTCGGCGACCCTGCACGGGGAGCCGGGCGCAGACGCTGCCGCGACCCTCAACCTGCCGCTCGCCACCGACCGGCTGGCGCTTCGAGCCACCGGCTATGCCGTCACCGAAGGCGGCTATATCGACGACACCCTGCGCCGCCGCGACGACGTCAACCGAGTCATCGCGATCGGCGGCCGGCTCGGACTGCGCCTGGTCAGCCCGGACGACTGGACCGTCGATGTCAGCGCGACCGGCCAGCAGATACGCGGCGACGACGGCCAGTTCGCCGATCGCGGCGCGCCGCCGCTCACCCGGCGGAGCGCGATCGACCAGCCGTTCCGAAGCGACTATCTCCTCGCCGACCTGGTGGTCTCGAAGGAGTGGGGCGACACCCGCTTCGTCACCGCGCTCGGCTATGTGAACCAGCGCCTGTTCGAGCGCTACGACGCCACCCGCTTCGGCATGGACCCGCAGATGTTCGAGCAGGACACGCGAGTCACTCTGCTCAGCGCCGAGAGCCGCCTGTCGGGCGGCGCGGCCCCCGGCGTTGCCTGGCTGGTCGGCGCCAGCGTGATCAGCAACGATGCCGAGCAGCGCCGCTTCACCGGTCCCGTCGACGCGCCGATGGCGATGCCGGGCGTGTCCAACCGAATTCTCGAGGCGGCGGGTTTCGGTCAGGTCAGCGTGACGCCGATTGCGGACCTCACCGTCACCGCCGGCGGCCGCCTCACCCATTCGAGCCTGTCGGGGGAATCGCTCGGACTCGAGCTGCGCGTGCTCCAGCCGCTGTTCGGGCCGCAGGCGAGCCGCAACGAGACCGCCTTCCTGCCGTCGCTGTCGGCGGTGTGGACTCCGCGGCGCGACCTCGTCCTGTTCGCGCGCTACGAGGAGAGCTTCCGGCCGGGCGGGCTGTCGGTCGCCGGCGATTTCATCCGCCGCTTCCGCAACGACACCGTCTCGGCCTGGGAAGGCGGCATCCGCTACGGCGCCCGCGGCGCTCCGGTCAGCGCTTCGCTGGCGCTCGCCTACACCAATTGGGACGACATCCAGGCCGACACGATCGGCCTCGACGGCTTCCCGACCACCGCCAATATCGGCAACGGCCACATCGTCACGCTCGATGTCCGAGTCGGCTGGCGGCCGCTGCCCGGCCTCAACCTGGAGGTCGCCGCGGTCGCCAACGACAGCGAGGTGACCAACCCCAATCCCAATATCGACATCACCGCCAGTGCGGCGCTGCCCAACGTCGCCGACCTCAGCGGGCGGGTCGCCGCCGATTATCGCACCGCGATCGGCCCGGGCACGGAGCTCGTGCTCACTTCCCACGCGCGCTATGTCGGCCATTCGCGGCTTGGCATCGGCCCGATCCTCGGGATCGAGCAGGGCGGCTGGCTCGACATCGGCCTCGGCGCCCGGATCGAGCGCGGCGACCAGGCCTGGTCGCTGAACGTCACCAACCTGCTCGACCAGGCTGGCAACCGCTTCGCATTCGGATCGCCCTTCACGCTGGTCGAAAATCCGCAGGTGACACCGATGCGCCCGCTGACCGTGCGCCTCGGCTGGCAGGTCGCTTTCTAGCTTTTTCGTTTCGGCCAGTGCGGGTCCGCGCGGCCCGCGGCGTCATCCCGAGCAGAAGGCCCGCGCCACTTCCGGCGCAGCGGCCATCTCACAAGGGAAGACACAAGCGAATGCGTCATCTGCTGGCCTGCACCTGCCTGACCCCGGTCCTCCTCGTCGCGACCGCCACCCACGCCCTCGCCGAGCGCACCGTGAACACGGCGATCACGGCGCCGATCCAGACCTCGACCGCGACCTCGGGCGCGCCTGACAATGTCGTCGTGACCAGCGCCGGCTCGATCAAGCTCACCTCCGGCACCGCGGTCACGATCGACAGCAACAACAATGTCAGCAACGCCGGCACGATCGAGATCAACAATGCCAGCGACTCGACCGGCATCCTCGCGCAGCCGGGGCGAGCCGGAAACATCACCAACAGCGGCACCATTCGGATCCTCGAAGACTATACCCCTACCGACGCCGACAAGGACGGCGACATCGACGGACCGTTCGCGCAGGGCGCTCGCCGCTACGGGATCCGAATCGCTCCCGGGGGCAGCTTCACCGGCAATGTGATCAACTCGGGCCGGATCGAGATCGAGGGCAACGATTCGGCGGGAATCGCGCTCGACAGCCGACTGGTCGGCGCGCTGACCAACAGCGGCGGAATCGACGTGCTCGGCAATGAAAGCTTCGGCATCCGCGCCGGCGACGTGACCGGCAACGTGACCATCAACGGCCCCGTCACCGTTCGCGGCCACAACAGCGTCGGAGTCGCGCTCGACGGCGACATCGGCGGCGCGCTCGTCTTCCAGGGCGTGGTGACCGCCACCGGCTACCGCACCACCACGGCGCCGGCCGACGCGACCAAGCTCGACGCCGACGACCTGCTCCAGGGCGGTCCGGCGGTCCGGATCAGCGGCGACGTCGCCCGCGGCATCGTCTTCGCGGCGCCGCCGCCCAACAACAGCACGACGGACGACGACGAGGACGATGACGGGATCAAGGACAGCGAGGAGGGGACCGCCTCGATCCTGTCCGCCGGAGCGGCGCCGGCGGTGCTGATCGGCTCGGCGACCGACGATATCGCGATCGGCGCGGTCACCGGCAATGCCGGCGGCCACGGCCTGGTCATCGAGGGCGGAATCGCAGGCTCGGGCATCCATGCCGGGGTCAACGGCAACGGCGTCCAGATCGGCGGCCTCGGCGGCAACGTCGCCATCGCCGGCGGAATGACCGTGAGCGGCAGCGTCACCGCCAATTCGGTCGGCGCCAACGCCACCGCGATCCGAATCGGCAGCGGGGCAAGCGTTCCGGCGGTCCGGGTCACCGGCGTCGTCCGCGCCCAGGGCGGCGGAGATGCCGGCGACCTCACCCGAGCGATCCAGATCGACTCCGGCGCCGCCGTCGCGACGATCCGCAACAGCGGCCGGATCGAGGCGACCGCCGGCGCCAACGGCGCCGCGGCGGCGATCGTCGACCTGACCGGCGGAGTCACCCTGGTCGAGAACAGCAACATCATCGCGGCGGCCGGCGGCGCGGCGGCGACTCCGGCGATCGCGATCGACCTCAGCGCCAACACCTCGGGAGCGACCGTCCGCCAGACCCGGCTCAGCGGCACCAACACCCCGGTCCCGGCGCTGACCGGGGAGGTCCGCTTCGGCAGCGGCAGCGACCTGTTCGAGGTCACCGACGGCAAGGTCACCGGCCGCACCCGCTTCGGCCTCGGCGACAACCGCCTGTCGCTGTCGGGCGCGGCGACCTATTCCGGCCTCGTCGAGTTCGGGGCGGGCGCCGACCGGGTCACCCTCGCCGGCACCGCGGCGCTGACCGGCGGCCTCGATTTCGGCGGCGGCGCCGACCGGCTCGAGATCGGCGGAACCGCCGGCTTCCAGGGCACGCTCGCCGGCAGCGCCGGGCTCGACGTCGCGATGACCGGGGGCAGCTTCCACGTCACCACGGCGGCGCCGGTCGCGCTCAATTCCCTGAGCGTCGGCAACGGCGCGATCCTCGGTGTCGACATTGACGGCGCGGCGGGGACCAACACACGCTACGACGTCGCCGGAGCGGCGAGCTTCGGCACCGGCACCGAGATCCGGGTGCGCCTGCGCAACGTCAGCGAGGCGGCCGGCCGCTACGTCGTGGTCGACGCCGGATCGCTGACCAATGCCGGAGCGATCGGCTTCGACAGCGACACCCTGCCGTTCCTGTTCCGAGGCACGGTCGAGGCCAATGCGACGGCGGGCGAGGTCGCGGTCAATATCGCGCGCAAGAGCGCGGCCGAGCTCGGCCTCAACGGCTCGGCGACAAGCGCCTATGACGCGGTGTTCGCGGCACTCGATTCCGACGCCGACGTCGCCGGCGTGTTCCTCGGGCTGGCCAGCGGCGACGCATTGCGCGCCCAGCTCACCCAGCTTCTGCCCGATCATGCCGGCGGCACGTTCGAGACGGTGACCCTGGGCTCGCGCACCACCGCGCGCTTCCTCAACGACCCGCGCCCGGCCGGCGCCGACATGGGCGGCGGCTGGCGCTTCTGGATCCAGCAGGCGGGCTTCGGCACGTCGAAGGACCTCGGCGACACCGCCTCCTACGACGTCAGCGGCTGGGCGGCCTCGGGCGGTCTCGAGCGCCAGCTCGGCGCCGGCGCGGTCGGCGCGACTCTCGCTTATGTCACCGGGTCCGACGCCGACGGCGAGAACGACAATAGCGTGCGCACCGCGCAATATGAGCTCGCCGCTTATTGGCGCGGCAGTTTCGGGCCGTTGCACGCTTATGCCCGCGGCTCGGCGGCGAGCGTGTCGTTCGATTCGACCCGCATCTTCACCGGCACGACCCAGGATGGCGCGCCGGTCACCCGCACCACCACCGGCGAGTGGAACGGCACCTTGCTCTCGGCCGGCGCCGGCCTGTCCTACGACATCGACCTCGGCGCCCTGCACCTGCGCCCGTCGCTGGCAGTCCATTATTACCGCCTCAACGAGGACGGCTATGCGGAAAGTGGCGGCGGCGACGCCATCGACCTGGTCGTCGACGGCCGCGACAGCGACGAGCTGGCCGGGACGCTCGCCCTCGCCGCGGGCATGGAATGGGGCAATCGCGAGGCCGACTCGTTCTGGCTTCGCGCCGAGGCTGAGGGCGGCCGCCGCCAGATCCTGGCGGGCGCGCTCGGCGAGACGGTCGCCCGCTTCGGCGACGGCGACGACTTCACGCTGGCGCCCGAGGAACGCACGTCGGGCTGGACCGGCGCGCTGCGCCTGGTCGGCGGGCAGGGCGGCACCGTCATCGGCGCCGAGCTGCTCGCCGAGGAGCAGGACGGCCGCGCCGCGATCGGCGGCCGCATCTCGCTCGGCATCGGCTTTTAGAGGGTAAGGTCCTCCTCTTCAGAGGAGGGGATGGGGGTGGAGGGGAGCGAAGAGGCTCGATGCCCCCGAGCGAGCTTTCAAAGCGCCTCAGGCCCATCGAGGGCCTTCGCCGCTCCCCACCCCTTGATCCCCTCCCCTGAAGGGGAGGGGCGAGAAGAAGGAGATCGACTCGGGCGCCGGTTCGGCAGTCGCCGGCGCCCATCTTTTCCCGGGGCCTCGCACCTTGGGGACATTTGCCACCGGACTTGCGCCGTTCTTGGACGGTCGGCGCAAACGGCGATCTATGCCTAACGAATCGTGAATCAACCTAGCCGGTTGATCTGAATCATGCGAAAACCCCCAGGCGGCGTTTGGGAGCCGCAGAGTCGCGACCCTCCTCCCCGGGTTGCGTGGTGGGGGATAAGCAATGCCGGCCAATTTCAGCGTTCGCACGCGTTCGACCCTGTTCACCAACGACCAGGATGGCGACGGCATCGCCGACGCCGGCGATGTCCTGCGCACCACTTTGACCTTCGAGAATGTCGGCGACGACGCCCTCGACGTCACGGTCCAGGACCTGCTCAACGGCTCCACGCTCGTCCCCGGCTCGGTCAAGATCGGGCCGATGGCGGTCGACGACGCCGCGACGATCAGCGGCAACACGCCGCAGACCTTCACCTTCGCCCAATTGCTCGGCAACGACATCGATCCCGACGGAAGCGCCGCCAACCTCACCATCACCGGGGTCTCGGGCGCGGTCAACGGCACCGTCACCATCGACCTGGTCGGCGAGACCATCACCTTCACCCCGAACACCGGCTTCACCGGCGCCGCGAGCTTCCAATATAGCGTCGCCGATGCCGACGGCCTCACCAACGTCGCCGGCTACGAGGGGACGGTGGACGTCACCGTCGACGGCCTCGTCTGGTATGTCGACGCCAATTATGGCGGCGCCAACGGCGCCCCCGACGGCTCCTATCTGAGGCCGTTCACCAGCCTCACCCCGCTCAACGACGACGGTACCGTCGGCACCGGCCGGGTGGGCACCGCCGACGGCATCGCCGGCAACCAGGACGTCGACGGCGCGGGCGACACCATCTTCGTCTACGACCGCGGCAACGCCGCCTATAATGGCGGGATCACGCTCGAGGCCGGGCAGAAGCTGTTCGGCGACTCCCACAGCTTCGTCGTCAACGGCCTCACCATCGGCGCGTCGGGCAACCAGTCGACGATCAACAGCCACAGCGTCAACAACACCAATTACGGCGTCACTCTGTCGACCAACAACGAGATCCGCGGGATCAACCTCGACGGCGACAATAACGGCACGACCAATTTGCGCGACGGCAACGGCACCGTCGGCAGCCTCACCATTACCGATTCCAGCATCAGCGGTTCCGGCCAGGCGGTCGACATCGACCAGGGCGGCGCCCTCAACGTCACCCTGACCAGCCTCAGCTCGTCGGGCTCGGCGGCCGAGGGCGTCCATCTCGCCGGCACCGGCGCCAATCTGCTGACCGGCAGCTTCACCGCCAATGCCGGCACCATCCAGAACTCGACCGGCACCGGCTTCCTGATCGGCCAGGCCGGCGGCGGCACCGCAAGCTCCGGCGGCAGCGCCAACATCACCTATAACGGCAACATCACCAATCCCGGCGGCTCGCTGGTCGAGATCCAGGACCGCACCGGCGGCACCGTGACGTTCGGCGGCCAGCTCACCGAGGGCGCGATCGGCGACGGCCAGACCGGAATCCTGCTCGACGGCAATGCCGGGACGATCAACTTCAACGGCCAGACCTTCGTCAGCGCGGGCGCCGGGACCACCGGCAACGGAGTCACGCTCACCAACAACAGCGGCACGATCAACTTCAACGCGACCGGCACCGGCCTCGACATCACCACCACGAGCGGCACCGGACTGACCTTCACCGGCGGCGGCACGCTCAACATCACCGGCGCGGCGAACTCGGTGACCACGACCACCGGCCAGGTCCTGAACCTTCAGAACGGCGCGATGGGGACGAGCGGGATCGCCTTCCAGACCCTGACCAGCGGCACTGTCGCCAGCGGCCACGCGATCAACATCAACAATCTCGACGCGGCCGGAGCCGGCACCTTCAGCGGCGGCGCCGTCACCATCGGCGGAACCGCCGCAGCGGGCGCCGACGGAATCAACATCACCAACTCCAACTCGACCTTCACCTTCTCCAGCGCGACGATCGACAACACGCAGGGCGACGGGATCGAGATCAACGGCCAGGCGCAGACCCAGGGCGCGGTCACCTTCACCACCGTCAACATCGACGGCACGACCGGAAGCGGAGTCGAGATCGTCGGCAACAGCAACGCCGTGAACATCAACGGCGGCACGATCGGCGCCACCAACGATGCGAATGCCGAAACCGTGCTGATCAACGGCGGCAACGGCAACATCACGATCAACGCCGCGCTCACCAACAACACCGCCAATGTCGACCTGATCGACATCAGCAACCGCACCGGCGGAACGGTCGCGTTCGGTGGCAACCTGTCGAGCACCGGCGGCGCCGGCGGCATCGACATCGCCAACAGCGCGGGCACGGTCAATTTCACCGGCTCTCAGATCACTCTGACCACCGGCGGCAATGCCGCGGTCAACATCACCAACAACAGCGCCGCGATCAACTTCACCGGCGGCAGCCTCGACATCACCACGACCGGCGGCGCGGGCCTGTCGGCCAACGCGACCGGCGGCTCGGTCACCGTCACCGGCAACAGCAACACGGTCAGCACCGGCACCGGCACCGCGGTCGACATCCGCGGCACCGACATCGGCGCGGCCGGAGTCACCTTCGCGACGGTCAACACCAACGGCGCGGTGAACGGAATCATCCTCGCCAACACCGGCAGCGGCGGCTTCACCGCGTCGGGCGGGTCGATCCTCAACTCGCTCGGCCACGGCATCGATCTCACCAATGTCAGCAATATCAGCCTCACCGGCGTGACCATCACCGGCTCCGGCGGCAGCGGCATTCGCGGCTCCGGCGTCAACAACCTGTCGCTGACCAATGTGACGTCCAGCAACAACGGCAACGCGATCGACGAGGACGGAGTCTTCCTGGTCAATGCCAGCGGCCACGTCGTCGTCACCAACTCGACGTTCAACGCCAATGCCGACGACAATTTCGCGATCCGCAACGACACCGGCTCGCTCAACGTCACCATCACCGGCTCGACGTTCAGCAACAGCTACCAGGGCGCGCTCGGCGACGACAACCTGATCATCCAGGCGAACGACAGCGCCAACGTCACCGCCCTGATCTCCGGAAACACCTTCACCAACGCCGAGGGCGACCATTTCCAGTTCGCCACGAACCAGAGCGCGACCGGCTCCAGCCACATCACCTTCACCAACAACATTCTGAGCAACAACCAGCCGTCATCGGTGGTGCTGGGCAGCGGCGTGACGATCAGCCCGGCGGGAAGCGCCGACCTGCGCGCGCTCATTTCGGGCAACACCATCACCGATACGATCGGCGGCTACGCGTTCAACGTGAATGCGATCGACACGACTTCGTCGGCCGAGCTCGACATCACAATCCAGAACAACACGATCGGCGCCAACGGCGTTGCCGGCTCCGGCCCCGAACAGTCCGGGGCGATCCAGGGGCGCATCACGGGCTCCGGCACGATGGACCTGCTGATCGACAACAACGACATCTTCGACTTCGGGAGCGGGAGCGCGATCGATCTTTCGTCGGCGGCCGGTGTGATCAACGGCAGCAACAGCATCATGAATGCGACCGTCATAAACAATTTCGTTGCTGACGGTACTGCGTTCGCTCAGCGCGCATTCCTGGTGGGTGCGGGTGCTTCTTCAGGTACGCACAACAACATCATTCGCCTGCGTCTCAGCAATAACGATTTCGACGGCAACTTTCCGGGCGGGTCAGCGAACGACTTGCGGGCCACCGTCTTCTCTAACGCGCAAATCCAGAGCCCCGGCTATGCGGGTGGCGGTGCCGATCCGGTCGCGTTCGTAAATCATATTATAGCGCAGAACGGAGTCGCTGGGGTCACCGGCAACGGTGCCGTCGGCGCAGGTGTCACCAACGGTTTCGCCAACACGCCGGGCGGCGCCAATCCGCCGCTCCCGAGCACGCCGAACCTGCCGCCGCCGCCGATCATGCTGGCGCCCGAGCCGCCGGCCGACACCGGCACCGGCAAGGGCGAGGGCCATAGCGGCGACATCCCGCCGCCGATCGACGACGGCGACACCGCCAACGGCAGCGGCGGCACCGGCGGCAAGGGCGACGGCCATGCCGGCGACCTTCCGACCGACAACGCCCATCCCGTGATCGTCGACGACAATGTGCTGAGCCAGGCCGAGCTCGACTATCTCGTCGACGCCGCGATCCAGCGCTGGATCGACGCCGGCGCAAGCGCGGAGCAGGTCGCGGCGATGCGCGCGGCCAATTTCTCGGTCGCCGACATGACCGGGGTCCAGCTCGGAATGAGCGACGGCGCCAACATCCTGATCGACAATGACGGCGGCCGCGCCGGCTGGTTCCTCGACACCACGCCGGACGCCGACGAGGAATATGCCGGCTCCGGCACCCGCCTCACCGCCACCGGCGGAGCGGCGGCCGAGGGCGTCGACCTCCTCACCGTGCTGATGCACGAGCTCGGCCACCAGGCGGGGCTTGGCGACCATTACAATCTCGCGGCGCGCGACGACCTCATGTACGGCTATGCCTATGAGGGCGAGCGCCGGCTTCCGGCCGACGGCCAGGCCGCGGGCGCGGTGCCCGGATCGATCCCGCACCCGGTGTTCCAGCTCGGCCCCGTCGTGGTCGGCACGGTGCCGGGCGACAACGCCTTCGTCGTCCAGTACGATTCCGTCGTCAACGCGCTCCCGGGCGAGGACCGGCTGGTCCAGTATTTCAGCAACTCCGCCGACATCAGCTGGCGCGACGTGCCGGCGGGAACGCTCTTCTCGGCGAGCACCAATGCCGAGCTGCTGGCGGTCGACTCGCTGAGCCTGGGCGACAGCGTGTTCTTCGACGTCAACCAGAATGGCGTATTCGATTCCGGTACCGACCTCGCGGTCGCCGGAGTCAGCCTCACCCTGTTCGCCGACACCAACAATAACGGCGTCTATGACGAGGGGATCGACGAGGCGATCAGCTACCTCGACAACGATTCGAGCGGCACCTACGACCCGGCGGTCGACACGCCGGTCGCGGCCGGAACGCCCGGCGCCATCGCCCTGACCGTCACCACCGACGCCACCGGCGCCTATGCGTTCAACTATCTCGCGCCCGGCGACTATATCGTCCGCGTCGACGCCTCCAACTTCCTCAGCGGCGGACCGCTCGAAGGGCTCGTCTCGGCCTCGGTGGTCGTGCCCGCGCCCGACCCCAACAACAATGTCAACGGCGACAATAACGGCCAGGCGTTCAGCGGCTATGCCGCGACCCGGTCGATCCGCCTCGACTTCGGTCTCGAGCCGGACGGCGACACCAACAACACGCTCGACCTCGGCTTCGTCGCGACCAACGACGCGCCGGTCAACTCGGTGCCGGGTCTCCAGTCGTTCGGCGAGGACGGAACGCTCACCTTCAACGCCGCCAACGGCAACCTCATCTCGGTGAGCGACCCCGACGTCGGCGCCGGCAACCTGTCGGTCACCCTCTCGATCGAGACCGGCGCGCTGACCCTGTCGGGAACCGCCGGCCTCACCGTCACCGGCAACGGCACCAACAACGTGACGCTGACCGGCACCCAGGCGGCGATCAACACCGCGCTCGACGGCCTCGTCTACAATCCGGGCGCCAATTATAACGGCGACCGCATTCTCACCATCACCACCAACGACAACGGCAACACGGGGGTCGACCCGGGCCTGACCGGCGACTCGACCAGCGAGGAAGACACCGACACGATCGCGATCGACGTGACCTCGATCAACGACGCCCCGGTGGTGATCGGCGACGGCACGGTCGACGCCGATCCCATCGTCGAGGACACGCCGACCGGCGGCCAGACCGTCAACGCCCTGTTCTCAGCCCAATATTCCGACGCCGCCGACGCGCAGTTCAGCGTCTCCAATCCGGGCGGCTCGTCGCCCGGCTCGTTCAGCGGGATCGCCGTCGTCGCCAACGGCTCGAGCGGCGCGACCGGCCAGTGGCAATATTTCAACTCCAACACCTCGACCTGGGTGGATATCGGCGCCCGCTCGACCGCGTCGGCGCTGCTGATCGGCTCGGGAACCGCAATTCGCTTCAACCCGGCGCTCGACTTCACCGGCACCGCCCCGACCCTGACGGTGAACCTGATCGACAACAGCCTCGGCTTCGGAATCACCTTCGGCCAGGTCGTCGACATTTCGGGCGTTGGAGCGACCGGCGGCTCGACCGCTTATTCGACCGGCACCGTCGTGCTCAGCCAGGAGGTCGTGCCCGCCAACATCGCGCCGGTCCTCGACCTCGACGCCGACGACAGCAACAGCGTCGGCACCGGCTATGCCGGCGCCTACACGGAAGGCGGCGCGGCCGTGGCGATCAGCGACACCGACGTGTCGATCACCGACGCCGATGCCGGCGACGACATCGTCAGCGCGACAATCACCATCGCCAATGCGGAGGCCGGCGACCTGCTGACCGTCGGCACCCTCCCGGCGACGGTGACCGTGGATCCGTCGAGCACCGCGACCAACGTCATCCTGGTCGCGGCGCCCGGCACCAGCGCGGCCGATTTCGAGGCGGCGATCGAGGCGGTCACCTACTCCAACACCGGCGACAACCCGACCGACTTCGGAACCAACACTTCGCGGACGATCACCGTGACGGTCAATGACGGCGGCGACGACAGCAACGTCGCCACCGCGACGATCGCGGTCACCGACGTCAACGACGCTCCGAGCGGCACCAGCTCGACCATCACCGCGATCGAGGACGTGTTCCGGCTGATCGAGGCCGCGGATCTCGGCTTCAACGACGCCGACGGGACGCTCGCCAGCGTCACCATCAGCGCCGTCACCGGCGGCGGCCTCTATTTCGACGCCGACGGCACCGCCGGCGCGGGAGTGCCGGTCCTGGTGACCACTTTCCCGGCGACCTACACCGCTCAGGACCTCGCCGACGGCAAGGTCAGCTTCCGGGCCGATCCCAATGCCAACGGCGCCGCAATCGGAACGATCACCTTCGCCGTCACCGACGACGACGGCGCCACCGATTCCACCTCGAACACGCTCACCGTCGACGTCACGGCGGTCAACGACACGCCGGTGCTGACCACGGGCGGCCCCATCGCCGCGACCGAGCAGACCGCCGTTGCGATCCTGCCTGCCGGCGCCGTCGCCGACGTCGATCTCGACGCGCGCAACGGCGGCCTCGGCGACTATGCCGGAGCGACGTTCAGCGTGAACCGCAACCCGGTCGCCAATGCCGAGGACCTGTTCAGCCTGGTCGCGGGCCCGAACTTCACCATCGACGGCAACCAGCTGAAGGCGGGCGGGCAGGTCTTCGCGACCTTCTCCACCGGTCTTGCCGGAACCATCGTTGTCAACTTCACCAGCGCTCAGACCATCGCGACCTCCGCTTTGGTCGACGAGGTGATCCAGGCGGTCCGCTACACCAACGGCAGCGACAATCCGCCGGCCTCGGTCCAGCTCGCGGTCGGCTTCACCGATGGCTCGCCGGGCGGCGGCCAGGGCGCCGGCGCGAGCGGGCTCGACGTCAACCTGGTCACGGTCAACATCGCCGCGGTCAACGACGCCCCGGTCAACTCGCTGGGCGGAACCATCGGCACCGGGGAGGACGCGATCGACGCGTGGCTCAGCGGCATGTCGATCTCCGATCCCGACGCCGACCCGGCGACGGACCTCGTCACCGTCACCTTCAACGTCCAGAACGGCACGCTCGACATCCGCACCGACGTGGTCGGCGGAGTCACCGCGGGCGGCGTGACCGGCGACGACACCGACACGATCACCGTCACCGCCACCCTCAACCAGATCAACGCGACCCTGGCCGCGGTTAACGGCCTGACCTACTCGCCCGATCCGGATTTCTTCGGCAACGACACGCTGACGGTCACCACCAACGATCAGGGCGCCAACGGCAGCGGCGGCGCCTTGACCGACATCGACACCCGGACGATCATCGTGTCGCCGCAGCCCGATGCGCCGGTGGCGCAGCCCGACGCGATCAGCACGCTCGAGAACGTGATCGGCACGGGCAGCCTATTCGCCAACAACGGATCGGGCCCGGACGTCGACGTCGACGGCGACGCGATCGTCATTTCCGAGGTCAACGGCTCGGCCGCCAATGTCGGGGTCGAGATCACCCTGGCCTCGGGCGCGAAGCTGACGGTCAACGCCGACGGCACCTACAGCTACAATCCCAACGGCAAGTTCACCACGCTCACCGACAACACGTCGGGGGCGGTGAACACGTCGACCGTCGGCGACACCTTCCAGTACACCGTCGCCGGCGGCAACACCGTCACCGTCACCGTGACCGTGAACGGCGTTGCCGGGCCGGGCGACTGGCTGATGGGCGACGGCACCGACAACGTCATCAACGGCACGGCGCTGGGCGACCTGTTCCTGCTCCAGCAGGGCGGCGACGACACCGCCACGGGCATGGGCGGCGCCGACGGCTTCTATTTCGGCGGCGCATATGACGTGAACGACATCGTCCATGGCAATGGCGGGCGCGACCAGCTCGGCCTCCAGGGCGACTATAGCGGCGGAGTGACGCTCGGCACGATCACCGGGATCGAGGACCTCATCCTGCTGAGCGGCGCGATCACGCGCTTCGGCGACACCGCCAACAATTTCTACGATTACAATATCACCACGCAGGATTCGAACGTGGCTGCCGGCCAGACCCTGCTGGTCGACGGAGTCACTCTTCGCGCAGGAGAGGACCTCACATTCGACGGCTCCGCCGAAACCGACGGCAACTTCCTGATCTATGCCGGAATGGGCGTCGACCACCTTACCGGCGGCATGGGCAATGACGGCTTCCTGTTCCGCGGCGGCGGCCACCTCACCGGCGCCGACACGGTCAATGGCGGCGCCGGCAGCGACCATCTCGGCCTGCGCGGCGACTATACGGGCGGCAACGCGGTCACCTTCAACGCCGGCTCGATGACCGGGATCGAGGTCATCGTCGTCCTGTCGGGCCAGGATCTGCGCTTCGGCCCGGCGATCGGCCCGTGCAGCTATGAGATCACCATGCACGACGCCAACGTCCTGGCCGGACAGCGCATGATCATCGACGCCGCGACCTTGCGGCCGGACGAGTCGCTGTCGTTCGACGGCTCGGCGGAGAGCGACGGGTCGTTCCGGATCGTCGGCGGCGGCTGCGACGACATCCTGATCGGCAGCCAGAATGACGACCTCATCACCGGCGCGCTCGGTGCCGACCTTCTGATCGGCGGCGGCGGCAACGACCGCTTCATCTATCGAAGCGTGCTGGAGTCCGACCCCAACGATGTTCCGGACTTCATTCTCGACTTCTCGATGGGCGACCTTGTCGACCTGTCTGCGATCGACGCGAACACCACCCTTGCCGGCAACCAGGCGTTCGTCTTCATCGACGACAACGCCTTCACCGGTCAGGCCGGCCAGCTTCGCTCCGAGGATCTCGGCGGAGGCAATTGGGTGGTCCAGGCCGACATCGACGGCGATGGCGTCTCCGACTTCGACCTGCTCATATTCTCGAGCGACATGGATGCGATCGCATCCAACGACTTCGTGATGTAGGCGGACTCGAAAAGGGACCGGGCGAGACGGCTTCGCTCGGTCCCTCGACCTTCAGACAGGGAGACGGCGGCCGCGGCGCTCCCCCGCCCGCGGGCGGCCGGTCAGGACTGGGCGATTGCGCCGTCGGCGACGGTGGTTCCGGCCGCCTCGGCCGAGCCGGCCTTGATCTTCCTCACTTCGGGCTTGCGCCATTCGGCCTTCTTCACCGGCGCATCATTGCGATTGGTCATCGTCTCACTCCCCTTTGCCTGTGATGTGACACATCGTTTCGGGCGAGTCGAGAGTCAGCGCGGCATCCGGCGCAACGGGCGGGCCTGGCGGCGCAGCTCGACAAGCTTGTAGCGCAGCCCGGGGAGCAGCGCGAACTGGGCGAGATGGATCCAGATGGTGCCCAGCCAGAGATGGTCGAGCTCCGTCGCCGCGGCTCGGCCGGACATGCTGCGCATGGCGGCTCCGAGCAGCCGGCGATTGGCGCGGTCGCTGTGTAGCGAGTCGAGCAGCGGCGGCGCCAGCGGAGTCGCGAACAGCCGGTCGAGGAGGAGCAGGGCCAGCGCCGCCGCCCGCCCGGCGCCGAGCTCCTGCGAGCGGCGGTAGAGCGCCGCAATCTCCTCCGGCGAGCACCCGTCGAGCAATGCGGCGAGGTCGGCGATCCATTTGAGCCGGAACCAGGCGCTCGAGGCACCGTGGACGGTGAGGTAAGCGAACAATTCCTCCAGCCGGAGCGTCGGCAGGACGATGCCTTCGGCGACCCGCACGTCCTGCCGCGGCGAGTCGATGCCGACGCCGGCGAGCAGCATCGGATGATCCGACAGAGCGGTGTGAAGCTCGACATGGGTGCCGCGCCCGACATGCCGCCATACGGATTCCTTGCAGCGGCCATGCCACGCCATCACTCGCTCCGGCGAGGCGGGTCCGTGCGGCACGACCATCGCGTAGCCGTCCGCCTGGAGCAGGAGCGCAGCGCGCGGCAAGTCGCCTTCGCCGATGAGGATGTCGATGTCCCAGCCCGCCTTCGGCAGGGCGCTGCCATAAGCGAGCGCGCTCAACGTCAGTCCCTTGACGAACAGCAGGGGGATGGCGGCGGCGGCGAAGCGGCTGTTGAGTCGGGCGCATTCGGCGGCGGCGACCAGGTTGTCGCGGCCGATCCGCTCGGCCGCAGCGCGCAGACCCGAGGCCACGCCCGCCGGAACCTCGACCTGCGCCTGGCGAAGCGCGCGCCAGACCAGGCCCTCGATCCGGTGGCGGCGTGCGACGCGCAGGAACAGGGGCCAGTCGACCGCCTGCTCGCGCAGCCGGCGATCCTGGTCCGGCGTCCGGGTCCAGCGGCAGCAGTCGACGGCGTAGCGGAATTCCGGCAGCAGCGGCTCAGGCATTCGAGCCGGCAGCCTTGCGCAGGAAATGGCCGCCGGACAGGCCGCGCAGAAGCGCGAGTCGGTAGCGGCCGGTGACCTTGTTGCCGTTCCAGCCGTCCTCCGGCCAGTCCTCGAGCAGGGCGTCGAGCTTGCCGGTTTCGAGGATCTCGGCGGCGCCGTCGACCGCGGCGATCCGCTCCGCTTCGAGCCGCGCTTCGTCGCGGGCGGCGGTCAGCCCCTCGTGCCAGTCGACGGCCTGCAGGCCCTTGCGCTGCTCTCGGACGATTTCGGGCGGCAGCCGGTCGGCGAGCATCCGGCGCGCGATCGAGCGGGGCAGGCCGTCCTTGAGAAATTGGCCGGCCGGGATCGACAGACAGGTCTCGACCAGCCGGCGGTCGGCGCTCGGGTCACGCACGTCGATCCCCCAGCCGCCGAGATAGCCCTTGTTGTAATTGCCGAGGTCGACCCGGCCGATCACCCAGCGGCGGGTGCCGACCGGATCGCGCCGCGGACGATAGCTGAAGTCGAGGCCGTTCGCCGCGGCATCGGCCTGCAACGCCTCGGCGGTGTGGAGATTGACCGCGCTATAATCGCCGAGACGGAAATGCTTGCCCATGCCCCGATTGATCGCGCGCCACAGACTGGCCGGCATGAACGGGCCGATCGTGTGGGCGAGTGCGCTGCGCGGTCGGATGCCGTTGCCGGGAAGGCGGCGGAGCTCGCGGGCGAGCCGAAGCCAGCGGCCGCCCGCGAGAAGCTCCGGAAGCAGCTCGAGGCCGGCATAGCTGAAGCTCATATTGCCCATCTGGCCGGTCAGCATGACCGGGAGGCGGCGCGCCTTGGCGGCATCCATGATGCCGTCCATCCACACGCCGTTGCACAGGTTGAGCACCGGCCGCTCGAACAGGAAGAAATTGCGGTCGAGCGTGGCGAAGGGCGAGCGGCCGTTGGTGCGGACGAGGACGTGCTCAAGGTTCGGATAACGAGCGGCGACCGCGGCGGCGAGCGGGCCTTCGTCGCCAAAGCGACCGTGGGGGATCGCCCCGTCATAGCCTTCGCGCGGCACCGCGGTGAAGCCGGCGACATTGCCCGACGGTGCCAGCAACCGCGCCGCGGTGGCGGCGACGGCGCTGCTGTCGAGGCCGCCGCTGAGATGCGCGCCCACGCCTTGCTCGGCACCGCGCAGCCGCACGGCGACGGCGCGGTCGAGCGCCGCGCGCACGGCTTCTTCATAATCCTCGTCGCGCCCGAGACGAAGGGGCGTGGGATCCGGCTGCCAGTAGCGATGGGTGGAGACGCCGTCGCTCGTCGCGATGCAGACCGCCCCGGCCGGCACGCGCTCGACACCGGCGAAGAAGGTGCCGGTGCCGTCTTCGGGCATCAAGGCGAGGAAGCGCGCGAGCATGGGGCGGTCCGGCGCGGGCGGGACCTCGGCGAGCGCGTGAAGGCCCTTGGGCATCGACGCGAAGGCGAGGAAGTCTGCGCCGCGGTGGAAGTGGAGCGGCCGCTGCCCGATGAAGTCGCGCGCCAGCACCAGCCGCTGCCGCCCGGAATCCCACAAGGCGAAGGCGAAGTCGCCCTCGAGCCGGTCCACGGCCTCCTCTTCCCAGCGCTCGAGAGCGGCCATCAGGATGGCGGAGTCGGCCATGGCCTTCGCCTCGGCGGAGGCGATGCCGAGCGAGTCGGCGAGCTCGGCGCGATTGTCGAGGCGGACGTCCGCGACCAGCACCCGGCGTCCCTCCGCGCCGACGATCGGGGCGCGGTCGAAACGGTCCTCGGGCAACTGGCGGAACAGCCGCCGGCCGAGCGCGATCTCGCGGCCGCTCCAGACCGCGGGTGATTTGGGATCGGGCGCGTAGACCTGCTGCGCCTGGAGCATGCGCTCGCAGGTGCGGACGGCGTCAGGCCGGCCGGAGAAGCTCCAATAGCCGGCGAGCGCAGTCACGGGGCCGCAGCGTCGATGCTGACCAGGCCGTCCTGCTCGAGCTCGCGGAGCAGGTCGCGCAAGTCCCGCTCGCAGGTCTCGGCGTCGACGTCATAGTCGCGCACGAGCGCGTCGCGGAGCGCGCCGAGACGGGTCGGCTGAGCGATCATCTTCCAGATGCGCGTGGCGGTGCCGTTGAAGCCGTAGCAGGTGCCGCGCTCGACATGGAGACCGAGCAGCTCGCCGTCGAGCTCCGCCTCGCTGAGGCCTTCGCGCCGAGCCACGATCCAGTCCGCCATGATGATCCCCCTATTCCAGACGCTTGCGCGATCGTCATTGTGCACGCTCCCGGCCCGGGGGTTCAACCGGATTAGGCCGTCAAAGCGCTTGGCGGCGCATCGAGCAGGGATTCGGCATGTCCGCGAAGGCGCGCGGCGTCCGCGTCATAATGGTCGCGTCCCCAGCGGCGGACAGCGCGAAACAGCGGGACCTGGCGGGCGAGTGCGACGCAGGACCGGAGATGCTGCTCGCCGCGGCCGAGCAAGGATATGAAAGCGCCGCGATAGGTATTGGCCATCAGCGCCTCTGAAGCGTCGAGGCCGGTGAGCGGGAGGATGCCGTGCGGCTCATCGTCGGCGACCTCGGCGAGCAGGTAGCAGGCGCCGAGCGGCAGGGGCTGCCCGCGGCGCGCGGCGGCCGGGACGTCGAACTTGTCCTGGCCCGCGAACGAACGCGGATAGACGTTGCGGTCGAGCCCGGCCGCCTCCAGCGCGTCCTGCCAGAGGCGGAGCCTCGGCACTCCGGGCAGCGCCAGCGGAGGTCCGTCAAGGTCGATCGCCGTCACGTCGTCGGCAAGCACCGCATGGCCATTGTGCTGGAACCAGTGGGCCAGAGTCGACTTGCCGGCGCCGGAGCGGCCGAGGAAGGCGACGGCGCGGCCGGCGATCTCGACGCAATTCGCGTGGAGCGGCAGCAGGCCGCGCTGGTGGAGCAAGGCTCCGAACGCGGACCCGAGCAGATAGACTCGCAGCTCGCGCTCGCCAGCGCCGGGAGCGGGATCGACGACGATGCTGTCGCCGCCGCTGATAAGGAAGCGGCCGACGTCGGGAACCTGAAGCGACAGGCCGCCCCCATCAACGGCCAGTCGATGGCCCTCCTGGGGAGGGATCGAGCCGTAGCGGACGACGACCAGCGGTGCGCCGCCGTCGGCGCTCGGCAGGCCGGGAAGCGGCAGGTCTGACTGGACGGCGAGCCCGAACAGGGCGCGCGGCGAGGCCGGCGTCAAGCGCAGGACTCGTTCGAGAAGGTCGCGACGCAGGCGAATTGCGCGACATTCTCGCCGCCGATCAGCACGTCGCCGCCGACGCTCAGCCAGACATGGGCGTTGAGCGCGCCGTCTTCCTCCGCGCCGATGCCGTAATGAAGTGTCGAGGCAACGCCACGGCGGCGCAGCATCGCGCGCAGGCACAGAGCGGATTCGAAGCATTTGGCGCGCCACGGCACCTTGCGTCGGGCGATCTCGACCATGCGCGCGAGCCGCCGCGGGTCTACGGCGCCGCGCCGCCACCGCACCGGTCGGCCCGCTTCCATCACCCGCGCGAACGGCATGAAGCGCACGGCTAGCGCGGCCGGCAGGAGTGCCGCCATCGCCTCGAGCACCAGCAGCCGATTGGCGATTGCGCGGCCTCGGGGGGCGCGCAAGGGCGGTGCCGAAGAGGTCATTGGTGAAGCTTAATCCTTCTGCGCGGCGGCGCAACGTGCAGAGCCATGCTTGGCGACGCGCCGCCACGCCCCTAGTGTCCGCGGCAATGACCCGGCGGGCCCTTTTCGCAAAACTCTATGCGGCGATGAGCCCGGCCCGGCGCCGGCATCTCATCCTGCTGCTGATCGCCACGGCTCTGTGCGCTGCGGCGGAGGCGTTCGCGATCGGAGCGACTCTGCCGTTCCTCGCCTTGCTCGCCGATCCGACCGGGGCGGCGCTGCCCGACAACGTGCGCGCCTTGCTCGCCTCGCTCGGCCCGCCGATCGCCAGCGCCGCATTGCTTCTCGCCGGGGCGGCGCTGCTGCTGGCGGTGCTGCGCCTGACCCTACTGTGGCGACAGCAGAAATTCACCATGGGCTATGGCCGCGAGCTTGCCGGGCTGGTGTTCGGTCGGATGCTTCGCCAGCCCTATCTCGCCTATCTCAATCGCAATAGCAGCGAGATGCTCGCCGGCATGGAGAAGGTCGAGCGGTTGGTGGCGACGCTCCTCCAGCCGGCGATCCAGGGCTTCGTCGCGGTGGTTCTGGCGCTGTTCGTGATGACCGCCCTGCTGCTCGTCGACGCCGTCGCTGCGAGCATCGCAGCGGTCACGACCGCCTCGGCCTATGCCGCGGTCAGCCTGCTCGTGCGCAAACGGCTCGAGGCCAACAGCCGCATCATCGCTGGCTCGATCACCGCGCGTGCGCGCACCGTGCGCGAAGCGCTGGGCGGGATCCGCGACATCCTGCTCGACGGCTCGCAGGCGCTTCACCAGGCCAAATATGACGCGTTCGAGGTTCGCAATCGCCGCGCCCAGGCGGAGAATGTGTTCCTGTCGCAAGCGCCGCGCTTCGCCGTCGAAGCGGTCGGCGTCATCGTTATGGCCGGCATCGCGATGCTCGTGAGCCGGGGTCCCGGCGGCATCGCCGCGGCCATTCCGGTGCTCGGGGCGCTCGCGCTGGGCGCCCAGCGGCTGCTGCCTCTGCTCCAGCAGGTGTGGGTCGGCTACAGCCAGATCTCGGCGCACCACCAGTGGCTGCACGACGTTGCCATGCTGATGGAGCTGCCGATCGAGCAGGAGGCCGGGCCGCGGCCGGAACCGCTGCCGCTTCGCGAGGAGATTCGCTTCGATCGCCTCAGCTTCGGCTATCGGCCGGACCGGCCGGTCATTCGCGACTTCGACTGCACCATTGCGGCGGGCGAATGGGTCGGCCTCGCCGGTCCGACGGGGATCGGCAAGAGCACCTTCGCCGACCTGCTGATGGGCCTGATCGAACCCGACTGCGGCCGCATCCTGATCGACGGCCGGCCATTGACGCGGGATGTGCGGCGAGCGTGGCAGGCGAATATCGCCCATGTCCCGCAATTCATCTATCTCGCCGACGACAGCATCGCCGCCAACATCACGCTCGGGCAGGATGCTGACGCCGTCGACCGCGCCCGTCTCGACCAGGCAGTGCGGGCCGCACAGCTCGACGGCTTCGTCGAGTCGCTGCCGGACGGGCTCGACAGCCGGGTCGGCGAGCGCGGAGTCCAGCTCTCGGGCGGCCAGCGCCAGCGCATCGGACTCGCCCGCGCACTCTACAAGCAAGCGGGAATGCTGGTGCTCGACGAGGCGACCAACGCGTTGGACGAGGCCACCGAGGCGGCCGTGCTGGCGGCGATCCGGCGGCTCTACAGCCAGGTCACCGTGGTCATGATCGCGCATCGCCCTTCGGTATTGGCGCTGTGCGATCGGGTGCTCGGCCTCCAGCCCGTCGAGGAGCCGGCCGCGGCGCTCCGCGCATGAGCCGGGAACCCGCCGTCAGCGTTGTGCTTCCGGTCCATAACGGCCGTGACTTCGTCGAAACCAGCATTCGCTCCATCCTTGCCCAGGATTTCGTCGATTTCGAGCTGGTGATCGGCGACGACGGGTCCGATGACGGCACCGGCGAGGTGCTGGCCCGGCTGGCGGCCGAGGACCCGCGCATTCGACTGCTTCGCCGGGAAACCAAGTCCGGCCTCGCCGGCAGCGCCAATTGGGTGGTATCGCAGGCGCGAGCGCCGCTCGTCGCGATCGCCCATGCCGACGATATCTACGATCCGTCGCGGCTGCGCCGACAGGTCGAGCTGCTCGACCGGCGGCCGGATGCGGTGCTTGTCGGAACGCTCGCCGACGGCATCGACGCGCAGGGCCGAACCGTGCAGCCGCCGAACCTGTCCCGCCTGATCCGACCATCCTCCTTCGCGCCGTTCGTCCATTCGTCGATCATGTTCCGCGCGGACGCTTTTTCCCGGACGGGCGGCTATCGCTCGCATGCCGACGCCTGGGAGGATCTCGACCTTTATTGGCGCATGGCGGAGCAGGGCCGGATCCTGGTCATCCCGGCGGTGCTGACGAGCTATCGCCACTCGCCGGTGAGCATTCGTGAGCGCCACGGTGACAGGAACGAACAGGCGCTGGACGTGATGTACCGATCGGCCGCACTTTACCGGCAAGGGCGCGACTGGTCGCCGCTGCTCGGCCATCCCAGCACCGGGCGGATACACCCGCGAATCTTCGTCGCCCGCTCCTGGGTGCGCCTGTGGGGGGGCAAGCGCAGCCACATGCTTGGCCGGATGCTGCGCCGCGCTGACCTGCGACCGGATTTCGTAACGGCCCAGGCGCTCGTCTTCGTCGCCTGGGCGACGGTGAGCCCGCGCTCGCTGCGCTTGCTCCTCCAGCTCTATGGAAAGGCGCGCAACGCCCGGGCCCAGCGCAAGCTGGTCGGTCGCGAGTTCGTCGAGTGGGAGATGGCGCCGCGCGACCCCACCGCCTCCGCGCGGGCGTTCGGCTAGCCTTGGCGGGTCCGCCGAAGCTCAGCGTCGCGATGCCGGCGCGCAACGTCGAACCGTGGGTCGAGCAGTCGGTGCGCAGCATCCTTGGGCAGACCTTCGCCGATTTCGAGTTCGTCATTCTCGACGACGCTTCGGAGGACGGAACGCGTGCCCTTCTCCGCCGGCTGGCGGCGCAGGATGCGCGGATTCGCCTGTTCGAGGAGGACGTTCGGCTCGGGCCGGTCGGCAGCTCCAATTTCGTCGTGGCGCAGGCGCGGTCGCCGATCGTGGCGCGGATGGACGCCGACGACCTCGCCGCGCCGGAGCGGCTCGCCAAGCAGTTGGGCGCGCTCGCGGCCCGGCCCGATGCCGTGCTGGTCGGCGCCCTTGCCGAGACGATCGACGACCGCGGCCGGCGGGTGCGCCCGCCCAGCTACGTCTCGCTCGCTTACCCGAACGAGATGGCGCCGTTTCCGCATCCCTCGATCATGTTCCGCAGGCAGGCCTTCGGGCGGATCGGCGGATATCGCTCGGGCGCCGAGAAGTGGGAGGATATCGACCTCTACCTGCGCATGGCGGAGGTCGGACCGGTGCTGGTCCTGACCGAGCCGCTCGTCGCGGTCCGTCATACCGGTAGGAGCACGCGATTCTCGGACGGGCAGCGCAACCTTCACCGGGCGATCGGCACGATGTTCGACTGCCTTGCCGCATATCGGCGCGGCGAGGATTATGCGCCGCTGCTCGCGCGCTCCGATGGCCCGGGAAAGCATGATCCGCGCGTTTTCCTGTCCGGCGGCTCGGCGTCGGTGTGGGCCGGCCGAAGGCCCGGCGTGCTGATGCCGATGATTCGGACCGGGCGGCTACGACCGCTTCGGAGGAGCGCCATGCTTCTCGCTTGGGCGGCAGCGGCCGAGATCAGCCCGCGAGCCTTGCGCTCGGCGATGCGCCGACTGCTGGTGCTGCGCAATCGCGGCGCGCGGCGCCGGCTCGGCACGGCCGAGATCATCGAATGGCAGCCTCGGCCGGGCGCTCGGCCAACAGCCAGTCACGGGGAAGCGGCCTGATCGCGAAGCCAGCGCGCTCGAGCAAGGCCGTCACCCGCGCGCGTCCTGAACCGGTTGCCGTCGACGGGGTCATGAAGGTGACCGGTTGCGGGGTCGCGGCGGATACCGAGCAGCGCGCGCCGGGCAAGGCGTTTCAGGGGCCGGGGAAGCGGGATTCTCAGCGGCGGCCCGCCAGCCAGACGATGAGGACGAGCAAGAGCCCGGCGGCAAGCCCGGCGATCGCGCCGATGGTCGGCTGACCCATGGCGACTCCGACTGCGGCGCCGGTGACGATGGCAAAAGCGAGAAGGGAGCCGCCGGCGGCACTGCTCCGACGCGGATCGGGTTCGGTCATGGCCGCCCTATGGCAGCGCCGAGGCCCTCTTTCCAGCGCCGGAATATGCTCAACAACTTGTTGAACATGGCTGTGCGGCACTTCGTAAGCCCCAAGTCGCCTATGTCGAGGCAGCTTCACCCGTACAGGTATTCGCGTCTTGCACCTTCACGTCCACCTGCCCGACGCCGCCGCCGCCGCCGAGGCGGCCGAGCTGATCGAGCGGTTCGGCGGCTATGCGGCCGAAGAGGCCGCGGCGCGCGCAAGCCGCAGCCGCGACCTCGGCAACGTCATCCATTATTGCCGGTGGCGGCAGATCCAGCGGCTGATCGAGGTGCTCGGCGAAGAGCCGATGGACGCCATCCTCCATTGAGGGATCAGACGGCCGCCGCCGTCATTCGCAGCGGAACATCGAGCCGTCGCCGGTGCGGACCTCGTCACGCCCGATTCTGGTCAGAGTTGACCGGGTGACCTCGTCGTCAAGCTCCGCGACCAGCGTTCGCCCGCCTTCGATCGACCACGTGCCTTGTTCGCCGGACGCGGTGACGAATTCGCCATTGGGATCGAACCGGATCTGCTGGCTGCAATCCTCATCGTAGCTCCACAGGCCGGCGAACCAGGTCTCGGTGACGGCGGCGGGCGCCCGCATCGACACTGCGAAATAGACCAGCGCGATCAGCAGCACCGCGCCGAGACCGCCCAATGCCAGGAAGAGGGGCAGCTTGCCCGACTTGCGCGGCTCGGCGGGCCAGGGCTCGTGCGGCGGAGCGCCGGTGTCTGAGCCGGCGCTGCCTGGCACGTCGCTACCGGATGGCTGCGCGCGGTCGGGCCGGTCGAGCGAAACCGGTGGTGGTGGCGGCGGCGCGGCGGGCGGCGGGGGCGGCGGGCCTTTGGCCTTGGCGATATCGACCGGGGCCTTGGTCTCCAGCTCATCGATCGACACGGTCCCGGTCTTGGGCGTGCCGTTCTGAGCCTGGACCTGAAGGTCGCGCGCCTTGAGCGCGATCCGGTCGATCGCCTCGTCGCGCTGCTCCAGCCAGTCGATCCATTGCGACGCGGCGAGGTGATAGCTCAACTCGCCCGGGTCGATCCGCTCCAGCCGAAGCGGGATGATCGCCTTGCCGAGTTGGTCGGCCAGGATCAGCTCGCGCTCGACATGGCGGCTCTTCGCCGAATTGGAGCAGAACAGCAGCAGCACCGCGCTCGATTCGCCGATCGCGTGAGGAATGGCGCGCGCGAAGGATGCGCCCGGCTCGACGTCGCGCGGCGCGATCCAGCAGCGCACGCCCTTGACGTTCAAGGCTCGCTCGACATGCTCGGCCACCTCGAGCTTGGACGAATGGTGGCTGACGAACAGCATCGGCGACTTGTCCTTGCTCACCATCCCCTCCCCGAACGAGCTGGTGCCATCGCCTGTCGTGGCCATCATCGTCTCCCCTTGGACCCGAATCGTTTTAGGCCATTCAGCCTGAAACGTGAATCCGGGTCTCAGATATCTGCTCTAGCGCGCGGTCAGCCGGTACATTGGGAACTTCCCGCACTTTTTTGCAAGGTCGATGCGCCCGACATAGCGGCAGCGAAAGCGCTCGGGCGCGTGCAGGGCCAGCATCGCCGCGAGCGATTCGGTGACATAGACGGTGTCGGGCGGAGTCACCGGCTCGATCCGCGCGGCGCGGGACACCTCGGTGCCCTGGAAATTGGGGCGGCCGGTGACCCGGTCCACGGTTTCGTAGACCGAGCCGAAATGGACGGCGATGCGCATGCCGCCCTGGTCCGCGGCCAGGCCGAGCGCCGCCGGGTCGACCTCGAGCAGCGCATCCTGGAGGTCGAGCGCGACTTCGGCGCCCGACGCCGCGCCGTCGACGACGGCATGGAGCGCGTCGCCCCACGTGTTGGTGGCGAGGACGGAGCCGTCATGGGCGGCGAGCACGTCGGAGATGCGGGCCATCACTTCCCGGTCGAAGGCGGGAAGCGTCGACTCGGTCAGCTTCGAATAACCGGCATAATCGGTGAACAGGATGGCGGCGAGGCGGCGCGGGAAGGGCGGCGGTGCGCCCGCGGCAGGGCGGGGATAGTCGCGATCCACCCCCTCCGGCGGAACGACGACCGTCTCGCCCCCCTGGTCGCGCCACAGCCGGACGTCGGCGGCGGTGCCGACCGCGCCACCGGGCGTCCCGTCCCACAATGCGAGCTGGAAGCATTGGCTGGCGAGGTGCTGGGCGCGCAGCCGCGCCATGCCCATCGCGACCGCCGCGCCATAAGCGAATAGCGACGGATCGTTGACGAACTCCATCTCGGTGGCGAAGCTGACTCGCCGGGCCCCGGCGAGCACCCGTTCGAACCGCGCCACCCAGGCTTCGCCGGCGGGGCGCACCGACTGGGCGATGAAGTCGGCGGTTGCGCAGGGCAGCACGATATGGAGCTCGCCGCCGCGCTCGAGCACGGTCTCGGCAACCAGAATGTCGGCTCCGGCGGCGGCCGAGCCGAACGCGGACGCGGCCTTGCGCTCGTCGAGGATGCCGGCGATCCGGTCCTTGAGACGCTGCTCCGTCGCCTCGTCCGCCATGAAGATGTGGCCGACATAATGGAAGGCGGACGGCGGCCGGATCGTATCGAGAAGCGAGTCGCGGTCGGCAGCCGCAATGCCGGCGGCCTCGGCGACGAGCCTCAATTGACGAAGCGTGCCGGCCTGGTCGCCGAAATTGGCGTCGGGAAGCTTGACCGCCTGGCTCAGCGCCTCGGCCGCGCCGGCGACCTCGCCGAGGATCAGAAGCGCCTCGCCGCGGGTGGCGCCGCAATAATAATCGGCGGGCCGCGCGACCTTCGCCAGCTTCAGGATTTCCTCGGCAAGGCTGCGCGCCGCCTCGGTCCGGCCGGTGAGCAGCGCCAGCGAGGCCGCGTTGATGCCGACATAGGAATCCTGCCGCTTGCTCTCCTCGAAGAGGCGGCGGTAGCCGTCGAACGCCTTGGCGAGTTCCTCCTGGGACTGGGTCTCGATGCCGCGGTCCTTGAGCAGCCGCGCGCCCAGCGCCCGCTTGTCGGGATCGTCGCTGCGATCGAGGCCATGCGCGTGATAGAGCGCCAGCGCCCGCTCGGTGTCGCCCATGCGCGCCAGCGCCAGCGCCTGCTCGTGCTTGAGGTCCTCGCCGGGGTCGCCGTCCGCGATCGCTCGGGCCGCGATGTCGTAGGCGCCGAACAGGTCGCCGCGCTTGCGCGCCTCCCGTGCTTCCCTGACCGGGTCGCTCATCCCCTCAACCCCGCGATGTGAGGCCGGTACAATGGCCGATCCGGCGAGCGCCGCCAAGCGTCAGGCGCGGCGTTGCTCCACCGCTGCGATCGCCGCCGCCACCGCTTGCTCCGCGCTCATTTCGCTGGTGTCGAGGATATGGGCGTCGTCCGCCGGCCTGAGCGGGGCCTCGGCGCGGCCGGAATCGCGCTCATCGCGGGCGCGGATGTCAGCCAGGACGTCTTCATAATGGACGTTGAGCCCGAACCCGACGAGCTCGGCGAAGCGACGCTTGGCGCGGACCTCCGGCGCGGCGGTGACGAACAATTTCGCTCCGGCATGAGGCGCGATGACGGTGCCGATGTCGCGACCGTCGAGCACTGCGCCGCCGGGCGTCGCCGCGAAGGTGCGCTGGCGCTCTAGAAGCGCTTCGCGGACCATCTTGTAGGCGCTGATCCGCGACGCAATCCCGCCGACCGTCTCGCCCTTGAGCTCCGGGTCGGCGAAATCGATCTGCGAAATGTCGCAGGCGCGCGCCGCGGAGAATTCGCTCTCCGGGTCCCCGCCGGTCTGCAGCAGATTGAGGGCGACGGCGCGGTAGAGCAGGCCGGTGTCGAGATGGGGCAGGCCGTAATGCCTGGCGAGCGCTCGGGCGATGGTGCCCTTGCCGCTTGCCGCGGGTCCGTCGACGGCGATGATCATCGGGCGAAAGCGTGGGCGGCGGCGGTCATGCGCGGGGCTTTTGACAGCGGCATCTGCCTGTGGCAAGGCGCGCGCCGATCCGGCGCCGACGCCTCAACCCGAGAGCGGCCCAGGTTTCTGTTTACTGGAGATTTTCACCCATGGTGAAGCCTGAATGGGGCACCAAGCGGACCTGTCCCAAATGCTCGGCCCGTTTCTATGACCTCGGCAAGGAAGACCCGGTCACCTGCATCGAGTGCGGCGTGAACTGGTTCCCCGAGCCTGTGCTCAAGTCCAAGCAGCCGCTGCCCTACGAGGCCGCCAAGCCCGACAAGGAGAAGGAGACGGCAGACACCGATCTTGCCGGCGACGATCTCGACGTCGACGAGGAGGCCGAGGAGAATCCGGACGACGAGGTCGATCTCGGCGGCGACGACGATATCGGCGTGCCCGGCTCGAAGGACGAAGACGAGGAGGCCTGAGCCTCCTCAAAAAGGGCGGGCGAACGGCTTGCGCGCCGCGCCCGCCTTGCCTAAATGCGCGCTTCCGGCCGAACCCAGAGGCCGTGACGAAGGTGTGGGGCCGTAGCTCAGCTGGGAGAGCGCTACAATGGCATTGTAGAGGTCAGGGGTTCGATCCCCCTCGGCTCCACCAGCCTTCGCTGCCCGCCGTAGCCTTGGCGAAGGAGGGCGGGGCACCGACCTATGACGAAGAATTTCGTCTACATCCTCCAGAGCATCCACCACCCAGACTAGTTTTACACCGGCCTCTGCGCCGACGTTAAGGCGCGTCTCGCCGCTCACAATGCGGACCAGTCTTCCCACACATCGAAGTACAAAGCTTGGCGCCTGATGTCATACCATTGGTTTGAGGACGAAGACGCGGCAGTCGCCCTCGAGCGATACCTGAAAAGCGGATCAGGCCGAGCGTTCGCCGCTAAGCGGCTGCGCTGACCGACGCCCCTGTCGCGATCGCCGATCGCGCGCTATGCTCGTTCTCGCTTTGGGGGAGGCGATGATGCGCTTCGGTGCGGTTGCGACGCTTTCATGCGTGGTCCTGCTTGCCGGCTGCGGCGAGCATTTTCCGGTCGGCGAGCGGCTTTGGCCCGGTTCCTATGGGCCGCCTTACGGCAGGGACATGTATCGCCCGCACCATGCCGAACATGTCGCCAGCGGCGAGCGGCATGCCGCATTCCTTCGCGAGGAGAGCCGGAGCTACCGGTCGCACGACGCCTGCAACGCCGCGATGGAGCGCCTGCTTGCCGGGTCCGGCGGGGAGCATCACGGGCCGGTCGTCATCTCGGCGCTGGAGACCGTCGGTCACCATGTCGCCGACGGTGTCACCCACGAATATCGCTGCAGCGGGTACAGAATGAGCCGTCGGGCATGGCGGTCCGGCGAGGGTCATGGCGCGGGGCACCCGCCGGGGCATTGATATCTTGCGCCGCCGGGCTGTTCCGCGGCGGTACGACCAGCAGAAATCGACGTTAACGCGATTGCGCCGCTGGTAAACAAATCGTTAAACCCGGGCCATGACCCGGCTCGTTCCAATCGTGAAGCGGCGAATCCGCAACCCCGGCAACTTTCCGCGCGCGGTGGCGGTGGCGCAGCCGCGCGAGCTCGCCGAGGTGCCGCGCTGGATGGAAGACGCCAAGCTGTTCGCCATGGGCTGGGTCGCCGGCCTGATCGTGTTCGGCACCTTCCTCGCCTGATCAGGCCTCCAGTTCGAGTCCGAGCCACTCGGCCATTATCCCGAGCTCGGCCGCGAGGCGCTCGCGCGTCTCTGGCGGCGCATCCGGCTCGAAATGGGTGCCGCGCACGAGCAGTCGTCCCGACTGGCGGTCGGCCTTGAGGTCGACCCGGGCGACCAGCGCCTCGTCCATCAGGAACGGCAGCACGTAATAGCCGTGAACGCGCTTGTCGGCCGGCGTGTAGATCTCGATCCGGTAGCGGAAGCCGAACAGGCGCTCGGCGCGCGCTCGCTGCCAGATGAGCGGGTCGAACGGGGCCAGCAAGGCCTGCGTCTCGATCCGCCGCGGGCTGCGCGCCTCGGCGTGGAGGTAAGCGGGTTGGCGCCACTCTCCGACTGACACGGGCAGAAGGATTCCATCTTCGACAAGCGCCTCGATCGCGATGCGGGCAGGCTCGGGCTTCAGTCGGAAATAGTCGCGCAGGTCTCCTGCGGTCGCGACTCCGAGCGCGCGTGCGGCGATCTTGACCAGTTCGCGCTGGGCGTCTGCGACGCTGGGTGTGGGAAGCGCGAGAATGGCGGACGGAATGACGCGCCCGGCGAGGTCGTAGACCCGCTCGAAGCTGCCGCGGCGGGTGGCGGTGGTGACATATCCCGCCCAGAACAGGAATTCGAGCGCGTGCTTGGTGCTGCCCCACTCCCACCAGCCGCTGCGGCTCCGGCCATGCTCGAAGTCCGACGCCGCCATCGGTCCCTCGTCCCCAATGCGTGCGAGGATTGCCTCCGCCTCGCCGCGCCGTTCGGCGGCGAAGCGGCGAACATTACCCCAGCCGGCCTCGCCGCGATCGGCCTCGGCCATGCGCCAGCGCAGCAGCGGATGGAGGGCGAGCGGCAACAGCGACGCTTCGTGCGCCCAATATTCGAACAGCCGGCGCTTGGGCTTCGGTCCCCAGGCGGCGCGGTCGAGCAGCTCACGGTCATAGGAGCCGAGGCGGGAGAAGGCCGGGAGATAATGGGCGCGGGCGAGGACGTTGACGCTGTCGATCTGGTGCAGGCCAAGCCGGTTCAGATTGCGCGCGAGACGGCCCCAGTTCGTCACCGCCGGCTTGGCGCCGCCGAACCCCTGGGCGGCGAGGGCGATGCGGCGCGCGGCGGGGAGGGAGATGCGGTCGCGCAGTCGGCTCATCGGCTGCATCAAGCCGGGTCGAGCCTCCTCGTCAATCGATGCGCCTCGCCGAGACCGATCCGCCAGCTTCGTTTTTCAGCGAAACCTCACAAGTCGCTCATGCCGCTCACCCGCGTCCCGGCGCAGGGTGGAGTCTCACTATCGCGGAAGGACAGGGACATGGCGGGAGCATCGGGAACCGGAAGCGGGCGGCTTGGCAGCCCCTGGCGGATAGCGGGCTGGAGCACGGCGGCGCTGATCCTGCTGCTGCCCCTTATCGCGATGCGGTTCGGGGACGAGGTGAACTGGACCGAGAGCGACTTCATCTTCGCCGGAATCATGATCGGCGGCACCGGCATATTGTTCGAGCTCACCGTCCGGTTGTCGCGCAACGGTGCCTACCGGGCCGGTGCGGGCTTCGCGCTCGCGGCATCCTTCCTGATCGTGTGGGCGAACGGTGCGGTCGGGATGATTGGGGACGAGGACAATCCCTACAATCTCCTCTTCATCGCGGTCATCGGAATGGCTCTGCTCGGCGCGATTGTCGCCCGCTTTCGGGCGCACGGAATGGCCATTACCATGGCGATTGCGGCGGTCGCGCAGGTCATCGTCTCCTGCGTTGGCATGTCGACCGATCTGCGCGGCGGCATCTTCAGCGCGGCGTTCGGCGGCATCTGGCTGCTCTCCGCCGCCTTGTTCTGGAACGCCGCGCGGGACCAGGCCGCCGCGGCCGCCGCCGCCCGCGACTGACTCGCTTTTGCCCGCGCCCGGCAAGTGATAGAAAGGGGCCATGTTCACCGACATGCACGACGGCACCGCCGAGGACTGGGCGCAGATTGCGCAGGCGCATCGGCAGCACCAGCAGAGCACGGCGGCGAAGCAGATCATGGAGAGCCTCAAGCGGCTCGAGGCGATCGAGGTCGGCTTCGCCGCCAACCAGCTGACCCACAGCCTGATGGCAGGGACTCTGGCGCGACGCGCGGGAGCGAGCGACCAGGAGGTGGTCGCGGCTTTGTGCCATGACCTCGGGAAACTGTTCTCGATCCCGAACCATGGGCCGATCGCGGCGGAGATGCTGAAGCCCTATGTCAGCGAGGACATCTATCACGCCATCTACTGGCACCAGTCCTTCCAGGGCCGCTATTATTTCGAGCATCTCGGCCTCGATCCGGAGGCGCGCGAGCGCTTCCAGGGCGAGAGCTGGTACGGTTTCGCGGCCAAGCTGGTCGACGATTGGGACGCGCCGGCCTTCGATCCCGATTTCGACGTCGATCCGCTGGAAAGCTTCGAGCCCGAGGTGACCCGCGTGTTCAGCAACCCGAGAGCGATGGTGTGAAAAGATCCTCCCTACGCGCAAGGCGCGTGGGGAGGGGGACCATCTGCTGAAGGCAGATGGTGGAGGGGTAATGTGCCCCTAGATCGCTACCCCTCCACCATCTGCTGCGCGGATGGTCCCCCTCCCCATGAAGCTTCGCTTCACAGGGAGGATTTCTTAGACGTCGTCGGGGAGCGAGTGGCCGTCGAAGATCTTGCCGTCGTCGCAGACCTTGTGGAGCTTCCAGCCGAGCCAGGCCGAGACGAGGCACATCGCCGCCGCGAGCAGGAGCTGGTCGACAGTCTGCATCTCGAGCAGCGACAGGCCGGTCGAGATGATCGAGCCGATCACCATCGCGAAGCTGTTGACGATGTTGTTGGCCGCGACCGTGCGCGCCGCCTCGCTCTTGTGCACTGTCGTCGTCAGAAAGGCGTAAAGCGGCACCACGAACATGCCGCCGGAAATGGCGATTCCGAGCAGGCAGCCGATCAGCGGCAGGGCGTCGGGATGCGAGAAGAAATCCCAGAATTGCAGAAGCGTGCCGTCGGGCGTGCGTTCCCAGTCCTGGCACACCAGGTGGAACAGCACGATGAACACGCCCATCACGATCACCGAGGGCGCGGAGTAGCGGGCCGAGACCTCGCCCTTCAGCAGGCGGTTGATGACGATCGAGCCGATCGACACGCCGATCGAGAAGATGGCGAGGAACAGGCTGGCGACCTCCTTGTCGGAGGTCAGCACGTTCTTCACCAGCGGCGGGAACAGGATGAACAGCACCGCTCCGACCGTCCAGAAGAAGCTGATCGCGATGATCGCCATGAACAGGCGCGGGATGTGCATCGTTGCCCGCACCAGGGTCACCGACGAGCGGAAGACGTTCCAGTCGATCTTGTGTCCGGGCTCCTCCGGCGGCGCCGGCGGCACCTGGCGGCCTGCGACATAGCCGATGAGCGCGACGACGAAGCACATCACCGCCGCCGTCTGGACGGCGATCACTCCGGCGATAATCGTCCCCGCGAGGATGGCGAGATAGGTGCCCGCCTCGACCAGGCCGGTGCCGCCGAGAACCTCGTGCCGTTCGAGATGCTGCGGCAGGACCGCATATTTGATCGGGCCGAAGAAGGTCGAATGGATGCCCATCGCGAGAAGCGCGAGGAGCATCAGCGGGATCGCCGCTTCCATGACCAGGATGTCGAGCCAGCCCATGACCAGGCCGCCCGCGCCGATCGTCATGATGCCGATCTCGCACGCTTTCACGATCCGGATGATCTTCGCCTTGTCGTTGGCATCGGCGAGCTGTCCGGACAGCGCGGACAGGGTGAGGAAGGGCAGGATGAAGAGCGCCGTGGCCAGCGCGCTGAACCAGGTTTCCGAGGCCTCGTCGCTGAGCACCTGGTAGACGACGAACAGCACCATCGCGTTCTTGAACAGGTTGTCGTTGAACGCGTTCAGGAACTGGGTGACGAACAAGGGCAGGAATCGCCGCTTGCCCAGCAGATGGAGGCCGAGTTCGGAGCTCATGCGAAGGTCGGAACGAGAGGAGCGGGCGTCCGGCCGGACGCGGTATATGCGTGCACTTGTAACCTTCCTGTCGGGCCGGCAGCCGGTGCGGCATAGCCGCTCCCGAACCCGCGAGACAAGGCTTTGGCTCCCATTTGGAGACGGGGCGCGTTAGAGGCGCGTGATGTTCACCCTCCCGAACCTGCTGACGCTGTCGCGGATCGTCGCGGTGCCGCTGCTGGTCGCCTTGCTGTGGGCTCCGGGCAAAATCGAGTTCGCGCTCGCCTTCGCGCTCTACGCCCTGGTCTGCATCACCGATTATTTCGACGGCTGGCTGGCGCGGCGGATGAAGAGCGTGTCGCGGCTCGGGGCCTTTCTCGATCCGATCGCGGACAAGATCATGGTCGCGGCGGTGCTGCTGATGCTGGTGTCGACCCGGCAGGAGGGAGTCGAGCCGATCATCAGCGGCCCGCACATCGTCGCCGCGCTCGTCATCCTTCTGCGCGAGATCCTGGTGTCGGGGCTGCGCGAGTTCCTGGGCGGGCTGCAGGTGTCAGTGCCCGTCAGCCAGCTCGCCAAGTGGAAGACGACGTTCCAGATGCTGGCTTTGGGTGCGCTGATCCTCGCGGGCGCGGTGGAAGGCGGCTGGGTGCTCCAGGTGGGCCTCGCCAGCCTGTGGGCCGCCGCCGTGCTTACCTTGATGACCGGCTGGGTCTATCTGCGCATCGGGTTGAGGCACATGGCGTAACGGCAATCCTCCCTGTCCGCGAAGCGGATGGGGAGAGGGACCGCTCGCGAAGCGAGTGGTGGAGGGGCAATTCGAGCCTCGCGCCGAGCCCCTCCACCATGCTGCGCATGGTCCCCCTCCCCATCGCCTTCGGCGACAGGGAGGAATTTGGTTACGCCGCCGCCTTGAGAGCTTCCGCCAGCAGGTGGAACTCCTTCTCCCGCGGCGAGCCCTTGCGCCAGACCAAAGCGATTCGCCTGAAGGCGTGGTCGGCCTTGAGCGCGCGCGCCTCCACCCCGGTATTTTCGAGGATCCCGGCCTTGATCGCCATTTCGGGGACGAGGGTCATGCCGAGGCCGTTGTCGACCATCTGCACCAGGGTGTGGAGCGAGGTGCCCATGATCGACGCCTCGGCCCGCAGCTCCGGCCGGTTGCAGGCGGCCAGCGCATGGTCCTTGAGGCAGTGGCCGTCCTCGAGGAGCAGCAACTTTTCCTCGTCGATCACCGCCGGGGTCACGGCGCCTGGAAAGGCGTCGGCGCCGCCCGGCGGGAAGGCGATCAACAGGCGGTCCTCGAACAAGGTCACGCTGTCGACGTCGCCGCAGCGATAGGGGAGGGCGAGCAGAACGCAATCCAAGGCGCCGCGATGGAGGGAATCGCAGGCGGCCTGGCTGGTCTCCTCGCGCAGGTAGAGGCGCAGGTCCGGCCATTGCTGGCGCAGCCGCGGAAGCAGGGTCGGCAGCAGGAACGGCGCGATCGTCGGGATGACGCCCATCCGCAACTCGCCCGACAGCGGCTTGCCCGCCGCGCGGACCATGTCGGCCAGCTCCTCGGCCTCGCGCAGGATGCGCTGCGCCTTTTCCGCGACACGGACTCCGAGCGGGGTGAAGCGAACGACGCGCTTGGTCCGTTCGACCAGGGTGACCCCGATCAGGGATTCAAGCTCCTTGATCCCGGCCGACAGGGTCGACTGGGTGACGAAGCAGGCGTCCGCCGCGCGGCCGAAATGGCCGTGGGTCTTGAGCGCCACGAGATATTGGAGCTGCTTCAGCGTGGGGAGATGGATGCTCATAGACGCAATCGATCAATAGCCGAGAACTTATCAATTTGTCCAATGGCGATCGTCACCCATATAGCGACCGCGGATTTCCTTCCAGAAACCTCATAAAAACAGGAGCACCACCCGATGCTGACCGTCGGCGACAAACTTCCCGAACTCACCCTGCCGGTTCAGCAGGGCACCGACGCCCTGCCCGCGGGCGAGACGATCAACCTCGCTGAGACCAACGGCAAGTGGAAGATTCTCTTCTACTGGCCGAAGGACTTCACCTTCGTCTGCCCGACCGAGATCGTCGGCTATGGCGAGCTGAAGCAGGATTTCGAGGACCGCGACGCCGTGCTGATCGGCGCCTCGACCGACACCGCCCACGTCCACTTCGCGTGGCGCCGGTCTGACGAGGATCTCGCCAAGGCCGACTTTCCGTGGATCGCCGACAATGGCGGCAAGCTCGCCGAAGCCCTCGGAATCCTCGACAAGAACGAGCATGTCGCGTTCCGTGCGACCTTCATCGTCGACCCCGACAACGTGATCCAGCAGGTCACGGTCAACGGCCTCAATGTCGGCCGCAACCCGGCCGAGACGCTGCGCGTCCTCGACGCGCGGCAGACCGACGAGCTGTGCCCGTGCAACTGGGAAAAGGGTCAGGACGTCCTGCGGCCGGCCGCTTAAGCCCCTGGGCGGCTCTCTCCCCTGAGGCCGCGACGTCCAACGGGAGGGGCGCGGGAGCGATCTCGCGCCCCTCTTTTTTTAACTCCTCCCCGAGCTTGCTCGGGGAGGGGGACCATCGCCTAAGGCGATGGTGGAGGGGTGAGCGCGCCAGCTCGCTATGCTCGCACCCCTCCACCATGCTTCGCATGGTCCCCCTCCCCCGGCGAGCTGGGGGAGGATTGAAGGAGTAGAATGATGTCCCTCAAGGAATTTGCCGAGACGCTTCCGGACTATGCCAAGGACCTGCGGCTCAACGTCGGCTCGCTGCTCAACGACCAGACTTTGGGCGACCAGCGCAAATACGGGCTTCTGCTCGCCTGCGCGCACGGCTCGGGCTATCGTCCGCTGGTTGCCGCTGTCGAGGCCGAGACCGCGGACAAGCTGACCCCTGAGGCCGCCAATGCGGCGCGCGCGGCGGCGGCGGTGATGGCGATGAACAACGTTTACTACCGCTTCGTCCACCTCTCCTCGAACCCGGTTTACGGGACCCTGCCGGCGAAGCTGCGCATGAATGTCATCGGCAATCCCGGCATCGACAAGGGCGATTTCGAGCTGTTCAGCCTCGCGGTCAGCGCGATGAACGGCTGCGGCATGTGCATCGACAGCCACGAGCGCGTGCTCCAGCAGCACGGCGTCAAGGCCGAGCATATCCAGTCCGCCGCCCGCATCGGCGCGGTGCTGAAGGCCGTCGCCACCGTCCACGCCACGCTCTAATATTTTCCTCCCCGGCATTTGCCGAGGAGGGGGACCGCTCGCGCAGCGAGTGGTGGAGGGCCACCAGCTCCGCGCGAACTACCCCTCCACCACCCTTCGGGTGGTCCCCCTCCCCGCGAAATCGCGGGGAGGAAATCATTTATTCCAATCCCAGCAGCCAGCGCTGCAGCGAAACGGGCGCCACCGCCGCTCCCGGCGCGGTACGGACCAGCTCGGCGCGGTGCGCCATGATCCATTCGAGACATTGACTGCGGCTCTCGAACACCGGGTAATTGTCGCGCGTGGGGCGCCGGCTTTGCTCGTCGATCAGGAAGCGCGCGCCGGAGCGGCAACCCGGCATTCCGGGCCAGTTGCGGTGCGGGGCGCGCACCGCGGGCGCCCACCAGGTAAGGCTCGGGTTCAGCCTCTCGGCACCGGCTCGGTCCATCGCCTCTCCTCTCCATTTCCCCGCCCTGTCTCGGGCGTGAGGCGGAGGGGGCTCTTCCGAGGCTCGGGAAGCGCCCCTCCGCTATGACAATAGCTTAATTCACTTGGCGCCGACCAGCTCCGCTTCGTCCTCGGCGGCCTGGCTGTGGCCGCCGGGGCCGACATTGCGGTCGAGATCGAAGCGGTCGGCGTCCATGACCTTGGTCCAGGCGGCGACGAAATCCTCGACGAACTTCGTGCCGGAATCGGCCATCGCATAGACTTCGGCGATGGCGCGAAGCTGCGAGTTGGAGCCGAAGACGAGGTCGGTGCGGGTCGCCGTCCACCTCTCCCGGTTGGTCCGGCGATCGGTGCCGACATAGACTTCGTCGCCGGTCGGATCGACTTCCTTCCACGCCGTTGCCATGTCGAGGAGGTTGACGAAGAAGTCGTTGGTGAGCTGGCCCGGCCGGTCGGTGAACATTCCGTGCTTCGAACCGCCATGATTGGCGCCGAGCACGCGCAGGCCGCCGACCAGGACGGTCATCTCCGGGGCGCTGAGGCCGAGCAGCTGGGCGCGATCGACGAGCAGCTCCTCGGTCGGCACGCTGTATCTGACCTGAAGATAGTTGCGGAAGCCGTCGGCCTTCGGCTCGAGCGGCTCGAAGCTCTCCGCGTCGGTCTGTTCCTCCGTCGCGTCGCCGCGGCCGGACGAGAAGGGCACGCTCACCTCGTGGCCGGCATCCCGCGCGGCCTTCTCGATCCCGACGCAGCCGCCGAGCACGATCAGGTCGGCGAGGCTGACCCGGCCGCCGAAATCGGACTGGATGCCCTTGTAGACATCAAGCACGCGGGCGAGCTCGGCGGGCTCGTTGACGTCCCAGTCCTTCTGCGGCGCGAGCCGGATGCGCGCGCCGTTGGCGCCGCCGCGCTTGTCCGAGCCGCGGAAGGTCGAGGCCGAGGCCCAGGCCGTCTTGACCAGCTGGCTGACGCTGAGGCCGGAGCCGGCGATGCTCGACTTGAGGCTGGCGACGTCGGCATTGCTGAGCACCCGTCCGGGCGGGATCGGGTCCTGCCAGATCAGGTCCTCGTCCGGCACTTCCGGCCCGAGATAACGGACCTTGGGACCCATGTCGCGGTGGGTCAGCTTGAACCAGGCGCGGGCGAAGGCGTCGGCGAACTGGTCCGGATTGTCGCGGAACCGCTCGGCGATCCTGCGATATTCCGGGTCCATCTTGAACGCCATGTCGGCGGTCGTCATCATCGTCGGAACGCGCCGGTCGGGGCTGTGAGCGCCCGGCGCCATGTCCTCCGGCTTCTGGTTGATCGGCTGCCATTGCTGCGCGCCCGCCGGGCTGCGGACGAGCTCGTAATCATAGTCGAGCAGCATGTGGAAGAAGCTCATGTCCCATGTGGTGGGGGTGGGGGTCCACGCGCCTTCGATGCCGCTGGTGATGGTATGGTCGCCGACCCCGCTCTCATGACCGCTCTGCCAGCCGAGGCCTTGCTGGGCGATGTCCGCGCCCTCGGGCTCGGCCCCGACCTTGGAGGCGTCGCCGGCGCCGTGGGCCTTGCCGAAGGTGTGGCCGCCGGCGGTGAGCGCGAGGGTCTCCTCGTCGTTCATCGCCATCCGGGCGAAGGTTTCGCGGATGTCGCGCGCGGATTGCAACGGATCGGGATTGCCGCCGGGTCCTTCGGGATTGACGTAGATGAGGCCCATCTGGATCGCCGCGAGCGGGCTTTCGAGAACCTTCTCCTGCTCGGGGACGATTCGGGTGTCGCCGAGCCATTCCTCCTCGGTGCCCCAATAGATGTCCTTCTGCGGCTCCCACACGTCCTCGCGGCCGCCGCCGAAGCCGAAGGTCGGCCCGCCCATCGATTCGATGGCGACGTTGCCGGCGAGGATCATCAGGTCGGCCCAGCTCAGCTTGCGGCCATATTTCTGCTTGATCGGCCACAAGAGGCGCCGCGCCTTGTCGAGATTGGCATTGTCCGGCCAGGAGTTGAGCGGCGCGAAGCGCTGGCCGCCCGAGGAGGAGCCGCCGCGGCCGTCGCCGGTGCGGTAGGTGCCGGCGCTGTGCCAGGCCATGCGGATGAAGAAGCCGCCATAATGGCCGTAATCGGCCGGCCACCAATCCTCGCTCGCGGTCATGCGCGCGCGAAGGTCCTCCTTCACCGCCTGATAGTCGAGCGATTCGAACTCCTTGGCGTAATCGAAATCGGGTCCGTAGGGGCTGATCTCGGCGCCGTTCTGGTGGAGGATGTCGAGCGGCAGCTGGTTGGGCCACCAGTCGCGGTTGGTCCGTCCGAGCAGGGAGCGGAGCGCGGCCGGCTCCTTGCGCGGGTCGCTGAGCGGGCTGCCGGTGGTCTTCGCGTCCATATGTCCTCTCCCGATCCGGTTGCGCCGAGTCGCGGCCACGACGGGGCGGCTTAGGAATGGTGGACGCTAGGCCTCCTCGGATCATCGGAGAAACGACTTAACCCGGCTTTGCTGATCGATCCGGCAAATGACGCGGTGCAGCGTCAATGCTGCTGCGATGCGGAAGGATCGGGCCAGATAATCCCCTCCCCGCAAGGGGGAGGGCATAGTAGCTCAATCCTTTAGCCCACTCCGCTATCCTTCTGGTGGGTCGGCATCAGCCACACCGTGCCGCGGCCGCGCAGCACATAGACGAGGCCTTCGCCCGAGCGCATCGCGTTGCGCAGGCCGCTGACCAGCGGGCGCAGCTCCACCTGAAGGCTTGCCGAGTACATCAGCATGAGGTCGCCATCGACGGTGAGCTCGCCATTGCCGTCGAGCTCGATCGCCTCGATCTCGTCGACCGGCACCGGCGATTCCACCACGAACACGCCGGCGCCTTCGAGCTTGGGCTGCATCAGGCCTGCGCCGGACAGCGCGCCCGAGATGCTGGTGTGCATGTGGGTCTTCAACTGGATCGTGCCTTCACAGGCGTAGAAGGCCTTGTCGTCGAGCAGCAGGGCGTCGCCTGGGCCGTCCATCTCGGCGATGATGAATTCCTTGTGGGTGAGCTCGGTCCACACCTCGCCATTGCCGGAGAAGCGGGTCGAGAAGGCGCTCTCGCCGGTGCCGGCCGACTGGATGGCGCGCTTGAAGAAGCCGGCATTGGGATCGTTCTTCTGCACCTCGGCGGTGATCCGGCCGTTGGAATATTGGAAGGCGCCGGGCTCGAGCAGCGCCGAGCCGCCGTTGAGCCTGAGGCACACCTGCCGGCCGATCTGCTTCTGGCGGCCGACATAGGTCACCACGTTGCGGGTCACCTGATAGACCTCGATCGTGCAGCCGCGGCCGGCCTTGCTGTCAATCAAACTGCGGAATTCGGACATTCAATTCTCCTTATTTCACGCTCAGCGAAACGTCATAACCATGCTTGAGTATGGGGTTCAGGCGGGCGTCCGGAGCGGCTAATATTTCAACGGCGCGCGAGTAGACGCGATCGACGTTTTCGACAGTTATGCCTTGTCCTTCGCCAAGCTGATTCATCGAAAGGTCCAGAGCATGCCGAAAAACCTGTTCGAAAGGCCGTTCTGTCTCTCTCGCAAATTCTGATGCAGCATTTGTAAATTCAATAGCGCTCGAAGGACCAGGATTATTGCCCCACATGTCGACCAGGCGGAATAAATCCTCAACGGACGATGTCTTGGATTCAAGAGGATCGAGAATATTGTCCGAAACGATTTCAGGGTCCATCGTTCCCGGACGATGAACCTGATAGTATAGCGACACGATCGAAGTATCATAGCGGCGAATGAATTCGCTTGTCTCCGGAAATTCATTCCGAAGGTCATCGGGAACCGCCCTATAGGCTCTCAGAACCTGTGCGCGGACGGAAATGTCCCAAGGGAAAAGTTGGAGGTGCGTGAGGCATCGATCAGCGATCCGGCCCAGTGAAGTGCGGGCGGCGATGAGGTCGATTTCAGGGAATTGCGTCATCGCGACAAGATGGGCGGCCTCTATGCTGCAATCGCGATGAGAGTTTCTGTGCCATGACAGATCGTCCTCTCTCGGGCGTTTCCGGAGCGCCTGCGCCGACAGGCGGAGAAGCCGCAGCCGTTCCGGCACGGAGTAAAGATATTCACGCCCACCCATCAGGGCTGCGAACAGAGCATCCTCATATCCTTGATTGAAAGGGCGACCGATCCTGTCCTCCAGGGATTTCATGACCATTCGAGACAGGAGGAAGTTCTTTTCGCCGCCTATGTTGTTGGCCGCCAGCAAGAAAGAGACGACGCCGTCCTCGCCGCCTGCTATGAACGGTTCGTTCAACAGAACACGCAGATCATCCTCGACGGCTTGAGTATAGCGTTCACAAGCCTGCCCGCCGCAATTGGGCAGAAGCAGTTCAATGATGTTGGCACGGGCAACGCGTAACGCGTTGTTGCGAGGGTCGACGGAGATCAGGTCGTCGACTTGCTCGAGCAGCGGCTCAAGGACGGCCGATTGCTCCTCCCCCGCCAAGCGCGCGGCGCAACTGATGCGTGAACGGATGGCGCGCTCGTCATCCGGAAAGGCGGCGAAGAAATTGGCCGAATTGGCGCAGACGGCGCTGCTGGCTTCGCCAAGCTGGGCCCCGATGAGATCGTTGGCCAGATTGTTCGACAGGACGGAGAGGCGCTCCATCGCGTAGCCGGCATGGACCTGTCGGTCCCGTCCCCGGTGCTCGGTGGCCAATCTTGCATAGGCGACGGCCCGTTCGGCATGATCGCGTCCGGTCCGCTGGTCCGCGGGGAAGATTTCATCCTCCAGCCAGTGGGATTCGAGGTTCTCGAAATTCGCCAGGGCGAGTGCGAGCGCCGGGTCGGCGGCGATCTGGGGATCCTCAGGCTCATGGCCGCCGGACCTGACGAAATCCCGAATCCAGGCGTGAGCTTGCGATGCGACTTCGGGCTTGCCCCATTCCCGCAGGTTCCAGGCCGCTTCGTAGGCGACGGCCAGGATGAGCATGGCGTCTTCGCTGGACAGCGAAGACCATGGCCGGTCGCGGATGATCTCGGCCGCGACGTCCCAGGCCTGGAGGAGCGCCGCCGCTGCGGCGGGCGTGTTGCCCACCCGTTGCTCGATCTCGAACAGGCGATGATGGTTGCGCAGCCGGTCGGCCGGAGTGACCGCGTTACCGGACAGCTCGTCCAGAGCGTTGAGGTGCCCGGACAGGATGTGGGCGACCTCGCGCCGGATTATCGACGGGCTTGGCGCCCGTCCGTCGGCAGCCCGGCGAATCGCATCGCGCGGCAAGTGCTGCGCGATCGCCGAGGCCAGTTGCTCCGGAGATACCGTGAATGCTGCGTCGCTCCGCGAGATGACATCCCCAATCGCGTTGATCTGCTGCTGCAGCTCTTGCTGACTGCGCCGCGCCGTTGCGGTGGCGGCTTCAGCGCGCCGACGCTGCTGCTGTGCGAGTTCGGCTTGCTGGGCCGCCCGGCGCGCCTCGGCCTCGCGGGCGGCGGCAGCCTGACTGGCAAGTCTCGCCTGCTCATTGGCTCGGATCGCAGCATTCTGGGCGACGACCTTGAGCCGTTCTGCGGTTTGATTTTGGACTTGCAGCGCGTTCCGTTGACCTTGGAGTTGTTTGGCCTGCGCCGCCAGCTGCACCGATTTCGCCTGGGCCGCTTGCCAGTAGGACAGGCTCGTCGCGGCTAAGGCGGCCACGACAATCAGCGCCGCCACCGAGGCGGCGAGCTGGATTCGCAGCCATTTGCGCTCCTGCAATCCCTTGCGGCGCTCGGCTTCCTTCTCGCGGTCGCGGCGTGCCTGGCTGGCCTCGAGGAAGGCGCGGACCTGGTCATAGTCGCCGCCATGCCGATCCGCCCATTCGGCGGTGGGCCGTTCCTGCTCCCACCACAGGCTCGCCTGCGTGAGCTCGAGCCCGGTCAGCAGGTCGGTGCGGCCCTCGCGATATTTGCGCGTGTCGGACTGCAGCTCGCGCCAGGTCGCGGCGGACTGCGCTTCCGCCTGGAACCATCGCGTCAGAGTCGACCATTGGCGGATGAGGCTTTCGTGGCTGATGTCGATCAGGCTGTCGTCGCTGATCGATTGCGGGTGGGGAGGCTGGAGGAAGTTGGCGCTGGGCGCGCGGAACGCCTCGATCACCGCCATCACCTCCTCGCGCGCGCCGCCCTGGTCGGCGATCAGCTCGCTCACCCGGCAGGGCCGCCGCACCGCCGTCTCGATCGAGGTGCCGCCGGTCAGCGCCCGGAACAGCCGAGCGGCGACCGCCCGTCCCGAGGGGCCGAGCGACTCCAGTATCTCGTCGCCATGGGCGTCGAGCGCGCCTTTGAGGCCGCCGAGCGCGTCATAGTCGGCGCGCCGAAGCACCAGCCGCTCGCGCGTCTTGTGAAGCGCGGCCTTGGTCAGCCACATGCGGTTCAGCACGTGCTGCATCAGCGGCAGCTGGTCGGCGCGCTGGGAAAGGCGCTGAAGATGGTTCTCGCCGGGACCGTCGCTCCACGGCGCCATATCGGCCATGTCGTTGAGGATCTTGTTGGTCAGCGCGGGCTCGACGTCGAACCCGCAGACGCCCGCGGGCCCTTCGATCGCCGCCTTGCACTGCTCGCGGGTAAGCCGCGGCGTGAGACAGAGGCCTTGGTTGATCGTCTCCGCCAGCCCGGGGATCAGCGCGCAGGCGCCAAGATATTCCGATCGCATCGTGATGCACACGTAGATCGGGACGTCCGCAGCCTGCGCCGCCTCCAGCAGGATCTTGACGAACGCCTCGGCCTCCTCGCGGCCGGCATAGTCGCCGTAGCGGAACAGCTCTTCGAACTGATCGACCAGGATCAGCAGATTGTGTCCCTCGGCGAGATTGCCCTTCGCGACCCATTCGACGACGGCGCGCGGGCCGCGCAAGAAGCGATCCGCGAGCACGTCGACATCGATGGAGTCCACCGCGCAGCCGCAGGAACCGAGCAAGGCGCGCGCAAGGTTGCGGACCGGCTCGCTGCCGGGGTGCATGTCGGCGATGCACCAGGCGGCGCCCGCGTCGGAAAAGCCGAGCTCGAGCGCGTCGAGCAGGCCGGTGCGGACCAGCGACGACTTGCCGCCGCCGGACGGACCCAGCACCGCCAGGAACCGGGTCGCCGTGAGCCGGTCGACCATCGCATCGACATGGCCTTCGCGCCCGAAGAACAGGTCCGCTTCGTCACGGCGGAAGGCGCGCATGCCCGGATAAGGCAGCCGCCCGCCGCGGCCGCTCATTGCTGAAGCTCCAGGATGAGCGCGCGGATCGGCTCCATATCCCAATCGTCCCGGCACGCGATCTCACGCGCATCCGGGATGGCGAAGCCGATCTCCTCCTTCGTCTCGGGCGGCGGGCCGGCATATATCGCGACCAGCTTCGGCTCCTTCTCGCGCTGGTGCTGGAGCTTGGTGAACAGCCGCATCTGGCCCTTGATCCAGGTCGGCTGCGACGAGCCGTAGAGGAAGATGATCACGTCGGATTCGATGAAGCCGCTGGTCAGCTCCAGCCGTGCCGCCTCGGCGGACTTGCGCGGCATCGGGATGTCGACTCCGAAATGGGCGTTCACGAACTCCTGCTTCACCTTCAACGCGCCATCGAGGTCGGACGGATCGGCATCGATGAACACGACGTCGCAGGGCTTCTTCATGGCCCGCGGCCCGGGCGGCGCGGGGCGGGTCATGTCCAGCACCTTGCTCTTCACCGCTTCCTTGAACTCTTCGAGCGAGGAGACGGTGACGGTCCTGCCGTCGAGAAGCGCGCGATGGCTGGCGTCTTCGGCATCGGCGTCGGCCTCGGCCCCGGGGCGCCGCCATTGCATCATGGCCAGCTCGGCGGCTTCGGCCCGCTGCGCCTGGAACAGGGTGTAGCCGAGCGGGAGGTCGGCGGGCTTGCGGCCGGGATACGGCCCCAACAGCTGAACGAACAGCTGACATTCGCCGAGATGGCGCTCGAAGCCGTTGACGAACTCGATCCCGCCCTGGGGCAGATCGCTGGCTCGTACGGTGGCGATGCCGCACTGGCGCAGATAGCCGTCCAGCTGGTCGGTGGCCGCCGCGAGATCGTCGGTCGGCTGGGCGATCAGCACCGTGCAGCCGTCGATCGGCCGCGCCGGCGCCGTCTTGCGCGGATCGTCCGCTTCCTTGCCCGCCGCCGCCGAGCGGAGCGCCACCAGCCGGTCGCCGATCGGAGCGGCGAGGCGATGGACGGCATTGCTGAAGCGGGAATCCTGGAATTTCGGCGAAAGCGGGATGCAGGGTCCGCCTTCCTCGCAGAAATGCATGTCGAGGTGGATATGCTCGGCGACCTCGTCGGGATAGCGGTCGCCGGCGCGCAATGGCCGCCGCTCGGCCATGAAGATTCGGGACGGATCGCGCGCGGCGTCCTGAAAGGCCTTCAGCTCGCGCTGGCACCAGTCGCTCGCAAGCCATGCCGGTGACCCGACGATCAGAAGGATCGCCGAATGGCGGGCGGCCTCCAGCAGCTCGGGCAGCTGCTGGTTGGCGCGGACGCCGGAATCGAAGAAGAAAGCAAGATCGCCGGACCCGCGCCCCAGTTCCTGCTTCAGCGCGCCGGCAAGATATTGCTTGAGCTGGGTGACCCACTGAAGCCCGTCGACGCCGGGCTCATTGTCGTGATGGGCGTAGCTGACGAAGACGTCAAAACGATAGCCGGGAGTGTAAGACATCCGACCGTCCCCCCTTAAGCCCCTGAATAAACTCACGGCAAAGCGGAGTCACGCACAAAGCGGGTCCACTTCGAAGCTTCGCGGGACGCCAAGCCGGGAAGCTAAACCGCCGCGGTGCGGACGGTCCGGACCTTTGCCGAGCTGGTCTTTTCTCATCACGGAGCGGCTGCGCCGGACAGGTGTGCAGGGCGGTACGGCGGTCGGCTCCCGACCGAAGCCGATCTACTCTTTCGCGGAAAGGGGCACATATCCGATTTGCGGGCCCACGCCGGTCGGCAACGGTTCGTCGGAACCCATGAGAAGGCACCGCTAGAAAAATGCCGCGCCGGGAACTATCTTTTCACCGGTGGGGGCTAGGAGTAGCGGAATGTTGTCGGGCTTCGGCGCCTATCTCGACTCGGTCAAGGCGCGCGACCCTGCGCCCCGGAGCCGGTGGGAGATCCTGCTTTACCCGGGCGTGTGGGCGCTCGGCTTCCACCGCGTCGCTCACTGGCTGTTCGGCGGCGAGCTCTATTTCCTCGCGCGGCTGGTCAACCATATCGCCCGCTTCTTCACCGCGATCGACATCCATCCGGGCGCCAAGATCGGCCGCAACTTCTTCATCGACCATGGCTTCACCGTGATCGGCGAGACGGCGGAGATCGGCGACGACGTCACCATCTACCAGAATGTGACGCTGGGCGGGACCAACCCGACCGACGGAGTCGCCGGCAAGCGCCACCCGACGATCGGCGACGGAGTGATCATCGGCTCGGGCGCGCAGGTGCTGGGGCCGGTCACGGTCGGCGCGCGGGCGCGGATCGGCGCCAATGCGGTAGTCACCCGCGACGTGCCCGAAGGCGCGACCATGACCGGCATCCCGGCCAAGCCGACCCTGGTCGAGGCCGAGCATTACCAGAAGGACTTCGTCCCCTACGGAACGCCGTGCGCGGAGGTGTGCGACCCGGCCATGCAGAGGCTGGAGCAGCTCCAAGGCGAGGTCGAGCGGCTCAGGAAGACGATCGCGGAGCTGGCCGAGGAGCGCGATCTGACGCGGCGGAACCTTAAGGCGGCCGGCGCCAAGGCTGGCGACCGCCGCTGATGGGAACCGTCCACCCTTTTCCGGTGGCGACATCGCAGGTCGGATTCGAGCGCTGGGAGCTTGCGCGCATCGTCGACCTGTACGGCCGAATGGTCGCCGCGGGCCTGTGGAAGGATTATGCCATCCAATTCAGCCGCGAGGCGGCGAGCTTCTGCGCCTTCCGCCGCGCCGCAGAGCATCCCGAATATCGGATCGAGAAGCGGCCCGCCTTGCGCCACCGCCAGGGCATGTGGGCGCTCGTCGCCGAGGACGGTCGCGTCTTGCGGCGCGGTCATGAGCTCGGGCCCACTCTCGCGCCGATCGAGCGGCGGCTGCTCAAGGTCGTGAACGAGTAGAGCGCATCAAAAAGTGCCCCGGCGGATGCCGGGGCCCAGTTTCTTCCCACATCGTGACCCCGCCGCGGCGGGGACCTGATTCAGGCGCTCAGCGCTTGCCGGTCGACCGGCGCGAGCCGCGCCTTGAGGTGATCGGGGAGCGGATTGATCACTGCGCGGCGGGTCTGCCCCCAGAAGGCGGAGAGCATCAGCAGCGCCGATCCGATCACCAGGGCGGTGAGCGCGAAGCTCAACTCGACCGCTCCGTAATTCTGGAACAGGCTGTTGAGCGCGTAGAGGACGTAAGCGAGCGCTGAGACCAGCAAGGCGCGCCGGTCCACCGCCACCGCGGCCACCCCGAGCAGGATGTAGAGAGCGATGACCAGCGCCGATTCCGCCGGAGCGACGACGCCCTCGGTGAGCCCGAGCAGAGCGAAGACCGGGTGAACGATCATCGGTGCGGCGAGCAAGTGGAGCCAGAAAGCGACGTCCGAGCGCCGAGTTTCCCGCCGGGGGTCCGACGAGTCCCAGCGCATCGCCAGCGCGAACACGCCGATTCCGAGCAGAAGCACGGTCAGCAGGAACATCCTGTTCTCGCCGGGATCGCCGTCTTGCGGAAGCGCGGAGACGACCAGCGACAGGATCAGGGCCGCGAGCGCCGCCGTCCCCGCGGCGACCGTGATCGGGACCCGGAAACGCTGCCAGTGCAGCCAGGCCGCGCCGGCCGCGACCGCTGCGGAACTGGCCAGAAGCATCGCGAAGGCGGTCTGGTTGTCGTCGAAGCGGTCCGCGCCGATCGCGATTCCGGCGCCGACGAGGACCGTCTCGAACACGCCGCCGACGAAGGCGAGCAGGAGGATGATGCTGGGCAGCGCCATGCGCCGCTTCCTGGTGAAGAATTCGGCCAGGCTCCACGCCACCCCGGCGACGAACAGGCCGGCGAAAGGCGAGGGGCCATCATAGTCGATATGCGGCGGGATGGTGTTGGCGAGCCAGCCGACCGCGACCAGCATGATCACGCTCGCGAGGCCGACGAAGATGTCGTTGAAGCCGGTGAGAAGCCGGAAATGCTCCTCGTCCGCCGCCGGCAACGATTTCTGCCGCGCCACGAAGTCGCGCAGATGCCGCGCCGCCTCGGGGCTCAATGCCCCGGCCGCGACCGCGGCCTCGAGATCGCTCTCGCTATACATGTGCCAGTCCTCCCACCTGTTTGTGGGCGCGGCCTAGCATAGGTGTATTGCGAGAGCAATACAGTTAATCCTCCCCGGTATGGGGAGGTGGCAGGCCGAAGGCCTGACGGAGGGGTCCTGGCCATGGACGGCGGAGGGTCCCCTCCACCACCGCCTGCGGCGGCGGTCTCACTCCACGTGCCGGGGAGAATCAGCGACCTTGAAGCCTCTGCAGGCTCGTCATCGCCTGGTCGGCGCCGGACTGGGGGACGATCTCGCCGGTGCGATCGATGATCTGGTCCCACATGCGCGCCACCGCTTCCGGCGTGAGCTCGTCGGCGGGCAGCGCGACTCCGCGAGTGAGGGTGACATAGGCGGTCTGGACGACGCCGGCGCCGGCACCGACGATAAAGTTGGTCGGGGCGTCCTCGCTGACCAGGAACAGGGCCGCCGGCGCGACCAGCTCGGGCTTGAACAGGGCGAGCAGGTCGGGCGGAAAGATGTCCTCGGTCATCCGCGTCGCGGCGGTCGGGGCGATCGTGTTGACCCGGACATTGTACTTGGCGCCTTCGAGGCTCAGCGTCTTGGCGAGACCGGCGAGGCCCATCTTGGCAGCGCCGTAATTGGCCTGGCCGAAATTACCGTAGAGGCCGGTCGACGAGGCGGTCATCAGGATTCGGCCATAGGCCTGCTCGCGCATCAGCTCCCACACCGCCCTGGTGCAATTGGCCGAGCCGATGAGGTGGACGTCCACGACGGCGCGGAAATCCGCCATGTCCATCTTGGCGAAGCTCTTGTCGCGCAGGATTCCGGCATTGTTGATGAGGATATGGACGGTGCCGAACGCCTCGCGCGCCTGGGCAACCATCGCCTCGACCTGCTCGTGATCGGTGACGCTGGCGCCGTTGGCGATCGCGGTGCCGCCCGCCGCGCTTATCTCCTCGACCACCTTTGCGGCGGCGTCGCTTTGGCCGGAGCCGTCGCGCGCGCCGCCGAGATCGTTGACCACCACCTTCGCCCCGCGTCGCGCCAGCTCAAGCGCGTAGGCGCGGCCGAGGCCGCCGCCGGCGCCGGTGACGATCGCCGCGCGCCCTTCGAAACTGATTGTCACGCCTCAAGCCCCCTCATTGTCATCCCCGCCCTTCGACGCCGCCCGCGGCGGCGCTCAGGATAAACTTCGGCTACGCCGAAAGCGGGGATCCAGCTTCTTCTTCAGGTTCGCCGTAAAGGGAAGCTGGATTCCCGTTTTCGCGGGAATGACAAAAGGGGTTTCAAGCCTCAGCGGGGGCTGCGGCCGCGCTCATAGGTCTGGGTGCAGCGGTCGGTCTGGCCGCGCGTGCAGGGCGGGTAAGTCTCGGTGGCGGGACGGGTCTGGAAGACCTGCGCCTGGTTCGGCGCGACGACGACCGGGCCTGCGCCGGCCGGGATCGGCTGGTTGGCGCCAGTGGGGACGTTGGGCGTCTCGGAAACGACCGGGATTCCGCGCGCATCGCGCTCCTGGGCGATCGCGGTGCCGCCGACCATCAGGGCCGCGGCGACGAACAAGAGCTTCATTCTCATGCCTCCTCGAACGGGCGGCGCGCGGATCAACTCGGGAAGGGGCGCGCCGACGCTTGCACAGGCCGGGACGATTCTACCGGCACCGCAACGAACGCAGCGGAAGCAAATTGTTCCCTGGAAAGCTGATTCAGATCAGGCGCCGGCGTCCGCGTCGAGCGCGTAGCCGGCGGAGCGGACGGTGCGGATGATGTCGGCGCGGCCACCCTCGTTGATCGCCTTGCGGAGGCGGCGGATATGGACGTCGACGGTGCGCAGCTCGATGTCGCTGTCATGCCCCCACACGCCGTCGAGCAGCCGCTCGCGCGAGAAGACTCGGCCGGGATGTTCGAGGAAATGCCTGAGCAGCCGGAACTCGGTCGGGCCGAGCGCCACCGGCTCGCCGCCGCGCCTCACCTTGTGGCCGACGATGTCCATCTCGATGTCGGCATAGGCGAGCTGCTCGCCGGCGAGGGCCGGCCGCACCCGGCGCAGCACCGCATTGACCCTGGCGAGGAATTCGCGCGGGCTGAACGGCTTGGTGACATAATCGTCGGCGCCGGTCTCGAGGCCGCGGATCCGGTCGGTCTCCTCGCCGCGCGCGGTGAGCATGATGATCGAGACGTTGGCTGTCTCGGGCAGCCGGCGAAGCCGCCGGCACACCTCGATGCCGCTGATCCCCTCGACCATCCAGTCCAGCAGGACGAGGTCCGGCACGCGCTCGCGCACCATCATCAAGGCTTCCTCGCCGTCCGGGGTCGTCTCGACCTCGAATTCCTCCCGCTCGAGATGGTAGGTGAGAAGCTCGACGAGCGCCCGGTCGTCCTCGACGAGGAGGACGAGACCCTTGCTAGTCATCGTGATCGTCCGGGATGCCGAGCGGGTCCACGCCGCGCGGCCGCTCGCCCATCCGCTCGCCGGTCGCGGCGAAATAGACCATCTCCGCGATGTTGGTCGCATGATCGCCGATCCGCTCGAGATTCTTGGCCACGAACAGGAGATGAGCGGACGCGGTGATGTTCTGCGGATCCTCCATCATGAAGGTGAGCAGAGCGCGGAAGATCGAGTTGTAGAAGTCGTCGACGGCGCGGTCGCGCTCGCACACGTCGAGCGCCTTCTGGGCATCGCGGGCGGCGAAGGCATCGAGCACGTTCTTGACCATCTCGCCGACGATCCGGCCCATTTCGGGGAGAAGCGACAGAGGCTCGATCTTGGAGCCTTCGAGCCGGCCGGCACGCTTGGCGATGTTGCGGGCATAATCGCCGATCCGCTCGACCGCTCCGGCGATCTTCAACGCGGCGATGATGTCGCGAAGATCGTCGGCCATCGGGGCGCGCAGGGCGATGACGTTGACGACCGAGCGCTCGACCTCGGCCTCGAGCTCGTCGATCCGCTCGTCGCGGGCGATGATCTCGCGCGCCGCCTCGGTATCGCGGCGAACCAGTGCCTGGATCGACTCGCGGATCGCCGCTTCGGCGAGCCCGCCCATCTCGGCGATGTTGGCGCGCAGCTGGTCGAGATCTTCGTCGAATGCTTTGACGGTATGTCCGGTGGCCATGATTCAGCTCCTGCGGCCGCGCTTATCCATAGCGGCCGGTGATATAATCCTTGGTGCGGGTTTCGCGGGGGTTGGTGAAGATGTCGGACGTCGCGCCATATTCGACAAGGTGCCCGAGGTGGAAGAAGGCGGTGCGCTGCGACACGCGCGCCGCCTGCTGCATGTTGTGGGTGACGATGACGATCGCGTAGCGCCCGCGAAGGTCGTGGATCAGCTCCTCGATGCGCGCCGTGGCGATCGGGTCGAGCGCCGAGCAGGGCTCGTCCATCAGGATCACCTCGGGATCGACCGCGATGGCGCGGGCGATGCACAGGCGCTGCTGCTGGCCGCCCGACAACGCGGTGCCGCTCTCGGTGAGGCGGTCCTTGACCTCGTCCCACAGGCCGGCGCGCTTCAGCGAGCGCTCGACGATCACGTCCATGTCGGCCTTGCCCGCGGCGAGGCCGTGGATTCGCGGGCCGTAGGCGACATTCTCGTAGATGGACTTGGGGAAGGGGTTGGGCTTCTGGAACACCATGCCGACCCGGGCGCGCAGCTGAACGACGTCCATGTCGGGCGAGTAGATGTCCTCGCCGTCAAGCTCGATGCAGCCCTCCACCCGCGCCGAGGGGATGGTGTCGTTCATTCGGTTCAAGGTGCGCAGGAAGGTCGACTTGCCGCAGCCGGAGGGCCCGATGAAGGCGGTCACATCCTCCTGGGTCACCTCGATCGACACGGAGTCGATCGCCTTCTTCGATCCATAGAAGACGCTGACGTCGCGAGCGATGATCTTGGGAGTCTCGAGCGTCTGCGCGGTCGGCGCGGGGGCAGGAGCGGTCTTGAGGTCGGTCATGAAGGTCACCAGCGCCGTTCGAACTTGTTGCGGAGGTAGATGGCGATCGCGTTCATCGCGAGCAGGAAGACGAGAAGGACGATGATCGCGGCGGAGGTCTTCTCGACGAAGCCACGGTCGACCTCGTCGGACCACAGGAAGATCTGGACGGGCAGCACCGAGGCAGGCTCGGTGAAGCCGGCCGGCGGAGTCGCGACGAAGGCGCGCATGCCGATCATCAGCAGCGGCGCGGTCTCGCCGAGCGCCCGGGCCATGCCGATGATGGTGCCGGTGAGGATCCCGGGCAAAGCGAGCGGCAGGACGTGATGGAACACGACCTGCACCTTGCTCGCGCCGATTCCGAGCGCGGCGTCGCGGATCGACGGCGGCACCGCCTTGATCGCGTTGCGCGCCGAGATGACGATCACCGGCATGGTCATCAGCGCCAGCGTCAGGCCGCCGACGACCGGAGCCGATCGCGGCAGGTGCATGAAGTTGAGGAAGATGGCGAGGCCGAGCAGGCCGAAGATGATCGACGGCACCGCGGCGAGATTGTTGATCGAGACCTCGATCACGTCGGTCCAGCGGTTCCGAGGCGCATATTCCTCGAGATAGAGGGCCGACAGGACGCCGATCGGGAAAGCGAGTGCGATCGTGACGAGCATCGTCAGAAGCGAGCCCTTGAACGCCCCCCAGATGCCGACCACGGTCGGATCGGTCGCGTCCGCGCCGGTGAGGAAGGTCCAGTTGATGGCGGTGCGCACGCCATCCTGAGCGGCCACGCGCTCATAAGCCTGGCGGGCCTGCTCGCTGCCCTGGCCCTTCGCGGCCTGGTCGAAGGCGCTTGAAGCGGGAAGCCACAAGGTCGCGCGGCGGCCGAGCAGTCCCGGATCCTCGATGAGCGCGTCGCGCAGGGCGAGCCGCGCGGCGCCCGAGAAGAGCGCTGCGCCCTGATCGCCATATTCCGCTTGGGCGGCGCGGCCGATCACGCTGTCGAAATCGACCGAGACGAGCGCGGCCTGCGGGTTCGGGCCGCGAAGATTCGCCTCGCTGACCATGAGCCCGCTGGCGGGGAAGTCGATGTCCAGCTTCAGCTCCGTGGCGGTGAAGCCGCGGATGCCGTTGCCGAGCATGATGACCAGCAGCAGCGCGAGGAAGCCCGCAGACAGCACGACCGCGCCGAGTCCGAGAAGCTTGAAGCGGCGCTCGGCGGCGTAGCGGCGGCGAATGCGCTTCTGCATCGCCTCACCCGACCAGTCGGTGGGAGCGCGGGGGTTTCGAACCGGAATAGGCTGAGTGCTCATAGCCCTCCCCCCTTGTGGGGGAGGGTTGGGTGGGGGGCCGG